>JAWUXW010000001.1:0-25191 GCA_034111125.1 Paraglaciecola sp.
GCTTACGGATACACCCAATTTTGTGCCTTGTACCAACGCTGGAGCAAGACGTTAAACCGAAGTATGCGTCAGCTGAATCTGGCGGGAGAAACGCTGTTTAGTGATTACTGTGGGCCGACTGTGCCCATTGTTAATCCTGACACAGGAGAATACCGTTATGCTCTGACACTGTTGTTTAAAAAAGTGCCATGAATTTTGAGCGGTGGCATTGAGCGAAGAACTAGTGAGTGTTTTTAAGAACTATTTCCAGCGCTTAAGACGACACAAGCACTTGGAAGAATACGCGATTTTACCTAATGTACTAATGTGTACCATTGACGAGACCCAATATCACAGTTCCAAGAGCATCCATTGTGAGTCCTGTCTAACCAAAGAGCATAAGAGTGGAGAGACAACCTACCACCACGGTGTTTTGCAGGGGGCTATCATGCATCCAGATCGCAAACAGGTATTACCTGTCATGCCAGAAGCAATCAAAAATACGGATGGTACTAAGAAACAAGATTGTGAAACTAATTGCCGCCAAGCGCTTCATCAAAAATTTACACTTGGCCCTCCCACGGCAAACATTGATGATCTGTGGTGACGGTCTGCTGTCACATCAACCTATGATACAAGTCTCGTTAGATGAGGGCATGCACTATTTATTTGTCGCTAAGCCAGGCGATCACAAATACCTGTTTGAATGGCTGAAGGACTTTACATGGTTACCTCGCTCAGAAACGTTTGACGATAAGGGACGAACGCATGTTTATACCTGGCATAATAAGGTTCCCCTGCACGGTGGTGAAAAAGCGATTGAGGTTAATTGGCTCCAATACCAGTTAAAAAACGCACAGGGCAAAATCACCTATACCTATACCTATACCTATACCTATACCAATACCAATAGCTGGGTCAGCGATATAGACATCACAGCAAGCAATGTTGAGCTAATGACTAAGACAGGGCGTTGTCGATGGAAGATTGAAAACGAGTGTTTTAACACACTTAAGAACCCAGGTAACCATTTAGAGCATAACTATGGTCATGGTCAAAAAAACCTGAGTTACAATATGTATTTACTTACTTTGGCCTTCTATTTTCATCAAATATTTGAACTGACAGATGGTGTATACCAAGCGTGTAGAACGTCATTCGGATCTAAATCTCATTTATGGGAGAACTTTAGATCAACCATCAGAATATTGGTCGTAGATGACTGGGCTCATTTAATGGACTTGTTATTAAATCCAGATAGCGATGAGGTTACCGCCACAAAAACAGATTAAGAGACATTTTGTAAGATAATGCACTTCGTTGTGTAGCTTGCTCTGTGTTTGTTTTAAAAGGAAAAAATTCGGAGCAGCACAGTCATACTCTATTAGCGACACAGAATGGCCAAAAAAGTCATTTCGTCTAAGCGTACCGTTTTTCACCGAGAATTGCTGGTATCAAGCGCTTAGGCGCTTCAATTGCGCAGGCTTTTGTTATTATGTAACTGAATTGTTCTACTTTAAGCCTGCTGCTCATTACACCAGATAACAGAACATAAAGACTCAATTGGCAACAAGAACTAGCAAAATCAGTGGCCCCAGTTTTGGCTTTTCAAGGTATGACTAGGTTGTGATTGTTTGAATCATGAGGATTCACTTTGAATAAGAATAGAAGTATTTAACAGCAGGGTGTGCAGCGCCTACCGGTATGCGGCTAGCTGCCCCACTAAATTTTGATGCTGGTCAGGGAACGTTGAAGAGGGATTAAAAAAGCCGCAGCGTCGCCACCAAATTCTTAAAGACTTATGTTTAGCTATTCAGACTCTATATTTTTGTTGTTCAAAAAATAGATACGCAGCAGGTGCAGTTTATTGTAATCCACTTGTTCGTTGAGACTGTCATAAATGGGTCTTAAACGGTCTTCGCCGTGTTCCGTAAATGCGGCAAGCCCTTGATCGATTTCCTTTTGGCTTAACTGGCTTTGTTCAAGTACTTTTTTTAAGTTATTCAAGCGGTTGCCATCTTGCACATAACGGTAAATATGATTGATTATTGTGCTGGGTTTTACCTTATATTGTACCGCCAAAGCTGATGTCGATTGTCCGCCTTCGAAGGCTTTGGCGATTTCCAGGCTTTTAGTAATAGAAGATGTTTGGCTGGATTTAGTGTTCCTTTTACTGGTGGTGGGCTGCAAGTTGCTTACTTCTTGAATATTATGCTGTTGACAGTAGTCCATGATTAGACCAAGAAAATGCTCGCCGTATCTTTCCAATTTACCTTGCCCAACACCATGAATAGCCAACAGATTTTGTTCTGAATGAGGGAAAAAATAAGCCATTTCATTCAGAGTGCGATCAGAGAATACGGCATAAGGAGGAAGATTACCGGCATCTGCTAATTGTTTACGTTGTGCTTTAAGTATCTGCATTAACCCTATATCGCCCGCCTTACTGAACGTCTTGCCACTACTGTGACTTTGCACAACGGTTTGCTGTAACATGGCAAAAAATGGCGCTTTGCCTTTTAAAATTTCAGCAGCTTGCTGAGTGAGCTTTAAGCCGCCAAATTGCTCGTCTTGAAGCAGCAGGCCTTTTTGGATCATTTGTCGAGATAAAGCCATCCATTGTTTTTTAGTGAATTCATTTCCAATATTGTAGGTAGACAACAGGTTATGTTGATTTTGCAGCACCTTTTCTGCGCTTGAGCCACGCAACACGTCAATAATGTGGCTGGCTCCAAAACGCTCGCCGGTGCGATAAACACAAGACAAAAACTTCTGTGCGGGCACGGTTAGGTCTGTTTTCTCTTTGTCTTGGTTGTTGCAGTTATCGCATTTTTGGCATTTTTCGGGGATCACGCTTTCACCTAAGTATTTCAGCAATGGCAAGCGTCGACATTCTTCAGTTTCGGCCAAAGCCAACATCTGATTCAAGTGCATACTGGCTAAGCGTTTTTCTTGCTCATTCGACATCTGGTCGATAAAAAAGCGTATTTTCCCGGTATCACCATAGCCAAACAACAGCAAACAATCAGCGTCTAAGCCATCGCGGCCTGCACGGCCAATTTGTTGATAATACCCTTCAATATTTTTCGGTAAATCATAGTGCAATACATAACGTACATCGGGTTTGTTAATCCCCATACCAAAGGCGATGGTGGCAACAATTATCTGTACATCGTCACGGATAAAACGCTCTTGATAGTCACTGCGTTTGCCATTATTTAAACCTGCATGATAGGCCAAAGCCGCATATCCGTCCTGTTGTAGTTTTGCTGTGAGTTCGTCTACCCCTGAGCGCGATAGGCAATAGATAATGCCCGATTGCTCAGGGTGTTGATCGATAAACGCCTTAGTTTGCTTATAGGGATTATCTTTAGGGATCACTTCGATGTACAAATTTGGCCGGTCAAAACTGGCAATATATTCGCTGCTTTGCTCAATCTGTAATTGCCGCTTAATATCCTCCCTAACTCTAGGCGTTGCTGTGGCGGTTAAGGCAATACACACCGCTTTAGGAAAACGTTCAAGCAAGAGATTAAGCTGACGATATTCGGGGCGAAAGTCATGTCCCCATTCGGAGATACAGTGAGCCTCATCGATGGCAATACATCTAACGTTCACTTTGTCCAATAAAGCCAATGTACCAGTTTGTAACACCGTCTCTGGAGCCAAAAATAGCAACTTAATTTGTTGTTGCTGCAAGGCGTTGACGTTCTGTTGATAATCCTGTGGAGACAACGAACTATTCAGCATACACACAGGCACAGCAAGCTCATGTAATTGCCTAACCTGATCTTGCATCAAAGAAATAAGCGGTGAAATGACCACGGTTAAGCCATCAAAGACTATGCCTGGAATTTGATAGCACAAGGACTTACCGCCTCCAGTGGGCATAATGGCTAGGGTATTTTTCCCTTGCAATACATTGCTGATAATGGCTTGTTGAGAATCACGAAACTGATCGAAGCCGAAGACTTCTTTTAAAACACTGTGGGCTTTATTTAACATTAATTTTCTTCATTCAGAGCTTCTAAAACAGATTAGGGCAAACAGACAATAAGTCCTTTAGTAAAGGTAACCCAAAAAATATAACTTCACCAAGAACTCTGAGAGAAAATGGGTCGTTGTAAGCAAATTTTTTGTGCGGCGAAGTCATGGGTTATTATCTCCTTACCCTGTTCTCTGAAACGCGCCAGAATTTAACAGGGCGACAGACGTGGAATGCAGGTATGTGCAGTACATAGCGTTTGCTGCAATATTTGATACGGACAGTACAAATATCGCTCAAATTTGCATTTCTGGAAATACTGTATATTATTACAGTATACCTGAGTTATGACGTGCTAACTTAAACACAGATGAGTTTACGCGAAGTGATATAAACCAAACGACACAAACCAAATAATGAGGTTATTAATATGAAAATTGATAGCGGACTTAAAGCGATTGACGATTTAGTGAAGAAATATGGCCTGGTATTTGGGCCACAAGAGAATCCTTTGCAAAAATCGGTCTATGTACCGGCAACTGAATCTCGCCAACAGATTAGACAAAGCATTTGGACCTTCGGCCTCAGTCGCTTTCCTCACTCAATTTGGCTAAAACTCCTGACTTATTCAGCCAATCACAGCATGACGGTGTATCGATTTAGCCTGCCTCAGGTGAACCATCAGGTGTTTTGTTGGTTGCTCATTGACGAGCATGGCCATGTAGTTGAATTGGCCTGCCCAATCAATAAGAAAAAATATATCGATGCTTCTAAGTGCATTGCCAGGGAATTACAGGCGCTCTATCCACTGCACGATAGAGGCCAGCAGGTCCATGCCTAGCTTTGAATAAGTCGCTTTAAATGGTCAGGATTAAATCTGGCGTATCGACCAAGTAGAAAATGCTATCAACCACAGCTTATGTAAACTTACTTGTTATTCTTATGCATGCGGATCAACAGCTTACGTTTACGACGCTGTGAGTCAGTCATCGTATTCATATTGCTCTCGTAAGGATTCGCTCCTTCGCGGAATTCAACTTTGATTGGTGTACCCATGACTTTGAGCGCCTTGCGGAAGTAATTCATCATGTAACGTTTGTAGGAATCAGGTAGATCCTTAACCTGAGTGCCGTGGATCACTATCAAGGGAGGGTTATAACCCCCTGCATGGGCATACTTCATTTTCACTCGACGCCCGCGCACCATGGGCGGCTGGTGATCCCCCTGGGCCATGTCCATGATACGGGTCAACATTGATGTATTAATACGCTTGGTGGCTGAGGCATAAGCTTCTTGCACGGATTCAAACAAGTGTCCGACCCCGGTGCCATGCAAAGCAGAGATAAAATGTAGGCGGGCAAAATCAACAAAACCCAGTCGTCGATCCAACTCACTTTTGATCTCTTCCTTGACACTTTTGTCCAGACCGTCCCATTTATTAACAACCAATACCAGTGAGCGGCCAGCATTTAACACAAAGCCCAACAAACTTAAATCTTGATCGCTTAAGCCCTCTCTCGCATCAACTACCAGCAACACTACGTTAGCTTCTTCAATGGCTTGCAGGGTTTTGATAATGGAGAAAGTTTCTATTGCTTCCGAAATGTTTTTACGCCGGCGCACCCCGGCCGTGTCGATCAGTATGTATTCACGCTCATCACGTTGCATGGGGATAAACACACTGTCGCGAGTGGTTCCTGGTTGATCATACACCACGACCCGTTCTTCTCCGAGAATGCGATTAGTTAAGGTCGATTTACCTACGTTAGGCTTACCCACAATCGCCAATTTTATTGGTAAGTTTTGCAGGCGCTCAAGCTGCTCTTCAGCGCTTTCCTGCTCATCCTGCTCTTCTGGTTCCTGGACATGCATTTCAGGAAATTGATCAGATAATGGCCCCAGAGAACTTTGTAATAACTGGGAAATGCCTCGGCCGTGGGTGGCTGCAATTTGACTTACGGCCCCCAAACCCAAAGCATAAAAATCAGCACTTTCACTGTCACCGTCAATACCGTCAACTTTATTGGCCACCACGTAAACAGGTTTCTCTTGCTTACGCAAATGTGTGGCAATTCCTTGATCCGCCGGGGTCATACCGGCTCTGGCGTCAACCAAAAACAACACAACATCGGCTTCCACTATCGCCAAAAGCGACTGCTCGGCCATTGCTACGTCAATGCCCTGCTCGTCTCCGCTTATGCCTCCCGTATCCACGACAATAAATTGCAGGGCCTCAAATTTAGCGGTACCGTATTTACGATCTCGCGTTAAACCTGGAAAGTCTGCAACTAGGGCATCCCGGGTACGGGTTAAGCGATTGAATAATGTGGATTTCCCCACATTTGGGCGACCAACGAGGGCAACAACGGGTAACATACTTGACGTCCTTTAAACGCAAAAGGCTTAGGAGATGTCCTAAGCCCATAAAAGAGTAAATGCTGCTTAGGGTGTTTGCACAGCGACTAATTTACCATCGCGGGTTTGAGTATAGAGCACTTTACCGTCAACTACTGGGGCGGAGTAAATGCTTTCGTCTTCATCATCGCCCCCAACCGCCAAACGAGCGACTATTTTCCCGTCGCTTTGATTAAGCCAGTGCAGGTAACCAAACTTGTCGCCGGCCACAATATATTCACCCAAAGGCGTGCCAGCAGTCAGCTGTCTTTGTTTTAGACTACTTTGACTCCATAACTCTATGCCGTTGCGACGATCAAGTGCATAGACATTACTATTTACGTCCACCACAAACAGGTTGTTACCCTCTGTAGTGATGCGACGATAGGATTTATATTCTCGTTTCCAGATAACCCGACCACTGCGCAGCTCGACTGAGGCCAATGAACCGTCATAGGATATAACGTAGATTGTCCCTCCAGCCAATAAGGGTTGGCTGTCAATATCTACAATACGCTCTAGCTCAGTCGCACCGGTAGGAGCCGATATCACTTGTTCCCAGGCAGTTTGGCCAGTTCCGATAATATTGACCGCAAGTTTACCACTGGCTGTGCCGACTATTGCACCGCCATTGGCTGCCGCCGGGGCTGATACACCGCGCAAAGACAGTGGTGGCACATCGGATTCATATGACCAGACTTGCTCGCCTGTGCCAGCATCCAATGCGAACATTATGCCCGATCCGGTATTAACCAATACTATACCTTCATCAATGGCAGGAGCCGCCAATACTTCACCTTTAACGTTTACCCGCCAAAGTTGCTCGCCAGTTTGCGCGTTAAGTGCAATCACTTCACCATTTTCAGTGCCAAAAAACACCGTTTCATATGCAACGCTCAGGCCCCCGGCTATTTTTGCAGAAATGCCACTGGACCAGAGTTTAGTTATACCAGCCGTCAGTCCTTCGTCCTTATGTTGCGCATAATTTTTGCTCCACACTTGTTTGCCGGATTCTTGCTCAAAAGCACTAACTGTACCTTGACGATTTGCCGCATAGACCTTTCCATAGGCTACAGCCGGTTTTATTCTCGAATAATACTGTCCAACACCACTTCCTAAATCTGTTGACCATAGTGTGGAAGGAGTGAATTGCGCCTCGATCGGTGTAAGTGTACGAATTTCCAGTTTTTCTTCATCAGCAAACCAATTTGTTACGGTAGAGCAGGCCGATAAACCAAACACGCTGATAAAAAGCAGGGGCAGATTGATACGTTTCATTGGACTCATATTAAGCATTGACCACAGCTGCCAGATTATCTAATTTCATTTTCAACACATTGTTGTTGGCATTTTCTTCAAGTGCTGAGCTGTAGGCTGCACGGGCCTTGTCAAACAATTGCTGTGCCACATAAACATCACCTTTAGTTTCCTGGCGCTGAGCGATAAAGGCTTCGTCAGTAACCTCATCCAAGCTTAGTAACGCCTGCTCAAACTGTTCTTGTTCTAGTTGAACTCGAGCCAAACGCAGGTTAGCAATTGCCTCAATGGATCCATTCTGCGCGTTCGCCGCGGCGAAACTTAAGTTCTTAGCAGCTTCACTCAAATCTTTACGTTCAATTGCCTGTTGTGCCAATTTAAAGGCCATTAATAAGGCATAACCTGTATCTGAATTGTCATTAATATAGGCTTGCCCCGGACTAAAGCCTGCCTCAGTTTCCAGCAATTCTTGAGTAGTTTTTTCATAGGCCGCAGAAGCGTATTCCTGACTGGTTATTTTTTGCTCGTTATAATAACGCCAACCGTACAATCCGCCTAAACCCAAGGCTGCACCTACAATTATCGCCACACCGTTTTCTTTCCAAAAACGCTTAATCGCTTCCACCTGTTGCTCTTCTGTTTCGTACTGTTCCATCGCAAAATCCTCTTACTGCTACACCCATTATTATTAGGGTGTAAATTGATTCTCATTAGATTGCTTACAGCTAGTCGCCGTGCACATTTTTTAAATACGTGACCAAGTCGTCACGCTGCATCGTTACTTGCGGTCTATCTTCACGCAGATATTTAACACTTACCTGCTGTTCATTCATTTCGTTTTCACCCAATACTAATGCCATCGCGGCTCCACTGGCATCAGCACGTTTCATCTGCTTCTTAAAATTACCGCCACCGCAGTGGCTTTGCACCCTGAGCAAGGGAAGTTGTTCCCGAAGCTGTTCTCCTACTTCGCGAGCGTAATCTTCGACTGAGTCACCCATTGAAGTAACATACAAATCGACCACTGGGGCTACATTTTTATCTAATTCAAGAGCTTGTAACATTAATATTAAACGTTCCAGCCCCATGGCAAAACCGACGCCTTGGGTCGACTTGCCGCCCAATTGTTCAACCAGTCCGTCATAGCGACCGCCCGCACAAACGGTACCCTGAGAGCCTAAACTGTCGGTTACCCACTCAAATACGGTGCGGTTGTAATAATCTAAACCACGCACTAAGCGAGGGTTAACCCGGTATTGGATACCTAAGCGGTCTAATCGTTCACACAATCCACAAAAATGTTCTTTGGACTCCTCATCCAGATAATCCATCAGACTCGGTGCGTCTTTTATTGCCTCTTGTACCTGAGGGTTTTTGCTATCCAATACACGTAACGGATTGCTAGCCAAGCGACGAACACTGTCTTCGTCTAAAGCCGACTTGCGCTCACTTAAGTAACTAACCAAGGCCTCTTTGTAATTCGCTCTGGCCTGGCTTGAACCTAAAGAGTTAATTTCCAGTCTGACATGCTTTTCAATGCCAAACTTCTTCCATAACCGTGCGCTCAACATAATTACTTCGACATCAATGTCAGGTCCAGCTAAACCGAAGACTTCTACCCCAAACTGATGGAATTGGCGGTAGCGACCTTTTTGCGGTCGTTCATGTCGAAACATCGCTCCCATATACCACAGACGTTGCTGCTGGTTGTATAACAAACCATGTTCATTTCCCGCTCGTACAACACTTGCGGTGCCCTCGGGACGCAAAGTTAAGCTATCCTCATTGCGATCGGCAAAAGTGTACATTTCTTTCTCAACGATATCGGTGACTTCACCGATTGAACGTTTAAAAAGATTGGTGCTTTCAACAATCGGCGTTCGAATTTCCTGATAGCCATAGCTGGCTACCACTGCTCGCATGGCAGATTCTGCCCACTGCCATAAACCGCTCTGCTCCGGTAAGCAGTCGTTCATACCACGGATTGCCTGAATTTGTTTGGACACTAAGGAATTTCTCTTGAACACATTTTTGATTAAAAGCCCTGCATTATAAGAGGTTTACCGATAAACGTACAACGCTCAGCGGGCTTATTTTCGAATCTTTTGTTCTACAAAGCATTAACTAAGTTGCTTTACCTTGATTTGCATGTCTTGATCAAATACGGCCGCTTTAGCACGAATGCGTTTCTCTAGTTGATCAACCAGATCATCATTAGATAGACGTTCTTTTTGACGTTTACCATCGAGATAGAAACCACTCATATTCCGGGCACCGGTTAAACCTATATCAGAAACTTCTGCTTCACCGGGACCGTTTACTACACAACCAATAATTGACACATCCATCGGCGTGAGAAGATCTTCCAGCCGTTGTTCAAGAGCGTTTACCGTGCTGATCACGTCAAACTCCTGACGAGAGCAACTGGGACAGGCAATGAAATTAATACCACGTGAGCGAATGCGCAGGGACTTTAATATATCAAAGCCCACTTTTATTTCTTCGACTGGATCGGCCGCCAATGAAATACGAATGGTATCGCCAATACCCTCTGCCAATAACATACCTAAACCAACCGAACTTTTCACCGCACCAGCACGTAAGCCACCCGCTTCGGTAATACCCAAATGCAAGGGTTGATCTATTTTTGCCGCCAATCCCCGATAGGCACCGACTGCGAGAAATACGTCTGAAGCCTTAACGCTGACTTTAAACTGATCAAAATTTAGTTTGTCGAGAATGTCTACGTGACGCATAGCTGATTCGACCAATGCTTCGGGCGTAGGCTCGCCATATTTTTCTTGCAAATCCTTTTCCAATGAACCGCCGTTAACCCCGATGCGGATAGGAATACCGTGGTCTCGGGCACAGTCCACTACCGAACGAACCCTGTCCATACTGCCAATGTTGCCAGGATTAATACGTAGGCAATCCACCCCATATTCGGCAACTTTTAAGGCAATGCGATAGTCAAAGTGAATATCAGCAATCAGCGGCACATTAACCTGCTGCTTAATGAGTTTGAATGCCTCTGCTGCATCCATGGTTGGCACCGACACGCGCACGATATCGCCACCTACCGCCTCTATCCGGTTAATCTGCGCAACGGTTGCCTCTACATCAGTGGTGGGAGTATTGGTCATCGACTGCACAGCGATCGGCGCACCATCACCAATGGGTACTTTCCCCACATTAATGCGAGTGGATTTTCGACGTGTAATAGGAGATTCGGCAAACATGATTATTCCTAAAAATTAATGAACGCGCTAACGCTGAGGCGTTATTGGCAACGTAAACTTAGCAGTGTAACCTGCCCTGAATTTAGACATATCGATTGCTTCACCTGCATAAGAAATTTTTACTACTTCTGGCGCGCCCAAAGTCACAGTAAACGGGGGGACACCGGATACAGTCATTACCCGGCCCGCAGTTTTTACACCGTAAGCAATATTTTCATCGGTAGCATCACTCAAATTTATCCAACAATCTCCGGAAAATTCAAACACTAATTGTACGGAGTCTGCGAGGGCAACAGCCTTTTGATCAACAACATTAGTTTCGGCAATAGAAGATTGGATATTCTGAACTACGGAATCTACTTCCTCACTAGCCAATTCATTATTGGTCTGCTCTGGAGCTGAAATTGCTTCTAGTTCAGCACCGGCAGAAGCCAGAGTGTTTGCCTCCTGCTCCTGTAAGGTATTTAGTGAGGCCATACTTTCAACTGTAGTCTGATCATTCTCTATTGTGATGTCAGTCTCGCCTTCATTGTTTTGTTGTATGCCAGAATTAAGAACTTCACTAACCTGTTCATCTTTGTATTCAGTGCTTGTGTAGTCTTGCTCGGCAACTCGAGATATGGTCGTTGCTACATCGTTGTCGCTTTGCTGAAACCACCAAACAACTACTAATGCCAGCACGACGGCCAAGATCATGTAACTTACCATCATCAATTTATCGTCATTCGCTTGGTTCGCAACACGACGGGAAAAACTATGCAATTTGGCTGGTTCTTTTTTCTGCGTATTAAGGGTTTCGAAGGCGCTTACTATCTCCGCCTCGGTTACCATAACTTGCTTCGCATACAGCTTAATATAGCCCTTGATAAAGGTCATGGAGATATTACGATCATAGTTGTCGTCTTCAATATCTGTTATCACAGAAGAATTCAAATGTAACTTTTGAGCTATATCTTGAACACTAAGTTTAGCCTGCTGACGGGCGGTCCTTAAAAGCTGGCCGGGACCAACAATTGGCGTTTTTTCTTGTACTTCACTCATAGTTCAGGCACTACTCTTTATTTTCAGGAGCGACAAGCCGCAGTTTTTTACCTTGGTAAATCGCCGACGAGTCCGTTAAATCATTCCATTCTACCAGACGCTGCATTCTTATATTGTATAACAATGAGATACGATAAAGGTTCTCTTTTGCTTGCACAATATGAAAAATTGATAATGTCTCATCCTCCTCAACAGTAGGCTCTTTTGCCTGCGTTTCTGGGACTATTGCTGTGGTCGCGACTTTTTCATCTGAATTTGTATTAGCAAGCTCAAATTCAGCCTGTTCGTCAGTCGAATTTTTTGTTTACTCCACAGGTTCTGTGGTAATAGCCGCCTCTTCAATTGCTTTTACGCTTTCATTCACAAGCTCAGACTCAATCTTGACTGGCGTGGGGTTGGCTGTCACCTGTGCACTCTTACTTGGCTTGCGTGCTGTCGGCGGAATTGATAGATCCTTAGTTCTTCGACGATATTCGTCAGTAGCAGGATCACTAGAGTACATTCTGAGCAACATGATGCCATAGCTTTCTGATAATGGCGTATTACCCAACGCACTTTCAATTTGGCTAGCCAATAACAAACTACGAGCAGAAACTTGTGACACTTTTTCGTAACGGCGCAAAACATCCTTTGCCTCTAGCCATCTGTCAGTTTCAACTAAAGCCTCAGCCAACATATACAGACTTCTTGCCCGCCCGGGTTGATGGTTGACTGCGCTACGCAAATATTCAAGGGCGTCGACCATTTCTCCATGAGAGCGGCTGCATAGAGCCAAGTTTTCGTAAGTTTCCGCGCTAGATATATAGTTATCGCTGTTAACTGCTTGCAAAAAATACCGCTTTGCTTCCGGATACTTTCCACGTTCACACAGAAAGGCACCATAGCTGTTAGCAATATCAGCATTTTCTGGCGCCAGCTCCATCGCCTTTTGATAGGCGCTTTCAGCCGCATCGTGCTCTTCGACCTGTTGATAATAATAGGCCAAACTAAAGTGTGCATCAGCTGAGCGTGGGGCAAATTGAAGGGCTTTGTCCAGGTTAAATTTGGCCTGACTATAGTTACCATTTTTAAGATAGGTTAAACCAAGGGAAACTCGGGTTTTAGCGGCATTTATCTTATCAAAATCGTCTCCACTGACACTGCGACCCGATTTACTGCTGCAGGCAGATAGCATTAACAAGGCAAGGCAAAAAATACTATAGATGAATTTTTTCATAGGACTCACAGAGTGAAAAGCTTATTGTGCCATTTTTACTGAAATAGTATCGCCTTTAAGCTGTTTTTTCGACTTTCTTTTCGTTCTGTCCACAACGTCCCCGACTAACTGACCACAGGCCGCGTCAATATCGTCTCCTCTTGTTCGTCGCACAACCACCACAAAACCATAACTCATGAGGGCTTTAGCGAAACGATCGATGCGGGAATTACTGGAACAAGTGTAGGGTGAGCCAGGGTAAGGGTTAAAGGGGATGAGGTTAATTTTACTTGGAGTATCCGCTAAGACCTTAGCAAGATGATGAGCCTGGTCGGTGCTATCATTAATGCCGTTGAGCATCACGTACTCTACGGTTACCTTGCCCTGGTTGGCATTTGACTTGGAAAGATAGCGCCGCACCGAGGCCAAAAACATCTCTATCGGATACTTTTTATTTACCGGTACTAACACATTGCGCAGCTCATCATCAGGTGCATGTAAAGATATCGCCAAGGCAACATCAATTTGATCACCTAACATATCTAAAGCTGGTACTACACCTGAAGTGCTGAGAGTGACACGTCTTTTTGACAAACTAAATGCCAAGTCGTCCAGCATTAAATCCATGGCCGGAACCACATTTTTAAGATTAAGCAAAGGCTCGCCCATGCCCATCATCACCACATTGGTAATCGGACGGCGGGCAGTATCATTGGACATACCAATGGTCGTTGCCACTCGCCATACCTGACCAATAATTTCCGACACGCTTAGATTTCGATTAAACCCCTGTTGGGCAGTAGAACAGAAAGTACATTCCAGGGCACAGCCTACTTGCGAGGAGACACACAAAGTTGCTCTGTCGCCGTCAGGTATCCAAACCGTTTCAACTTCCTGACCGCCTTCGAGTCGCAAAGCGAACTTAATGGTGCCGTCAGTGGCATTTTGCTGATAGGCAATTTCTGGTGCTTTAATTTCACAATTAGCTTGTAATTTTGCGCGCAAGACTTTGTTTATGTTAGTCATAAGCTCGAAGTCAGCCACACCCTGGTGATAGATCCATTTCATCACTTGATCGGCGCGAAAGGGTTTCTCATCAATAGCATTGAAATACTCACGCATCGCACTGCGATTGAAATTGAGTAAATTAACCTTCGCTTTTGCTGCGCTCTGCTGACTGTTTACCTGAATATCGGACATCTAACTTATTACCTAAAAAAAGTGCGCTAATTGTACATTTATTGTGCTACCCAAGCTATTTTTTGCTTCGCTTAAATCGCACAAAAGGGAGCCAATGCTCCCTTTTTCATAACAACATAATACTTAACGAGTGCGTGGGCAAATTTCTTCGTCAGAGAAGAAGTAAGCTATTTCACGAGCCGCTGACTCTGGCGCGTCTGAACCATGACAGGCGTTTTCATCGATAGATGCTGCATAATCCGCACGTAAAGTACCTGCCAGCGCTTCAGCTGGGTTAGTTGCACCCATAATTTCACGATTCTTAAGTACCGCATTTTCGCCTTCTAGCACTTGAACCATTACCGGGCCAGATGTCATGAAAGATACTAAAGCACCAAAGAAAGGACGCTCGCTGTGCTCCCCGTAAAACCCTTCGGCTTGTTCTTTGCTTAAATGAAGCATTTTTGCAGCAACAATTCTAAGGCCCGCAGACTCAAAACGATTATAGATTGCGCCAACAACATTTTTAGCAACTGCGTCAGGTTTGATGATAGAGAAAGTACGTTCTAAGGCCATTTTATGGTCTCCGATTACAGAATAAAATTACTGGTTAAAAAATTCGCGCGTAGCGCGTAGTATGTACTATTCACAAGCAGAAATATATAAGTCATATGGGAATTCAGCGTTTGACACAACTTATACAATGCATAGCGCAGCAGTTAGCTAAAGGGGTTAATAGTGTTGCTATCCATTTTACTCCTTCTAATAAACCGTTCGTAGGAAAAGCACTAACCACAGCTTGAGATAATAAATTAGCCAAATGATGCGTAATAATTTAATCGAGATAATATTTAAACAAGTCGATGTGACATCTTTACTTAAATATCAGCTGCATTTGAAAAACTCATTTATTGTCATGCTTTTTCACCCACAACAGCCTTCACTTAATCAACGAATAGTAAATTTCCTTTCGGATGTTTATAAAATACCAATGAATTTTCTGCTAAGCTAGGGCGATATTAAACAAAGCGAATTGGAGGACTGACTTGTTAAAATTGTTATTTATGTTGCCACTAGGCCTGTGCATTATATGGTTTTTATATCTGCAGTTAAAAGGCCATAGTCTGCAGCAAGGTAAACAAGGATTCGTTTATATACTTATTTTTTCAGTCATTATTGCGGTTTTTTATACTCTGATGCTGTGGATGACCAGACTCTAATTTTCCTGTCTTTGTAGCAATTCTGTTGATGAGCCCTGCTGATGGTCATAACGACATGTTTAATGGTATATATCGCATTAGAGCACACGATCCGTGAGCAATTAAAAGCGCAGGATGAACACTTCCCTGATATGAAAAAGAAGCCAACGCAAACCCCAACGGCTCGCTGGGTATTCCAGTGTTTTGCGGGTATTGATTTACTTACGATCAATGAGCAGAAAACGTTGCTGTTAAATATAAAGGACCGGCAATCCATCATAATTAAAATTTTAGGTATAAATTGTCAGAGAATATATTCCTAAAATGCTGCGGAATGTCGGATTTAACACAACATCATTAAAAGTATCGTGACTGGGAATGCCTAAGGCATATCCAAAAACGCTTCGAACCAGGTTTGTTTGCCTTTGCCATATTCTTCAATGGTGCAAAAATCGTCACAACCACTGATAATGGCGCACAGACTAATGGTGAGGATATTCACCAATGGGTGGAGTTTGATTCATTCGAGGGTCGGGCAGGTGAGTAAAGGTTTGGCTGATGGTAGTTTCTTTCATGAAAATAACACACAAAGACTACTATAAACCACGATCGATATGATCGGTCAAATGATCGGAGCATTATTATTGTAATTGCTTAATTAGACCCGTTTGCCCTGGTTGATGAGCTATACCTTTGCTGCAGTTAGCGGTATACATTTAGCACGGGGTACAGAGATAAAAAAAAGGAGCGAAACGCTCCTTTTTTTCGGGTAACAAAACTAAATTTATTGATACACCACAATATCAGCTTTTGCTTTTAATGACTCAATAAAGTCACCGTATAAAAACTGGGCGCGGGTAGAGCTTAATCTGCGTTGCAAGCTAGCCAATTGATTACTATCAGCTGCTGCAGGCTGATTAACCTTGACAAGCTGTACCAAACTAATATCACCATTATTTAGGTCGACTACCGCAGTATTGCTGCCCGCTTCCTCGCCGAGTTTAAACACTTGCTCAACAATATTTTGCTCAACGCTCGAACCCCTGCGAGCAATAGCCTGCTGCTCTTGCCATTCAACAGCTAAGTCTTGCAAAGCAATTGCTTCACCTTGGCTTAAACGAGTTAATGCTGCCTGTGCCCATTCTCTGGCGGCTTGCTGGGACGCTTGAGCGACTAACAGACCTTCAATCTGTGAGTTGACTTCTTCTACTGCTCGAGTCCGCTCTGGTTCGTGCTTAGCAATGCGTACAACCATAATATGATTGTCTTCTAGTTCAATAACTTCGCTATTCACACCTTCCTCAATAAGTTCTGGTGAAAAGGCTGCATTAAGAACTTTCCCGTTGGCCACAGCCTGAGGCGCTTGGTTACGGCTGAAAAGCGTTGTTTGCTCAATGGTTTTATTAGCAATCGCAGCCACTTCATCGAGATTGTCAGGCACTTCAAAGGCTACTTCTGCCATGCGCAGTTGAAGATTATAAAATTCTTCCTCTGCTTTTTCTGTTTTCACTTCACTCAGGATTTGCTCTTTTACATCGGCAAAAGGCGTAATATTCTCAGCTTTAACATCGGTCAACATTATAATATGGTAGCCAAATTCACTTTTAACCACCGAAGATACATCGCCAATAGTGACCAGGGCATAAGCAGCCTCTTCAAAAACCGAATCCATCACGCCTCGAGCAAACCAATCTAAATCCCCACCATTTTCAGCACTAAAAGTATCGCTTGAATGGGTTTTGGCTAAGACCGCGAAATCCTCACCAGCCTGGACTTTAGCCAACACCTGCTCGGCTTGCTGTTTTATTGCTTCGTCGTCTTCAGCAGATTCAAACAATATGTGTGATGCACGACGCTCTTCATCAGTGCGATAATTCTGCAAGTTTTGCTGATAATATTCCTCAGCTTGCTCCTCACTCACTTCAATAGTAGGCAATAAATCAGTCAGGCTTAATTCAACATAAGCTAAACTCACTTTCTGCTCGGTATCAAATTGAGAAATATTTATTTGATAATAGTCAGAAATTTGCTCTTCAGCTATCGACACTTGTTCAGTAAAAGAAGCTGCAGGCACAAGTAAGTATCGAGCATCACGAGTCTGTTCTTGCAACTGGTAGACCGTTTCCGTTTCTTTGCTTAAAGCGAATTCTGTGCCTAACAACGCAAGGGAGACCTGTTTACGAGTCATATCAACCCGCATGTAATCTCTGAAACCACTGGTTTGAAAACCAGCCTGTCTGAGTAATGCCTGGTAGCGTTCATTGTTGAACTGACCATCGACCTGAAATTCTTGCATGTTCACAATAGCCTTTTTAATTTGCTCGTCACTCACCCGTAAGCCCAGCTCCTGAGCGATTTGGTCAAGTAACTTTTCGCCAATCAGCCGATCAAGAATACCCTGCCGAAATTGCTGTAAATACGCGGCATCACTGGCCAAAGTTGCAAAGGCATCTCCAAACTGAGATTCCATACGGGCCCGTTCGTTTTCGTAGGCGCGATCAAGTGCTGCCCTGCTGACTTCATCGCCATTTACACTAGCGGCTGCAGCATCTGTAGGCGAATTGATGTAACTACCTACACCAGCAAACACGAAACTCAGTATGACCAATCCTAAGATCCCCATAGCTAATCCGCCTTGCGAACCCTCTCTAATTCTTTCCAACATGTTATTTTCCAAACTCCAAATGAGCTGTTAAAGATAAACTGAGTCATACCACAATTAGCTACAAGCCCAGACAAACGCACGGGATTATATACTAAGCAATTCGAATAATTAATATGGGATTGTGTCAAATGGCATAAATGTGGGAATTAATTTAACAAACGACAGATAAACAAAAGGCGATGATAGTTCATCGCCTTTTTAATACTCTAAACCGTGTGGCTTAGTTACAAGCGTCTTTCAGAGCTTTACCAGCTTTGAATGAAGGTACTTTAGCCGCAGAAATTTGGATAGTCTCGCCAGTTTGCGGGTTACGACCACTACGAGCAGCACGATCACGTACTGAGAAAGTTCCGAAACCAACTAATGCAACTTGGTCACCGTCTTTCAGTGCAGATGTAATGGCGTCAGTTAGCGCGTCTAATGCACGTCCTGATGCAGCTTTAGAAATGTCTGCACTTGCAGCGATGTTATCGATAAGTTGAGACTTATTCACAATATGAACCCCTTCAATCGTTATTATTTGTTATACGGCTCGCAGTATGCGGTGCCGGGTTGTTACAGCAAGCCTGAATTCGAAGTTCAAGTTCAAGTTTAACTTTACGAATTTTTAACTTCGTTTAATCGCCGCCATCCCTTTTGTGACAGGGCCTAACGCGAATAACAGACAAAGGCTACCATAACTTTTTACATAGTGAAGCCTTTAAATCCAAAAAAAACGAAAAAAATAACTTTTTTAGGTTAATTTTTGACCGCTTTTGTTTCTACTAGGGAAAACTTCTCCGGGTTCTCTGCTAAAGCCAGTAACAAAACCTCATCAATCCATTGCACCGGATGGATGTCCAAATCCTGTTTTACATTGGCAGGGATCTCTTCCAGGTCTCTTTCATTGTCTTTTGGAATGATGACCGTTTTAATTCCACCACGATGTGCAGCTAATAGTTTCTCCTTCAAACCTCCGATCGCCAGTACTTCACCACGCAAGGTTATTTCACCTGTCATAGCCACATTGGCTTTAACCGGATTACCGGTTAGCGTAGACACTAAGGCGGTACACATAGCGATCCCTGCACTTGGCCCGTCTTTAGGTGTAGCACCTTCTGGAACATGCACATGAATATCGCGTTTTTCATGAAAATCATTATTGATCCGCAGTTTATCTGCCCGACTGCGCACCACTGTCATGGCCGTCTGGATAGACTCCTGCATTACATCACCCAAAGACCCTGTAAAGGTAGTCTTGCCCTTACCCACCACAGACGTAGTTTCTATGGTTAGCAATTCGCCCCCTACCTGAGTCCAGGCTAAGCCTGTCACCTGACCAATTTGGTTATTACTCTCTGCCTTGCCATAATCGAAGCGCTGCACACCGAGATAATTTTTCAAATTATTCTGATTAACCAGAACTTTTGAAACACCTTTGTCGAGCAGAATGTTCTTCACAGCCTTACGGCAAATTTTAGAAAGCTCCCGTTCCAGACTGCGCACCCCAGCTTCCCGGGTGTAATAGCGAATAATTCCCATGACTGCAGAGTCATCGATCACTAGCTCTCCTGCTTTTAATCCATTACGGGCGATCTGCTTTTCAATCAAATGACGTGTAGCGATATTCAGTTTTTCGTCTTCGGTGTATCCTGAGAGTCGAATAACTTCCATTCTATCAAGCAATGGCCCTGGAATATTCATGCTATTAGAAGTAGCAACAAACATAACATCGGACAAATCGTAGTCCACTTCAAGATAATGGTCACTGAAACTGTTATTTTGCTCGGGGTCTAGAACTTCCAGCAAGGCAGAAGAAGGATCGCCCCGCATATCCGAAGACATTTTGTCTATTTCGTCCAGTAAAAACAGCGGGTTTTTTACGCCTACTTTAGCCATCTTCTGGATCAATTTGCCGGGCATAGAACCAATATAAGTGCGTCGATGACCACGAATTTCCGCCTCATCACGCACCCCACCCAGCGCCATGCGTACATATTTTCGTCCAGTCGCCTTCGCTAATGACTGCCCAAGGGAAGTTTTACCAACTCCCGGAGGACCAACCAGGCAAAGAATAGGGCCTTTTAATTTCTTCACTCGTTGTTGTACCGCGAGATATTCAATTATGCGCTCTTTGACTTTATCCAGACCGTAATGATCTTCGTCGAGTACTTTGTCAGCCGCAGCCAGGTCTTTTTTAACCGCGCTGCGCTTAGCCCAAGGAACATTGGTTAACCACTCGATATAACTTCTTACCACGGTTGCTTCCGCCGACATGGGCGACATCATTTTCAGTTTGTTAAGTTCAGTGGTGGCTTTCTTTTTCGCCTCTTCAGGCATTTTAGCGTCTTCAATTCGCTTACCGAGGGCTTCAAACTCATCTGGCACATCATCCAATTCACCTAACTCTTTTTGAATCGCCTTCATCTGCTCATTCAAATAATATTCGCGCTGGCTTTTTTCCATTTGCTTTTTGACCCGGATGCGAATTTTTTTCTCCACCTGCAACAGATCTATTTCACTTTCCATCAACGCCATCAAGTATTCTAGGCGGGCGCTAACACCATTCATTTCCAATACTTTTTGCTTTTCAGCCAATTTCAAAGGCATATGGGCGGCCATGGTATCGGCCAGACGGGCTGCTTGCTCAATACCACTTAGGGACGTCAGTACTTCAGGCGGGATCTTCTTATTTAACTTTACATAACCTTCAAACTGAGAGATGGCGGAACGCACCAATACTTCTTGCTCACTCTCGTCTAGCTCTTGGTCTTCCTGAGTGGCCACTTCGGCGACGAAAAAATCGTCCGTATCAAGGAATGTCTTTATTTCACCACGAAAGTTGCCCTCAACTAAGACCTTAACCGTACCATCGGGCAACTTCAGTAACTGGAGAATCGTCGCTATCGTACCGACCAAATAAATATCATCGGTTTGTGGCTCGTCCATCCCGGCATCTTTTTGTGCCACTAAAAAAATCTGTTTGTCTTTGTCCATGGCCGCTTCCAGGCAGCGAATGGATTTTTCACGACCGACAAATAATGGAATGACCATGTGCGGGTAGACCACGACATCTCGTAGGGCTAATACCGGCATTTCAATGCGATCTGCTCGCTCTTTCGTCATACTCTGTCTCGTATTGTTTTACAAAATTTTAAACATTGGGGTTATATATGGGGCTGGGTAGATAAAGTTCAAATAAAAATTAGAAACTATTCCTTCACCAGGCCAATCCGGCTTGATATGTGCCAACTCAGCGAAAGATATAATGGGTTAAATTCCGGCGTAATGTTGAAGTTCTAGCGGGGTTAAATAGAATCAATACAACCAAGAGTATGCCATTTTTAGTATTGGCAGGCAGATTTAACACTATAACTTTGCCGGCTATAAAAAGGGCCCCCTAAGGAACCCTAATTAATATCATTGAGACGCGAGCTTTTTATCGCCGCTATTATCATAAATCAGAATGGGTTTGGACTCTCCACGAATAACTGTTTCATCTACCACCACCTTGCTTACGTTTGTCATTGACGGCAGCTCATACATGGTGTCTAGCAATACCGCTTCAACAATTGAACGTAATCCACGTGCACCGGTCTTGCGATTCATTGCCTTTTTAGCAATCGCTTGCAGGGCATCATCTCGAAATTCAAGTTCCGCGTTTTCCATAGCAAACAAAGCTGAATATTGCTTGGTTAAGGAATTTTTCGGTTCCCGAAGTATCTGAATCAATGCGTCTTCACTTAATTCTTCAAGACTGGTTAATACCGGCAGACGACCGATAAATTCAGGAATAAGGCCATACTTAACCAAATCTTCTGGCTCAACCTTTTTCAGCAATTCGCCTTCTTTGGCTTTATTGTTGATATCCTTAATCTCAGAGCCAAAACCGATCCCCGTCCCCGTATGGGCGCGCTGTTCAATGACCTTATCCAAACCGGAAAATGCACCACCGCAGATAAATAGAATTTTAGAGGTATCAACCTGCAAAAACTCTTGTTGAGGATGTTTACGCCCACCTTGAGGAGGTACCGAGGCAACTGTACCTTCAATTAATTTAAGTAGGGCTTGTTGCACACCTTCGCCAGACACGTCCCGAGTAATAGATGGGTTGTCTGACTTACGGGAGATTTTGTCAATTTCATCAATATAAACAATTCCGCGCTGAGCCTTTTCCACATCATAATCACATTTCTGCAATAATTTTTGGATAATATTTTCAACATCTTCCCCCACATAACCGGCTTCGGTTAAAGTGGTGGCATCAGCCATGGTAAAGGGTACATCAAGTAATCTAGCCAGCGTTTCTGCCAACAATGTTTTACCACTGCCGGTGGGGCCCATCAGCAAAATATTACTTTTACCTAACTCCACCCCTTCATGCATATCACCATTGCGCAAGCGCTTGTAGTGATTATAAACCGCCACAGAAAGTACTCTTTTGGCATGTTCCTGGCCGATAACATAATCATTCAAATGCTGATGAATCTCCTTCGGCGTAGGCAATTCATCTTGCTTTTTCTTGGGTGCAATCTCTTTAATTTCTTCACGAATGATGTCGTTACATAACTCTACGCATTCATCACAAACAAAAACCGATGGGCCAGCGATTAACTTTCTGACTTCATGCTGGCTTTTGCCGCAAAATGAACAATACAAAAGTTTGTTATCGCCATCGCTGTCTTTCTTATCACTCATCTTAATTCTTCCTATCTTAGGACTAACGGTACCGGGCTTTAGATAAACACTGTGTCATCTAAAACGTGGATACAAGCACCGTTTACTTGTCGCTTTTGCTATCTTTGTTACTACTGTCTGGTCTGCTGGACATGACCTGGTCAATTAAGCCATATTCCATCGCTTCAGTAGCACTCAAAAAGTTATCTCTATCCGTGTCCTGAGCAACTTTCTCGTAATCCTGGCCGGTATGGAAAGCCATCAAACGATTCATCTTCTCTTTAGTAGACAGAATTTCTTTCGCATGAATTTCAAAGTCGGAGGCCTGTCCCTGAAATCCGCCTAGAGGTTGATGGATCATCACTCTGGAGTTAGGTAGACCGTAGCGCTTGCCCTTAGCACCAGCAGTCAATAAAAACGCCCCCATGCTCGCAGCTTGTCCAATACAAACGGTGCTCACATCAGGCTTAATGAAGTTCATGGTATCGTAAATTGCCATTCCCGCCGTAACCGAGCCGCCAGGAGAATTGATATACAAAAATATATCTTTCTCTGGATTCTCTGCTTCGAGAAATAACATCTGAGCGACGATTAAATTAGCCATATGGTCTTCAACCTGACCGACTAAAAATATCACATTTTCTTTAAGTAACCGGGAATAAATGTCGTAAGAGCGTTCACCCTTAGCTGTTTGCTCAACAACCATGGGAACTAAGGCATTCATAGGATCAAACGGTGTATTCATCATAGATTAAAATTCTTCACAAATAAAAATGCTCGGTAGTTAACGAGCATTTAAGCAGTTGCTGACTAGATAAGTCAATTAACAAATCGCGAATTAAGCCTGTTTGTTCATGATCTCATCAAAAGCTGTCTTAACTTCTGTCACTTTTGCATTTTCAAGCAACAATTCTACAGCTTGCTCTTCCAGGGCAACGTTATTCATTTGTTGCATAAGTTCGTCATTAGCCTTGTAGTATTCAATGACTTCACTTGGATCTTCGTAAGCAGAGGCAGCGGTCGCGATAAGACCATCGACTTTGGCTTGGTCCACTTTAAGTTCATTAGTTTTAATAACTTCATTAAGTAACAAACCAATTGAAGCACGTTTGCGGGCGTTTTCTTCAAACAAGTCAGCGGGCAATTCTGGCATGTTATCCATATTTGCTCCTTGTTGTTGGCTGAAACGTTGCTTTGCCTGTTCACGTAAAGCATTAATTTCCTGCTCAACTAGCGCCTTAGGTAAATCGATTGGGTTGTTTTCAAGCAAACCTACAATAACTTGCTCTTTAACCGTCGCTTTCAGAGTCTGATCTAACTCACGTTGCATATTACTGCGAACTTCAGTGTTTAGTGACTCAATGTTGCCGTCTTCAATGCCAAACAATTTAGCAAATTCTTCATCAACCTTGGGTAAATCAAGCTGTTCTACTTTTTTAATATTGATGGTGAACTGGGCGGCTTTACCTTTCAATTTATCGGCATGATAATCTTCAGGGAAAGTGACATCAGCTATTACTTCATCGCCAGTTTTGTTGCCAACGATAGGCTTTTCAAAGCCAGGGATCATGCGATCTTTACCCATTTCCAATGAGAAGTCTTCGGACTTGCCGCCTTCGAACTCTTCACCATCGATAGTGCCAACAAAATCTACCGTCACGCGATCATCTTTCTTAGCTTTGCGCTTAACTTCTTTCCAGCTAGCGTGCTGCTTGCGCAAGGTATCCATCATGTCGCTTAAATCTTTATCAGAAATTTCAACAACCGGCTTTTCAACTTTAATTTTTTCCGCGTTTTTCACCACAACTTCAGGATATACTTCAAACGCGGCAACGAATTCCAAATCTTGACCATCAACATCGGTCTTCATTTCAAACGCAGGCATACCGGCAGGAGTGATTTTTTCCTGGATGATTGCTTCATAGAAGTTGCGTTGCATGACTTCACCGGCGATCTCTTGACGAACAGCCTGACCGTAGCGCTTCTGGATAACAGTCACAGGCACTTTACCTGGACGGAAACCATTAATACGCTGAGTTTTAGCCAACTGTTGTAAACGAGACTTTACTGCCGAGTCTACTGACTCAGCCGGAACAGTAATAGTAAGACGGCGTTTTAAACCTTTGGGCGTATCAACGGAAACTTGCATTCTTCTACCTCAAATTCGCGCTAGTCTGCGCATTTATAATAATTACAATTGGGTCTTTATCGGCGGGATAAAGCGTTTAGGAAAACCTAAGTCGCCCCCCATGCACCAGAGAACCATCAATTAGCATATCCAGCTATCTAATAGCCTGATAAAAAAGACGCGGCAGTATAGCGACAGCTGGATTGCAAGTCGAGAGTAAAGCGCTAATTTAATTCATTACATTTTTGAATCTTCTGTTTAATACCAATCGCCA
>JAWUXW010000002.1:0-36969 GCA_034111125.1 Paraglaciecola sp.
GTATACACCAATCAAACAGAGGAGAAAGCAACAGTTAATATACTTCGTTTTCTCAGCATGATTAAATTATCGAGTGACGTTAATGTTACAACAAAAATTATACTAAGCAGATCCTTAGTTAGTCGTTTAACCTGGAGTAAGTAGATAATGTATTTTATAGGACTATTTTTATATTTTTCAGCAGTTATTTTATTAACGATGTTTGAAGTAGGACGTGTCTTTATTACTACCACCTATAGCCTTGCTCCGGAAATTTTGACCCTTATTGTCATCAGTTATTTTTATCCTCTGGTGGTGTTTGCTTTAGCGTACTTTAGCAAAGAGAAAAAAATCACTAAGACGTTTTTTCAATCACAAGTCATCCTGGCTTCTACCCTGTGTGTTTCCTTAGGTCTTATCGGGACCTTTTTAGGCTTGTCTGAAATGGTGGCCTCCATATCTGCAGGTATGAATGCCGATGGGGACTTTAACGTCAAAATAACCTCCTTGCTGGGCTCTATTGGCTCGTCATTAGACGCAATGTCCTTAGCCTTTTTAACGTCTATTTTGGGGGTTGGTGCTTCTGTTGTTATTTTGGTATGTTGTAATTATATCGGCCTATATTTTAAAGACGCAAAATCCAAAGGTGGCGCTCAAGGAGGCTCTAGTGAGGGCCACTCAGAATCATCTTATCTGGATGCAGAGGTGATTGCTGAGGCAATAAATCGCTCCCTTAGTGCTAACCTATTGAGTCCACTGTCGGCTTCTCTTGATGAGAATAACCAGTTACAAAGGAATATATCCAGCAGCTTTGATACTTTTGTGTCAAACCAAGAACGTTTAATGAATGATGACGCCGAAAAAATATCTACGTATTCTCAAAAAATAATTGAGCAGATGACCAATAACAATAATAATATCGTCTCTTTGCAGACCGTACTTGAAAATTCTAATCGTCAGTTAAATCAAAGCGTACAAGTATTTAATGAGAATTTAGAGAAAATAGCTGACTTTTCATCGGAAATAAACGTAGAGGTAAAAGGTAGTGGCGCACATTTAGCCTCAGCACAAGGGCTGCTTGAGGTCATTGATGGTAAGTTACAAAACATCAACTCTGGTGTGTATCAAGGATTGGAAGAGGCCAATTATTCGTCAAATAAAATAGTAACAGAAATTAGTACCAGCAATGAGAGCCTGGGGGCCTTACGGAATATATTTGAAGATTTCGACGTGTCATATCAAGATCAGCTCACACGCTTTAATAATCATTTGGAAGTGCAAAATCACGAATCAAAAGCCTTGTCTTCTGTCATGCAAGATTTAAAGTTCTTGTTAGCGCCACCCCTAGATGAAGCCTTAGGCTTAGCCATTACAAACAATAAATTAGGTCTCGCGTTTCAGTCGAACAACGACAAAGATGGAAAGGTTATCGGTTGTGAGGTCTTAGTTCGATGGGATGATCCGATACGTGGCGTAGTATCTAATGGGGATATATTTAGCCCGGACATGCAAAATCATCAAGAGCTAATGATTCAACTAGATAAATGGGTGTTAAATAATAGTATGCAGCAGCTGGCTACGTGGCTTAAAACCGATGTTTGGACGAAAGAGTCAGTCATGTCGATGAACATATCACAGAGCTTGTTGGTTGATGCTTCTTTAATTCCTTTTTTGAAACAAGTCATTGAGGATAATATGATCTCGACTGCTAATATTGCAATTGAGGTTAATGAATCAGTCATTTTAAGCAGTCACTTTGAAACCCTTAAAGAAACCTTTAAAGAGATTAGAGACCTCGGCTGTAAGATCTATGTCGATCATTATGGTGCAGGCCATTCGTCAATTATTATGTACCAACAGCTTGGCGTGAATAAGTTAAAAATAGCCCGTTCTGTGGTAAGTGAATTACGGGATGAAAATGCTAATGGCGCCGTTATCCGCTCAATCGTTGCGTCATGTAAAGAGTTAGGTATAGAGGTTATAGCTGAGGGTGTTGAAGATGAATTCCAGAAATCTAGACTATTAGAATTCGGGATCAATTATTTTCAGGGGTATTTGTCATCAGCGCCTATCAGCAGTGCTGATTATACCGCCTATATAAATTCCGATAGTTAAATATAAAGTTATTAGCCAGTATTACAGTGTCAGAGTAATGTTATAAATGAAAAAGAGTATTAAGCATTTACTGGCTTATCACGGGGCGGTTTACGATAAATATAAATTTGATCACCTACAGTTTGTTGATCGTGAAAATTTTTATGAAGAGATAAATGCATTATTTACCGCCCCGTTAATTCATTATAATCTTGAAAAACAGTATATCTCTCAGCTTGTCGATCTGCCTGATTGCTTCGTTTTATTGGGAGATGAGCCTGATTTGGTAAAGTGGGTCGATGGGGTATGCGTTACTCGTTCTAATATTATATTACCTGTAGAGCAAATATTAGGTAAGCCTATTTTAGTATTAACAGAGCATCCTAAGGTGCATGATAGTCGGTCTTTTACCGAGGTGATCATGGGCTTTTTTCCGAAAAAGTATCTCTTTATACTATTACTAACACCCTTTGTATTACTTCCTGCATTTTTCACCAATTTATTTAATACACGGCTAATTTATAATAATGAAGTGTATACCTTAATTTTTATTGCGGCGGTTTTTGTAAGTGCGTTTTTTTTAGATTATATTGGAAAAATATGGATAAAACGTATTACCTTGGAAGATCTGAAAAAGAATTCAGATAAGATAGAAAGATACTTTCTATTGTTATTACCGTTTTTAAATCAAGCTAATATTATTACAAAAATTCGTACGATAGAATCAAGTAAAAAAATGGCCTGGGAGTCCATGTCGGCGCTATTAGTGGACTGTGTTGTTTTTGTATTACTCTTTTCGGTATTATTTTTGATTTTGGGCGTGAAATCGCTTGCCCTGCTAATGTTTTATGTTTTATTGATCACCCTGTCTATCTATATACGCTATAGAAACTATAAAATTCATGTTGAAAATGAAAATATTCAACAAGAATTACTGGTAGAACGTATTTACTACTATAGGAATAACAAACAATTTTTGCAGTTAGATCCTTCATTCTATCTCTCTGAGTTTGAAAAAGTGTACAAAAAAGCAATAGGTATTGACACCGGTGTAACGCTAATCAATTTTAAGTGGGACGAATTTGTAAAAGCCAGTTCTTTTGTTGCCAGTATTGTGTTGTTTTTGGTTATCTATTTTGAAGTACAGTCCAATGTGGATATATTTACCGTTTTGATTGCACTGTTAATCATTAATGGTCGAGTATCTTCGGCAGCCATTTCGTTTGTGACCAAGAGCCACTATGCGCTGTTTTCTTTCTATCACATTCGAAAATCAATCGACGCTTTATTTGATTCTGTAGACGAGTCTGTTTATTCAAGAGGTTTTTTGGTCACGGATATAGATAAGATTACCCTGAAAAACTTCTCTATTAAGATAGAAGAGAATGTACTTATTGAACCGGTTAATCTGGAATTTACCCGAGGTCTTATCTATGGCATTTCTGGTGGTGTAGGCACGGGTAAATCTACGTTAATGAAATGTTTGTCACGGTCTTTTTGTGATTATAGCGGCGAAATTGTTTTTAATACCCAATATAAATTACGGGATATAGATTCTTCCTTTTCATATAAAAAGACGGCTTATTTAGACTTAGACTCCGATTTTATTCCTGGCTCCTTATATTACAACTTTTTAGTTCGAGGTCATCGTGATAGGGATAAAATTACCTTTATCGTGCAAGGAATTTTAAAGAACAAATTGATTGATTACGAAATTTTATTTAAAAAAGATATTTTTTCTATCCATATGTCTACCGGTCAGAAAAGAATGCTTTTAGTGCTAATGACTTTGTCGCCCAGTAAGAAGATCTATATTTTTGATGAAGTGCTGTCAAATATAACCGTCGCTGATTTTGCCTTTTTGGTAAATAGCATACGAGCACTCGCCGCTAATGCGATAATATTTGTTGTGTCACATGATCAAAATCTGTTAAAAGCGTTTGATGTGGTATACGAAATAAAAAACAAAAAACTTAGTAAAAAAAAAGGAGCTCTGATTAAGGTCGCTGGCCCCATTGATCCCCAATGATTTTCTGCTTCTTCCATATAAATCTTGAAAAGGCACACTTTTGAAAGAACGGTATATTGGAGCCAAGAGTATCAAAACACCGTTGTTATTATTATCCATGATAGCAATTTTGCTGGTGAGTTCATTTTCGATATATATCGCCATTGAAGAGCATGAATACTTATATCTTGATTCGGTCAAAATTGATCTGGATGCTCTATCGGGCAATCTATCTGATGACTTAGCCAATTTATTGGCTGTTCAAATTGAAGACGACGAATTAACCACCATTTTGCAGCGCTTAGACAATTACCCAAACAACCGATACGCCTATATATTTGACGCTCAAGGTAAGGTAATCAGTCGTTACTTGGGCAAAAAAATAACGCAAGACGCCCCCGTTGAACAGCCTTACGCTTTTTATGGGAGCCAATATCCTATGGGCATGAGTATTAACGGCGACAATCTAGTCGCATTAAAAGTCATCGGTGGCCAGAGAGATTTACAAGGTCACTTGCTCATCATCAATGATGTTTCAATGCCATTGAATGCCAGTAAGAGCAAGATGCTGTTAAATATTCTTCCATTGTTCATCTTGGTCGTCGTTATCTGCTTCACGGGTATTTACCTGTTATTGAATACCTTACTGGCTCCTTTATGCAAGTTGTCTGCATTTGCCAATAGAGTCACTGAAACCCGAATCTATAGTTTGCGCCCAGACATCAAAGGTAAATACGAAGTGGGGCGTTTAAGCGTAAACATCGAAAAGATGATGAATACGATAATGGCCAAAAACAGTGATTACACCGGGCAACTCATTGAGCAAAAAAGAGTCATGGAAAAGTTGGCTAACTTTGATGCTTTGACAGGGCTTCCCAACCGATTGTTTTTTGTTGAGATGCTCGGAATTGAATTGCTCAGAGCCAAAAGTGCCAACTCGGATGTGGCTCTCTTGTTTTTCGACCTGGACGGGTTTAAGGATGTAAATGATTGCTACGGTCATGAGGTTGGTGACAAATTACTGATTGAAATTGGCCAACGTGTAAAAGGTTATTTGCGTCAAGGGGACATTATTTCCAGACTAGGTGGCGATGAGTTTTTAGTGTTGTTTCATGACAATCCAGATGATTTCAGGTTGCAAAATATTGCCCAGCGTATCATCATCGGTTTAGATGAAATTACCGAAATCCAGGGTTGGCAACTTAAAATTGGTGTCAGCATCGGTATTGCCAAAGCGAGTCAATCTAACTTTAACGTCAGTGAGTTTATTAGTAATGCTGATTTAGCCATGTATCGCTCAAAACTTAATGGCAAAGGGCAATTTACCTTTTTTTTCGAGTCCATGATGGAAGAAAATAAACGGCAACTACTGATTGCAAACGCGATTAGCGTTGTTAATGTAGAAAATAAATTTACTATTAATTATCAACCTAAAGTTGACAAAAACGGCCTCGTTAAAGGCTATGAAGCCCTATTGAGGTGGACAGATAAAGATTTGGGTGCTGTGTCGCCGGCCGAATTTATTCCCATCGCCGAGTCAAGTGGTAACATATTCCCCATTACATTATGGGTCGTGGAACAAGTGTGTATCGAGTTCGCCATGTTGACGGCAAAACATTCTTCTAACATTAAGGTGTCTATTAACCTGTCTGCATTGGACATAAAAAAACAAGGCCTGCTTAAGGCAATCACTGACCTATTCCAGAAGTACGATGTTGACGCCACTTGCATTGAGTTTGAAGTCACCGAGTCTGCATATTTAGAGAACCTGAAAGAGGCGAATAAGTTTTTCAATAGCATTCGTGCCTTGGGTTGCGCCATTGCACTGGATGATTTCGGCACCGGCTATTCATCTCTTGCCTATTTGACGCAAATTAGTTTAACTACATTGAAAATTGATAAAGAATTTATCAGTAAAATAGGCTCATCTAAGCAAAATAATCTTATCATTATCGCGATTATCGATATGGCTAATCGCTTAAACTTAGAGATTTGCGCAGAAGGTGTTGAGACTCGCCAACAGGCTGACTTTTTGCTCGAGCATGGCTGTCAGCAATTGCAGGGATATTATTTCGGTAGACCAGAACCATTGAATAAGATCCTAGGTGATGTAAGCGAAAACGGTACAACGATGTGTCAGCTCATTTCAACCTCGCCTGAAGAAAGTGATGGGAAAGCGTCCTAACGATATTGTCACGCCTATCACGGTACTTCAAAATACACATTTCAGAGCCATTAGGACGCTGCTATTCAAGGTGTCGCTGACGTTCCATCCCGGCAAGGATGATTATGGAACGTTTTTCTAAGTTGGCTCGCAGACGGTAAAATGTCGAAGGGCTTAGCCTAAACTAACGCTTAGTGGTCAAGATTGTTTTTCGGGCCTGAAGTGGACAGTTAACTTCAAGGCTTACCTGGCCCACGTCTGCCAAAAAACCACAGCTGTTTACGATTTTTGAATTTTTTATGCAGTTTATCCCGCCTAAACCACAACAAGCTTAGCAGCATCATCCAGTAAATGATGGGCTGAACTAAGTCAGATTTAACCGACCAAATATAGTGTAGGGCAATAAGCAGAGCCGCAAGATAGACCCAATTATGCAGTTTCTGCCACTTACTACCCATTTTTCGCTGTATGTTTTTGGTCGAGCTTAAGGCCAAACTGCTTAACAGCAAAAGTGCAACAAAACCTACGGTAATGTAAGGGCGTTTGACGATTTCAGACAGTAGCAAAGACCATTCGAGTTGTAATTCAAACACCACATAACTGATAAAATGGGCGAGGGCATAGAAAAACCCATACAGACCTAATAAACGCCTTACATTGACTAACATGCCCTGCTTAAATTTTTTCGCGATGGGTGATACAAGCAACGACAACAGCAGTAAGTTGAACGCGCCTATACCGGTGAAATGCAAGACTGCTTCTACGGGATCACCACCAAGTTGGTCGCTAAAAGCTTGGGAATAGGTGTAAATAAGGGGGGTAAGCGCCGATAAATGTATTACTACTTTTAGCCAAGTTACGTGCCTGGGCTTTAGCCGGAATTTTGTTTTAGCCACCATTAAAAGTGTTTCGCCAGGTTCATGTCAGCATACATGGGGGCCACTTCATCGTAGCCGTTAAACATCTGTGTGGGGATGCGGTTTTGGGTGAATAATCCGCCGGTGGTTAATCTGCGTTCTCGGGCCTGAGTCCATCTGGGATGGGCGACCTGTGGGTTTACATTGGCATAAAAACCGTATTCCTGAGCGGCTAATATATTCCAGGTTGTGGGCGGCATTTTGTCAGTTAAGCGGATCCGGGTAATAGATTTAATACTCTTAAAACCGTATTTCCAGGGGGTAACCAGGCGAATAGGGGCGCCGTTTTGTGCAGGCAGGGTTTTGCCATATAAACCGACTGACATCAGGGTAAGGGGATGCATGGCTTCGTCTAAGCGCAAGCCTTCAACATAGGGATAATCGATACCACCACCACTGAAGCGACTACGCTGTCCAGGCATTTGCTTAGGATCGTATAAGGTTTCAAAGGATACGTATTTTGCCGAACTTAGTGGCTGGGCTTTGGCCAGTATCGCCGCCAATGGAAAGCCTATCCAGGGAATAACCATAGACCAGGCCTCGACGCAGCGCATGCGGTATATGCGTTCTTCCAAATCAAATTGGCTATAGAGATCGTCGTAGCCAAGTTTGTAGGGCTTTTCTACTAAACCGTCAATGGTAAGTGACCAGGGATCGACCTTAAAGTCCTGAGCATTGGCTAGGGGGTCTGACTTGCCGGTGCCAAATTCGTAAAAATTATTGTGGCTGGTGACTTTTGCTTCGGGTGTCAGTTGTTCGTCGCTTGTGTAGGTCTTTGCTTTGCTAAATTCCAGGGCTCGGGTTTTGAATTTTTTGCTGTCATCGTCTCCAAACAAGTTAAACGCCTGAGATTGAGTACTGGCGAGTAGAGCACTTGCGCCGAAAAAACTCATGGATTTCAGTATGTTTCTACGATCCCGATACACGCCTTCATCGGTAACTTGCTGCTCTTTTGCTGCATTTGCTTTAGGTGTTTTGATCAACATTTTAGGGTAATCCACTTAGTTTATTTTTTGGCTTATTACAGTTATGTACGAAGAGACATTGGAAGCGGTGTAAAAATTCCATCACATTTTTATCACGGCCTGTTACAACATAATAAACTCGGGGTACCATTAGTCTAATTTCGGCCGACGGAAGGCATAAATAAATCCCCATATAATCGCGCCGCAAAACCATCTGTCATGCCTGCTATGTAGTCGGAAATCACCCGGTGTCCGTTGTTTTTCTTGTCAGCCTCTCGCCAGCGTTGACGGGTGTTTTCTGGCAATAGGCGTTCGGGGTCAGAGGCAAACGTTTGAAATAACGCCATGACAATTTGCTGGCCTTTATATTCGATTAACTGAATATCTGGCTTGCGAATAACCCGCTCAAATACATAACGCTTAAATACACTTAAAGCAGCGTCGTATTCAGCCAAAAATATGGCATTGTGTTTAAGCAGGTCTTGTGCGAATGCCGGTTCGGTCTGTTTGATTTCAATACTGGTAATAAAACAATTAACCAGAGCGCCAATTGCGTCTTTGCGCTCATAATGGTGGGGACTAAATAACTTAAGGGCCAGGGGAGCAATATTAAGGCATAACCAGCAATTTTCCAGTTGCTCTATCGGTGCCACGACTTCCTGTTCAAACTGCTGTTGATTGACGATCCCCATTACAATGGCATCTTCCAGATCGTGGATACCATAGGCGATATCGTCGGCTAACTCCATAATGGAACAGTCGAAGGTCTTGTACCGTGTCTTGTGATGCTGATTATCGTTTTGCTTAAACTGGGTGAAGAGGGCTTTGTCATTCGCTGAAAAGCTACTGAGTAGCCAATCAAACATATCTTCATCACAATCGTACAATCCTTTAGGCGGATGCCAGTCTGCGGCTTTGACTTGCCTATGATTAAGCTCTGACGCTGCATTGGCTTGCTTTGATGTGTTAGTCAGTGTGCTCAAATAATTGGGATATTTTACCAGGCCTAACAAAGTACGGCGGCTAAGGTTCATACCATCTTCGGGGGTATAGGCTTCTAGTTTGGTTACAATTCGAAAAGTTTGGCCATTACCCTCAAATCCACCGTGTTCACGCATCATATAATGCAAGGCGACTTCGCCTCCATGACCGTAAGGGGGATGGCCAATATCGTGAGCCAGGCAAAGAGCCTCAATTAAAGTATCGTTTAGACCCAGCTTTTCAGTTAAATCCGGATATTTGCTGCGAAGCTGAGCCGAAATGCCCTGGCCAATCTGCGATGCTTCTAAAGAGTGGGTCAGCCGCGTGCGATAAAAGTCACTCGTTCCTGCACCCAGTACCTGGGTTTTTGCCTGTAAACGCCTAAACGCAGCGGAATGCAGAATGCGTGCTTTATCCCGTTGATAGGCGGTACGATGATCGCCGTCACGCTGCACTTTTTGACTAAGTTTGCGCTGTGTCCACCTTTCCAAATCTTGCATAACTCTATTTTACTTACCTTAATTTGGCCATCAGTGTGTATTGTGCTCAGATGGCTCTATAATAATCAAGTAAATCAACAAGATCATTAAAACAAGATAGTTAGTTGTCACAGGAGGATAATCCTGATGGTCGACTCGTGGATAATGAAGCATGTAAATCACCTATCTTGGAGCCCTGTGAATGCTCTGAAAAATATATTTTCACCAAGTATGTCTATAAAACTGTGTAATAATCAGGATTGGCATAATACCAATCCACCTAGATATCTACTCACTCAGCGATGAATAAAAGTAGGGTGATCATGGCGTGTTTTTACCTGTTTAACGGTAAGGGTAGGCGACTTTGGTATCGCCCTACGGGAAAGGCTGGCAGGCTCCCTAGCTGCATTGCAACGTCTATGAAGGCAATGCATTCCTTCGACGTTGCGCTTTGCTATGAAACTTGCCAGCGCCTTCTGAGTTGTTCACATGTCAAGGCGCAATGGTATAAGACGATACTTCAATATAAGGGGATTAAACATGGCGCAATTTATCATTACTTATCTTGGCGGTAAGCCACCTGCTACGCCAGAAGAGGGCAAAGCCCACTGCGCAAAGTACCAGCAGTGGTTAGGCGCTTTGGGCGGATCAGTGGTAAGTCCGGCGAATCCTTTAAAAAACACCCATACACTTAGTTCAGATGGCACGGTAACAAGTGGTGGAACTACTACTATGTCCGGTTATACCATTATCGAAGCAGATTCCATGGACAATGTCCTAGAAGCTGCAAAAACCTGCCCCTTGCTTGAAATCGGTGGCTCCCTTGAAGTATCAGAATTAATTAAGATGTCATTTTGATGACGGAGAATTCAATAGCTGCTCTTCCAGATTTCAGGTACCTGCTAAGGGTAAGATATTCTGAGTGTGACGCCCAATCCGTGGTGTTTAATTCCCGCTATGGGGACTATGTTGATGTGGCGATCACTGAATATTTCCGAGTGTTATTCGGAGGCTTTCAGGAACTAACCAAGCGCGGGCTCGATAGTCAGGTGGTTAATTTAACCACCAACTGGCAATCTTCGGCCGAGTTTGAACAGGTATTGTGCTTAGGAGTGAGTCTTTTGCACCTGGGTAATAGTTCATTTTCCCTGAAAGTTGAATTTACCGAGCATGGCTCCGAGCGAAAAATAGCGGTGTCGCAAATTACCTATGTCATGGTCGATAGCAAGGAATTGCAAAAAACGCCCATCCCGGATTGGATCCGCATAAAGCTCTCCGAGGGAGCTGACGGTACTATCGTTGATCATGGTAGTTGAGCAAAATTGCACTGTAATCGGGGGCACAAAGCCTATTCTGCGGCTTAATACACCGCTCTATAACAATACTAAGTAACTAAAATAGTGTTTTATCATCGCTTGAATGAGACAAACTACACTGTAATCGCGGCTATAAAGCCTATTATGCCGCCGAATACGCCGCCCCATACTACTAACCAACCGAGATGTTGTTTGATCATTTGTTGAATGATGTCTTTGACCATCTTGGGAGTCAGTTCGTCGAGACGCTGCTCAACAATGACGGTAATTTTCTGCCGTAGTTCGTCCATCACCTGGGGTTGTTCAAGTTCTTCGTGCAATAAGCCTAGAAACGCCTCGTCCTGGCTGATAGTTTCTAAGGAATTGAGCATCTTATCGATAAAGGGTTGTCGTAGTGGCTCCAGAGCTTCTACTCCACCAAACATGCCGAGCATAGCGCCGAAGGAGGATTCTTTGATGACTTCGACTAGTGAATCGAAAGTAGGGGCAAGGTCGACTTTTTTGAGGATGGGAACGAGGTTGATATCCAGGTGCTTGCCATCTGTAGCCAGAAAACGATCGATATTTTCTTCAGTGAAAAATTGCTCCATGATCAAGCTACGAATACCAGTCTTGAACTCTTCAAATCGTTCAGGGATCACCCCTGAGCCATACAAGCCAGGGACTTTTTCAAATAGCATGTGCACCGCTAATAAGTTGGTGATGGCGCCAGACAAGGCAAATAAACCAATGGTTTTAAGAATGTCATGAGCTAACCAAAAACCGGCTAGTACAAGTAACAGCGCAAGTGCATTTGTGATAAGACTTTTGTTCAACTAAGTACTCCTAAGTGCATTTTCCACGTAAAACGTGAAGTTTAAAAAGAATAAAACGGTTTGTTAAACATAAGGCTGATGTAGCCTACACTTCGGCAATGACCACCGCTCTATGGGGGGCAGGATAACCTTCAATCGTCTTGCTATGATCACTAGGGTCAAGAAAATCTATAAGGGATTGGCCATCCATCCATTCGGTGGCGCGCTGCTCTTCTAAGGTGGTGACTGCCTCGTCTACTAGCCGAATATTTTTAAAGCCTACCCGTTTCATCCACAGCATAAGCGCAGCTGTACTGGGCAGATACCATACATTACGCATTTGTGCATAGCGCTCACCGGGCACCAGTACTGTCTGCTCATCCCCTTCAACTACCAGGGTTTCCAGTACTAATTCTCCGCCTTTACGTAACTGATCCTTGAGCTGGTACAGAAAATCGATGGGGCTGCGACGATGATATAACACGCCCATGGAAAACACCGTGTCAAAAGCTTTCAGTTCAGGTAATTGCTCTACGCCTACCGGCAAAAGGTGGATCCGCGGATCAGGATTAAAATGTTTTATCGCCTGAAACTGCATTAAGAACAATTGTGATGGGTCAGCGCCCACCACCATCCTGGGATTTTCGCCGAGCATACGCCACATGTGGTAACCGCTGCCGCAGCCAACATCAAGCACATGACGATTTTCCAATGATTGAATATGGGGCTGCACCCGTTCCCATTTCCAGTCTGAGCGCCATTCTGTGTCCAGATGGATACCGTGCAGGTCGAAGGGGCCTTTGCGCCAAGGCATAAACTGCTTGAGCAGGCCAATAATTTGCTTTTGGGTATGCTCATCAATGTCTGCGGCAAGGCCAAATGCTACTTTGTCCTTAAGGTTAATTGCAGAAAGTTGAGTGGTGGGTAACAGCCCAAGCAGTTTAATCCACTTATTAAAATCACCATGCAATTGCTCACGGTGCCAATGGGCTATCTGCCCTGGAAGCACCTCCAGCCAATGACTTAAAGGGCTGTCGGCCAGTTGCTTATAAAAATCGTTAAACCAATTCACTGTCATTGTCTATTTAGCCTTAATCGCAACGAGGGAGGCAAAGTTAAAACACTTAAACCATAAGATGATGTCGGAAAACCCAGCCTGTGTTAGTCGATTGTGGTGAGTTTCGAAGGAGTCGGTCAGCATCACGTCTTCCAATGCGCTGCGTTTTTGACTGATTTCTAACTCACTGTAACCATTTCTGCGCTTGAATTCGTGATGTAAATCGACCAATAGCGCATTACCTGCCTCGGTGGAATGACTGAGTTTTTCTGACAAGATCAACATTCCACCTGGGTTTAGGCCATCGTATATGCTTTGAATAATATCCTGACGTTGCTCAGGAGGGATAAATTGCAGGGTAAAGTTCATCACTACCGATGAGGCATTGTTAATGACAATGTTTTGCAAATTGTCACATTGCACTTCGACCGGGGTATTCGATTTATACGCCTGCACATGCAGTTTACAGCGCTCAACCATGGCCTCAGAGTTATCCACGGCGATGATTTTACAGTCTTTGGCTTTAACATAGCGCCCGGCTGCCAGGCTCACCGCACCGAGAGAGCAACCCAAATCGTAGATCTGACTGTTGTCTGTTGCGTAGCGAGCACATAATTGGCCAATGGCATCCACTATGGTGCTATAGCCGGGCACTGAGCGCTGGATCATATCGGGAAACACTTCCGCCACTGATTGGTCAAAACTAAAACCTTCTACCTGTTGTTGGGGTTGTGAGTAGATAGCGTCTTTGCCTGATTGCATGGTAAATTTGAGCCAATAATGAAAGTGCGGGCAATTCTACCTGCCGATGCTTAAGCGATCAATTTCCTTTATTGTAAAGAGGGACTTATGCCATTATATATACAGAATAAATTTTACTGCCCAATTGCCCGAGGAAATCAAAGCCATGTCACAAGATCGCTACCCCGTTCCCGCTTCTATGCACGGTGCCCATGTAGATAAAGCTGAATATCTGCGGCTGTATCAATGGTCGATAGATAAGCCTGATGATTTCTGGCAAGCGCAAGCTAAACGCATCGACTGGATTAAACCCTTTACTCAAGTGAGTAATGCCCGTTTTAGCAAAAACGATGTAGACATTAAGTGGTTTGAAGATGGTCAGCTAAATGCGTCCTATAACTGCATTGATCGCCATTTGCGTGACCACCCCCAGCGCACGGCAATTATTTGGGAAGGGGACGAAGCACAGTGGCACAGGCATATCACCTATCGCCAGTTGCATGACGAAGTGTGTCGCCTGGCGAATGGCTTAAAACGTTTGGGTGTGGGAAAAGGTGACAGGGTCATTATTTATATGCCGATGGTGCCGGAGGCTGCCTATGCGATGCTGGCCTGCGCTCGCATAGGGGCAGTGCACTCAGTGGTATTCGGTGGTTTCTCGCCTAATGCCATCGCCGATCGGATTGAAGATTGTGGCGCGAAGATTATTATTACTGCCAATGAAGGACGACGGGCTGGCAGTCATATTCCCTTAAAAGAGAACGTGGATAAGGCCTTGTTAAAGCCGTCCACCTCGAGCATTGAAAACGTACTGGTATACAAGCACACCGAAGGCGCCTTTGGCTGGACCGAAGGTCGGGATGTGTGGTGGCATGAGTTAGTGGGTGAGTGTTCGCCCATTTGCCAGCCCACTGCCATGAACGCCGAAGCCCCCTTGTTTATTCTGTATACCTCAGGCTCAACAGGCAAGCCTAAGGGCGTGGTGCATACCACCGGCGGGTATCTGGTTTATGCCTCGTTGACGCATCACTATGTGTTTGACCATAAACCGGAAGATATCTATTGGTGCGCAGCGGATGTGGGCTGGATAACCGGCCACACCTACATTGTGTATGGCCCTTTGGCCAACGGTGCAACAACTCTGATGTTTGAGGGCGTACCAACCTATCCCGATGTGCGACGCATTGGGCAAATTATCGACAAACACAAGGTAACAATACTCTACACCGCTCCGACGGCCATTCGTGCCCTAATGGCTAAAGGGGACGAGCCCGCCAAGGGCAGCACCCGTGACAGCTTGCGCCTTTTAGGCAGTGTGGGCGAGCCCATTAACCCCGAGGCCTGGCAGTGGTATCACCAACAAGTGGGCAAGAATAATTGTCCGATAGTGGATACCTGGTGGCAAACAGAAACTGGCGGAATAATGATATCTCCTTTACCGGGGGCCACCGAGCTGAAACCCGGCTCGGCCAGCCGGCCATTTTTTGGCGTGTCTCCCGCATTAGTAAATGACGATGGCGAGTTTTTGCAAGGTGAAGCAAAAGGCAACCTGGTTATCACCGGCTCCTGGCCTGGACAGGCTCGTACTTTATGGGGTGACCATACGCGCTTTGAGCAAACCTATTTTAGTCATTATGAAAACCTGTATTTTACCGGTGACGGCGCGAAGCGAGACCAAGATGGCTATTACTGGATCACCGGACGGGTGGATGACGTGCTGAATGTCTCAGGCCATCGTTTAGGCACCGCCGAAATAGAAAGTGCCCTGGTTGCCCATCCGGCAGTCGCCGAAGCGGCGGTAGTGGGCTATCCGCACGATCTTAAAGGGCAGGGGATTTACGTTTATTTATTGCCAACGGATGGCACTGAAATAAATGATGAACTGAGCAAGGCGGTTAGAAATCGGGTACGGGAAGAACTCAGCCCGATTGCCAGTCCGGATCTTATCCAGTGGACGGAGGGTTTACCCAAAACTCGCTCAGGGAAGATCATGCGCCGTATCTTGCGTAAGATTGCCGCCAATGAGCATGAGCAACTGGGCGATACTTCAACCCTGGCGGATCCGAGTGTGGTTGATGCTTTGATTAAAAATCGGCTGAATCGTGAGTCATAGGATGCTGGCAAACGTTGCAGTGTTTGATTAGATAGCGTATTTTCGCAATTTTTGTCATTGCAACAGTTTTTAATTACCTTATGTGGAATAAGTCCTTCATAAACCACGACTAAAGTATTATTCTAGATAATTAGCAGTGAGGTAACGGTTGACAAGGCAATGTGATGACAAAATTCTTAATTGCAGATGATCACCCCCTTTTTAGGGACGCTATGGTTGGCGCATTGAAACCGCTATTTATAATGTCTGAGATGATTCAGTCAGATTCCCTCGATTCTACTCTGCAAGCCCTTTCGCTTCACCCGGATACGGATTTGGTATTGCTGGATTTACATATGCCAGGATGCGAAAATTTTTATGGGATTATGCGAGTGTCCGAAGACTATCCCCATATTCCTATTGCTGTTGTATCTGCCAGCGACTCGGTAGAAGTCGTTTCTCGGGTGATGGGTTTTGGTGCTAAAGGCTTTATTCCAAAATCTACCTCAACTCAGCAGATTGCTCAGGCTTTACAGTCGATCATGGCGGGGAATTCGTGGTTACCGCAAGGAATGTCTGAAAAGATAAGTGCGGTTGATGATGAATATATTGGGGTTGCGCAAAAAGTAGCAGAATTGACGCCCAAACAATTCCAGGTCCTTAAGTTATTACAAGATGGTCTGCTGAACAAACAAATTGGTTACAATTTGAATATTACCGAAGCAACGGTTAAAGCCCATATTAGTGCCATTTTCCGTAAATTAGATGTTAATACTCGTACCCAGGCAGTACTGTTCCTGAAACAACTTGAATTGGTATAAGACGCTTTTACACTTCATAAGCACCGCAAAGCAACAGAAGTCTAGCCCATAAAAAGCCCTGAATTTCAGGGCTTTTTAACTATTAGCTTGGGCACTAAGCCACCGTACTTAAGCTGCTTTGGGTTTGCGCTTAGCCTTGGGCTTTTCTGCGGGCACCCTTTGTATTAACGCGGCGGGGTCAAAATCATCCACATTAATGGTGCGTAATCTACCAGCCTCGGTTTCTCTTAGTAGTGAGGCCTCCATCTCCGAAATTACCCCTAGCTCTAGACCAATCGCCGCCAGCTTGTCCAATTGGGTAAAGGGCATCTTGTCATTAGCCGCGTTACAAATTTTGTCATACAGTGGCTCACTGGCAATGACGTTTTCCAAAGTTTGTTCCAGGTCGCCCATAAGACTGTTATCTGTGCGGCTCATATATTGCCCCGCTCCTAAGCGCTTACGGGCCTCGCATGGGGTTTGCAGTATGCTGGCAATTTTATGGTCAAGGGAGTCTGAGGGACGCTGATAACTTTTGCCAAACGGCATAACCAGCACTTTTAAGCTCTTACCCAGCAGCTTTGACGGGAAATTATTTAGTAACTCTTCCAGGGCTACTTCGAGTTTAAACAAACAGTCCTGCATGGCCCAATGGACAAAGGGTAGATCATCTTTTTGTCTGCCTTCGTCATCGAAACGTTTTAACACCGTTGATGCCAGATATAAATAGCTCAACAGATCACCAAGTCGGGCGGAAATGCGCTCGCGACGTTTTAATTCACCACCGAGGACTGCCATAGACACATCAGACAATAATGCCAGGTTGGTGCTAAAGCGCTGCATGGAACGATAATAACGAGCGGTTTCATCTTTAAAAGGTGTATCCGCCAGTCTCGCTCCGGTCACGGAGAACCAAATACTGCGGAAAAAATTACTAATGGCAAATCCAATATGCCCAAACACCGCGCTATCAAATTGTTTTAGGCTTTCCTCATTATCTGCTTCATTGGCAGCATACAGCTCTTTTAAGACATAGGGATGGCAGCGCATGGCACCTTGTCCGTAAATCATCATATTACGGGTCAGTATATTGGCTCCCTCTACAGTAATAGCAATAGGGGCTCCCTGATAACCACGGCCTAAGTAGTTATTTGGACCGAGCATCACACCCTTACCACCGTGTATATCCATTGCATCATTAACGAGTTGACGCATTTTTTCGGTCAGGTGGTATTTGCATATTGCCGAGATAACCGAGGGCTTTTCGCCTAGATCGACGCCCTTGGTAGAAAATGAAGTAACCGCATCCATCAGGTAGGCATTACCACCGATACGCCCCAACATCTCTTCGATTCCTTCCATCTTACCAACCGGTAATTTGAACTGACGACGAATACGTGCGTAAGCTCCGGTTGCCAGAGCGATACTCTTGGCCCCGCCGGCAGAGGTTGAGGGCAGGGTAATGCAACGGCCAACAGATAAACACTCAACCAGCATTCTCCAGCCTTGCCCCGCCATTTCAACGCCACCAATGATGTAGTCCAGAGGGACAAATATGTCGATGCCACGGATTGGACCATTCTGGAAGGGGATATTGAGTGGAAAGTGGCGATTACCAATTTCTAAGCCTTGGGTATCACGGGGCAGCAAGGCGCAGGTTATACCCAGGTTTTTTTGCTCGCCGAGTAATCCATCAGGATCAAACATCTTAAACGCTAAACCAATCACCGTTGCTACCGGAGCGAGGGTGATATAGCGTTTATCGAAGGTTAAGCGCATGCCCAGGATTTCTTTCCCTTGCCATTGCCCCTTGCAGACGATGCCTGTATCCGGCAAGGAGCCTGCATCGGAACCCGCTTCAGGTCCAGTTAGGGCAAAACAGGGGATTTCCTCACCTACTGCTAGTCGAGGTAAATAATGGTCTTGTTGTTCTTTTGTGCCGTAATGTTGAAGAAGTTCACCTGGACCGAGTGAATTTGGCACGCCTACGGTGGTAGACAGCACCGCACTAACCCCAGATAATTTTTGTAATACTCGGGATTGGCAAAAAGCAGAAAATTCCAGCCCGCCAAATTCTTTTTTGATGATCATCGCGAAGAATTTGTTGTCTTTGAGGAACTGCCATATTTCTGGTGATAGATCGGCATCTTTATGGGTAATGTCCCAGTCATCGGCCATGCCACAAACTTGTTCCACCGGGCCGTCTAAAAAGGCTTGCTCGTCTGCAGTGAGACGTGCCTGGGGTATGTTGTGCAAAGCATGCCAATTAGGATTGCCACTGAATATTTCGCCGTCCCACCATACGGTGCCTGCGTCGATGGCGTCTTTTTCGGTACTCGACATTTCAGGCATGATTTTCTTGTATAGCCTTAGCATTGGAGCAGACATGTACTGCTTGCGTACCGATTCAAGATTGAACGGGATAGCCACAATTAAAAACAACAACCAGAGAAGCTCACCAACCATGCCAAACATGGTGCCAATTAGCATGACAACGAACAGTGTTACCGTTGCGTTAAATAGCTTCATTCGAAAATAACTCACCGCCCCTAAGGCTGTAAAAAAGATTAATAACCACAATAAAGTTTGCATAATGCTTTCCAAGTTCGGAGGTCAGACCAGAAATGATACGTTAGTATCTTGCTAAGTAAATATCAAGAGTCTAGATCATTTTTGTTAGTGATGATTCGCCTAAAAGGCTAAAAGAATGATAATTCGTATTGGTCTGGACCCATTGATTGAAGATGTATTAAGAATTGTTGAGACTGTTGGCCAATAGGCAGTACTGATAGCAAGTAGGTGCTCTACTTGCTTAATTAGCCAAAACTGAAAAATCCGCTAAAGCCTAGGGCTGATTACTGACCGTGTATTCCTTAAGCTGAATTTCACCCTGCTCTTCGCCGTCTTTAAATTGCTGTAAACGAACTAATTGATAATTAAGCTGAGGAGAAAACCAGGCGTAAGTTTGCCGGGTTGAATTTTTTCTAAGAATATTGACTTTAATTCCTTCCAGCATGCCATAAGGTAAGTCCAACTGCTCCTTACCCACCACTTTTAAGTCATACTGCTTGAGTTGACCTCTGCTGTTGACCACATTATAGCTGAATTCAGTCTCACCTTGGGCTAGTTTAAATTGTAAATCAACACGATAAAGTTGGTTGTCTAACTCACCTTGCCAGGCAATAGGACTATCATCATTAACTTGAATTTTCTGCTGTCGATGATCAAACACCACTTCTGTCTGTTTGTCAGAGCCAGTGCCGGTTCGCGCATAACTATATTTGTGAGGTAAAATTTGCTGATCAGAAAACGAAAATAAACTTGTTTCGCTACGTTTATCAGACAGGAAAAACAAGGATATTTTGGACTCATAGGTGAGACGGTACTTGTCTCTACCCACTGAGTGCTGTACTAAGGTGGCCTGTCCCAAATCCTTGCCGTAACGAAAAGCAGTATATTTGGCTTTGAATTCCCTCAAGCTTTCGGCCTGGGCATTAAAAACGAAAACAGCCGTACTAAACACTAGCAGCCAACTTAAATTAATCCGCTGCGTAGCCCGACTCTGCAAGTATTTCACCATCTAAATAAGCCTTATTATCTTTCATGACCAAACGATCCTGACAAAACCAATTTACCACTAAAGGGTACATTTGTCGTTCCTGCTCCTGCACCCTGGATGCTAATTCAGGGGCATCTTGCGGGGAAAATACTGGCACCTTGGATTGCAGAACGACGGGTCCATCGTCCAAGTCCGGAGTAACAAAGTGCACCGAGGCGCCGTGTTCAGTGTCTCCCTCGTCTATCGCCCTTTGGTGAGTATTTAAACCCTTGTACTTGGGCAACAGGGAAGGGTGAATGTTCAACATGCGTCCTTGATAATGTTGCACAAACTGGGTGCTTAGAATACGCATAAACCCAGCTAATACAATAAGATCTGGGGCATATTCATCGATTGCCTGACACATCTGCTGGTCAAATTCTTCACGAGTAGCAAAGGCTTTATGATCGATGAAAATCCCAGGGATTCCGGCATCCTTGGCCCTTTGCAGGCCTAAGGCATCAACCTTGTTAGCAATTACCGCGCTTACTCTACCGACAATTTTACCTTGCTCTATTTGATCAATAAGGGCTTGTAAATTAGAGCCATTGCCGGAAATTAAAACCACAATAGATTTTGTATTTAGGCTGTTAAGCACTTAGTGGATCTCAACTTGTGCTTGATCACCAGTGCGATTTTCTACATGTCCAATCTGCCAGGCTGTTTCGCCTAATTCGTTAAGCATGTCTACCGCCTGTTGCGCGACATCGGCTGGTAGCGCAATCATCAAGCCGACTCCACAGTTAAAGGTACGATACATTTCGTGGGTTGTGACATTGCCATTTTCTTGCAGCCAGTTAAAAATACTTGGCCACGCCCAGCTGCTACCGTCGATCACGGCTTTACTGTTTGCAGGCAATACCCGAGGAATGTTTTCCCAAAAACCGCCACCGGTAATATGGGAAATGGCGTTGACCTGAATTTTTTCTAATAGCGCCAATACCGACTTAACGTATATTCGAGTTGGCTCAAGCAAATAGTCACCGAGGGTCTTATCTTCAAATGCCTGAGCCGGGTCACTGTTAGATACTGCCAGTATTTTACGTACCAGGGAATAACCATTTGAATGAGGGCCAGAAGAGGCCAGAGCGATCAATACGTCACCTTCAGCGACTCGGCTGCCGTCGATCACGTTTTCAGCTTCTACCACACCGACACAAAATCCTGCCACATCGTAATCATTGCCGTGGTACATGCCGGGCATTTCGGCGGTTTCTCCACCAATTAAGGCACAACCGGATAATTCACAGCCTTTGCCAATACCGGATACGACTTCGACCGCAGTATCAATATCGAGCTTGCCGGTGGCATAATAATCAAGGAAAAACAGGGGTTCTGCCCCTTGTACTATCAAGTCGTTGACACACATTGCCACTAGATCAATGCCAATACCGTGATGTTTTTTTAAGTCCATTGCCAGGCGGAGTTTGGTGCCGACTCCGTCAGTACCTGATACCAGTAGTGGGTTGCGGTATTTTGTCGGCAACGAGCACAAGGCACCAAAGCCTCCTAAACCACCTTTTACTTCGGGTCTATGGGTTTTTTTAGTGACAGACTTAATTCGTTCAACGAGTTGATTACCCGCATCTATATCTACCCCAGCATCTTTGTAACTCAAGGACGGTTTATTATCGCTCACGTATTAACCTCGGTGGCCGCAAAAAAAAAGTGCGCGGATTTTAGCAGTTCGCGAAACGAAAAGGTACTGGTAATCATAGGAATGTGTAGTAACAAACAAAAGGTGAAATTTGTTGCTAAATAAATGACAATATCACTCTACCCCCTGCGCTAGTGGATTTTAATCAAATATGTCAATTAACCTCAACAACAGTTTTCTGTTGGCTTGCTATTTTTGTCTGGCATTGCTCTCTTTTCAAGCCACGGCCGCCCTGATTGATGATTTGTATGATGCAAAAATTGAAGTACTGGATCAGAGCCAGGTAAATTATAAAAAAGCACTCAGACAGGCCCTACAGCAGGTATTGGTTAAGGTCAGTGGAAATAGGACACTACTAGACAGTGCACTGATTGCGCAAAATCTGTCACAAGCTGGAGGGTTTTTGCGCTCTTATCGTTACGAAACCATAGATGGCCGATTATATTTGTTGGTTAACTTTGCGCCACAGCGGATTGAAAAAATGATTCGGGTTGCGGGATTTCCGATTTGGGATAAACGACGTCCTGACAGTATTATTTGGTTGGCAATGGAAGAATCATCCAGCAAACAAAAAAGAATATTGTCCAGGGAAACGGATACAGCGTTATTCGAAAGGATTAAATTAAATGCCTCAGAGCGCGGAATAGAGATTATTGAACCTCTATGGGATCTGAATGACAGACAGCAAATTGGTTTGTATGACATCTGGGGTGGCTTTAACCAGCAAATTAATCAAGCCAGTAAACGTTATGACGTTGACGCAGTCCTATCGGCTAGACTTTTTCAAGGGAAGCTTACAGATAATGAACAGTCAATCTCCTGGCTGGCAGATTGGACCTTTAGTCATAATGGACAGGTGATGTCGGGGCAAATCGCAGGGCCTGAGGCAGAGTTTTTGTTATCGGCTTTGGTCAACCTTTTAGCCGATAAACTGGCTGCTGAGTATGCGGTTGATTTGACTGGCTGGGATCCAAACGAGGCGAAGACCGAAATCAGTATAATGAATGTGGCTTCTCTGGACAGCTATGTTCAGGTGTCAAAACTTCTGAACAGTTTGAGTGTGGTGGCAAACGCCGTATTGATAGTGCAACAGGGCGAAAAGGCTACATTTGAACTCGATCTCCTAGGGGACGAAGAAGACTTAATCAGGGCACTAAATTTAGACGATAAGATCAAGCCAATAATGAATGAATCAGACCAGCCAAGGCAAAAACTGGCCTTTATCTGGATCATAAATGAGTAAACAACTCTCCCTCCCAGTGAATTTGCGGGACAACGAAACCTTTGATAGCTTTGTGCTGGGTGACAATGGCCAACTCGTTGGCCATCTGCAATCACTTACTGAGCCATTGAGCGAGATAAACCCGCAAAGCTGGCTGACGTTTATTAGCGCCGAGTCAGGAGTGGGGAAAAGCCATCTCTTATACGCCTTGTGTCAACATGCCCAGCAACACAATGTGAGCAGCGTCTATCTAAATTTCCATGAAAAGGACGCACTATCGGTGGAAATGTTAGATGGCCTGGAGCACTGTCAGCTTATTTGTTTGGATGATATTAATGCGCTAGAGGGCTCTAATAGTTGGCAGATAGCAGTGTTTGATTTGATTAACCGTGTGAAAGAGCAGGGCACGGCGAGGTTGATCATAACGGCCAATTCCCCCGCCAAACATTTGAACTTCGAGTTAGCAGATCTGTTATCGAGACTAAGTTGGGGCTTAAGTTATAAGTTACATGCATTAAACGATGAACAGCGCTGTGAGGCTCTATTAAATCGCGCCAGCCAACGGGGGCTTAAAATGCCGATAAACGTGGCCAGCTATCTGGTCAATCATTGGCAGCGGGATATGCCTGCACTGATGAATACGCTGGATAAATTAGACCAGTTATCACTGCAACAGCAGCGCAAATTGACCATCCCCTTCGTTAAAGCGTCTTTAGGGGATCAATGGAGTCAGTGACGAATGGCACTGGAAACATCGCCCCATTAGGTTGGTTGACGGCATGACGTCAAGTTTGCCAGACACTGCGGCCAATCAAGCGGCTTACCCCAACTTGGCAGTCAAAAGCCAGGGCTGGGTTTTCCCTTGTGTCGTATGGTGAGTATCACTTGCCTTGGCAGTGGTGCAGTGCTGGATATGGCTTCAGGCCCTTGTAAGGGAAAGGGCAGCGCTTAAATGCAGACCAAAACCCTTTCCATTGCTCACCAAGCCCAGAACACAAGCCACAGAAGAAGTAAGAGAAAATGCTCATCCCAAAAAGCTTAAGTAAGTGCCATTCGTTTCAGACCCCATTGATCCTTAATCTTTTGGCGTATCAGGTCCATGACGATAGCTTTGCCAGTAATCTCTTGGATCTGCGGGTCTATTGTTGGCCTTTTTAGCCTGGCTACCTGACTTCGCTGCTGGGCTTAGGTTCAGATTGTCAAACCAACTCACGCCCGGCGTCATCAGCATTGGAGCTCGCAGGGTTGCCTGAATAGCGTCTACATCCAGCTCAGGAAGAATGCGCTGAACTACATGTTTTACCCGTCCTTGAATATGGCTCGAATTTACCCTGTCTCTCTGCCCCCAGGTGACCAACAAGTCCACGTTGTTATCCGATTTTATCACCGCCACATCTGCGCTAACGTCTAATCTGTAGGCCATCATAAATCGCTCAAATAAAGTGGCATAGTCTTCTCTAATCGTAGAGTAGCTGTAATAAGCCGGGGCTGAGTCGGACTCAAAATACAAGGTAACTTGCTCAGCATCGGTATTTTTTTGCTGGGTGCTGGCGGTTTCTCCTGCAAAGCTAACCTGGGCCAGACTGCGCATTTCATCGGAGCTAAGGGGAAAAATTGTGCTGAAACTGGTGGACGAAGCCGCTAGGTTATTGGCATAAGATAGCGGGCTCGTAGAGCCGCTCATGTCTGCCCAACTGTTGGGCGGGAAAAAATCATTGGCGTGTCCTAACTCATGATACATCAGCCAGGAAACACTCGCTTCAAGGGCACTGAACGTTCTGGTCAAGCGTTCAGAAACCGGGTAGTCGCTGCGACGAATATAATAGTCGTTATCTTTTACATAGCGCCAGGGGATAGTAAAGGGTAATTCGCTGCCAAAGCCTGCGCGATAATCAGGCTGGTCGTTCAAGCTATCTCTTTCGCCGGGACTTAGCCAAAAATTGGCCGCATCCAGGTAGATTGCTCCTGTTGCGGTCCAATAAAAAGAGGGGCGTACGTCGTAAGAAATCACAATAGCCGTCGTGGCGCGCAACAGTTTTAGCATGTCCTGTGCCACAGCAGATTGTTCCAGAAACTGTTTGAAGCGGTCTCCCATCCACTGATGGGAAACCACCAGGCGTTCCAATACTTGTTCCACACTCGGGGACGCATGTTCGTTGCCAAGCAAGGGCAGAGAATTAAATGAGCAGCTACTACTAATTTGGTTGTTATATACACAATCAACTAAACGATTGGCATAAGGACCGCTTGAGCGGTAGGCAAATACATCGCTGCTGACTACCTGCTCGGCAAATTTAGGAAAGTAACCCTCACTATTAATCTCAGTATTTTTCACTAAAATATAGGCGCTATCGCTACTGCTGGAACCGTCCTCATAATTTATCTCAGCGCGAAACTCAAGCAGGGTATCCTGAGCAATATTGGGCGCATCAAAAAACAAGGATTGCTCATCTTCTTCCAGGTTGACGGCATCACTGCCTGCTATCTGTTGCCACGCAACGGAGCGGATAGTTTTGCTGCGGTTGTCGGCACTACTGTCCACCCGTAAGGATACTTTTCCTTGTTCAACTACGGCGTGATCCAGGCGAATATTCGCATATTGGATATTGTCTTCAAGTACCGTAAAGGAAATACTTTGCTCAATATTTTGACCGATGGTGCTGCTGGCAGCGAGGGCAAAACTGTAATCACCTGAAGCACGTATATCAAAGCCGATAAGCTGTGTGTGTGTGGCTAATAATTCTAGCTCTGGCCCGGCGGTTTGTTGCCAATTAACGGTGCTTAAGCTGCCATTGCCTGTAGCGGCCACGGCAATACTGACCGATTGACCGACGACAAATTCATCAGGGTAATACAGATTAAAACCACTGCCTGTGATCTTGGCAGTAACCAGGGGTAAAATTACACCCGCAGTTGGAGGGGTTGCGGGGGTTGGAGGTATAAGCTGTGCAGGGCTTGAGTCTGAAGAACCGCCACCGCAGCCAGCCAGTAAGCAACTCGATACGACCAGTGCTGATGCTATTAAGTGGGCCTTAATCTGCCCGAAACGTTTCATTTTTGCTTGCCCTCAAATGCTTCCTTCTCTGCCAATAATTCGTCTTTAAGTTTGATTATTCCCATGCCTAACTCCCTACCTCTGTGACGAGCGTAATAGCTGCATCCAATGAATAAGCCGGTACATAATATAATTTCAATTAAAGCATACCAGCGTTCACCATCGACTACGTATATAGAAGTAAGACCGTGTAACAGATAATACATTACAATAAAGTTTGTCCAGGCATAGGTGTAGGGTTTGCCTTGTAGCAGTCCCTTTAAGGGTAATAAGATGGGTAATATCCATAACAGCAGGGTGAATGTTGTAGATGTGTTCTTATCAATGGTTAATAGAAAATGCCAGATCAACAGCCAGGCGATGAGGCTAAAATAGCTGGTCAGGGCGAGGCGCTTGTAAAAAGTAGTGCTAAAGGTCATAGATATCCAATTCGTGATTATAGGTATTTGATTAATTAAGTTTCACAGCCAGTTCGGCTAAGCGCTGTCCCTGAGCTATGCACAGGGAGTTTTCTTCAGGGCTCAGCCTTGCGCCATATTTATCGCTGGCATAGTGGGTCGCGCCGTAGGGACTGCCGCCGGTTTGGGTGCTGTGAAGTTCTGGCAAGGTATAGGGCAAGCCAGCCAGAACCATGCCGTGATGCAGCAGCGGGATCATCATAGTCAACAAGGTAGACTCCTGGCCTCCGTGTAAACTACCGGTTGACGTAAATACCGTGGCAGGTTTGTTAACTAAGGTGCCACATAGCCATTCTTTGCTGGTGCTATCCAAAAAGTATTTAAGGGCAGCGGCCATATTACCGAAACGGGTAGGGCTGCCTAAAGCCAATCCACTGCAAACGGATAAGTCCTCATTACTGACAAAGGGATCACCTAAGTCTGGCACCGGGGCTTGAGTTTGCTGCAGATTGTTAGAAACCTCAGGGACCGTTCTCAGCATCGCTTCCAGGCCTGCCTGTTCAATGCCCTGGGCTATCTTATTCGCCATGTTTTTGGTCGCGCCGTTGCGGCTGTAATACAGTACCAATATTGGCCCTACATGGCTGTTATTCATAATATACTCAGTACGTTTTGCGGCGGACGACCAATAACGGCTTTATCACCATGCACCACAATGGGCCGCTCAATTAATTTGGGGCTGCGGTGCATGGCACTTAGCAGCTCAGCTTCGCTAAGCGCGGGATCGGCCAACTTTTGTTGCTTAAATTCTTCTTCACCCTTGCGCATCAGTTGCCTGGCCGAGTCGAAACCGAGCAATGACAACAGCTGAGTAATTTGCTCGACGGTGAGGGGGTTTTTCAGATATTCGATAATCTTTGGCTGCAGACCTTGCTGCTGGAGAATCTCCAGAGTTTGTCTACTTTTCGAACATCGTGGGTTGTGAAAAATTTGCAAATGACCCATAAAATTATTTTCTACTGAGTTTTCTCTAATTATCCGATATTCTAACCGTATAGTGAGTTTGGTAAAAGACTAAAGGACATCTCAAAGACGTGTTAAAAAAATTCCTTGTTGTACTCGCCTGTATTGTCGCTCTGTCCCTGGGGGTTGTTGTGAACCTGGCTAATCGAGTCGATTTTACGACCTTAGATGGCGAAAATTATCGTTGGCAAAATTTGCAGGGCAAGTGGGTAGTGCTCAACTACTTTGCTGAATGGTGTGCGCCCTGCTTGCGAGAAATTCCCCAGTTAAATCAGTTCTATCAGCAGAATAAAGATCAATTAGCCATGTTTGCGGTAAGTTTTGATCTCTTAAGTCAGGAGCAGCTGATGGGAATAAAAAGTAAATATGAGATTCAGTTTCCGGTCATCGCCAGTTTTGCTGCTCAAATGCCCATGGCGCCTCCCCAAAATTTGCCGGTAACTTTTCTTATCCACCCGGACGGAAGTGTGGCAAAGCAATTGTTTGGTGAACAGAGTGCGGCCTCTTTGTCTGCCGCATTAGCCGCGCTAAAGGGTTCGCAAGCGATCCTGGGCGGTTCTTAGCTGATTAATTCGGCCGCGAATTCGCTGCTTTTCTAATTGTCTTTGACCCGCGAAATTATAGGCATTTTGCAGTTCATCAATGGCCCTGGGGTAGGCCGCAGTCAAGGCATACACTTCCGCCTTAGATTGATGCATTTCCAGCTTTTGCTGGTTTTCACCATAAGCATCAGATAGTAATTGGTAGGCCAACAAATTAGTGGGGTTTATCAATAAATAATCTTTAAGAATTCTAGTGGCTTCAGAAAATTGCTTGTTTTTGATTTGGGCATTGGCCAAATTGAGTGCCAGCACCCTATTGTGGGGGGTGTGCCTGGCGTGTGCTGACAGGCTATCTATGGCCTCCTGGTAATTCCCAGTTGCCAGGGCGATATCGGTAAAAGTATCCAAATAAAACAAATTATCCGGTGCAAGAGTCAGCAATTTGTCAATCAATGCTTTGGCTTTAGCATATTGCTCATCGGCTAAATAAGATAAAGCCAAGCCGTACTCTGCGGCCTCTTTGATGACATATGTTTGCTTTTCAAGCCGAGCTGAAAAATTCTCAATGTTACGATCTGGGTTGGCGAAATATCGTGCATGGATGCGCGCCTTGGCTAAATGAAAATTGAGGCTTGGGGCTATGATACGAGGTCTATAGGTGGCCGCCCGTGTCCTGGCATCCGCTATGCGTGATTCAGGTAAGGGGTGAGTCATTAAAAAGGGGGTTAAATTAGATCTCAGGCGATATTTCTGGGTCAGGGTGTTAAAAAAGTCGCTGGCACCATTAGGATCAAAACCAGCCTGGGCCAGAATAGCGATGCCAATTCGATCCGCTTCTTTTTCATTTGAACGAGTAAAGTTTATCGATGTTTGCTGACCCACGGCTTGGCCTGCACTTATAGCCGCTATACCTGCCTCAGGGTTGGCCATAGCCACCAGTAACCCACCTAGCATAGATGCCAGTTGTAAGGGAGAGGCTTTTTGCCGAGCTTCTATGCTCCGGGCGATATGCCGTTGGGTTACGTGACTCACTTCGTGAGCCAGTACCGAGGCCAATTCACTTTCGTTTTTAGCATTAAATATTAAGCCGGTGTGAATCCCTACATGACCGCCGAAAAAAGCGAAGGCGTTAATATCTGGACTATTTATCAGGAAAAATTTAAAAGGAAATTTGACGTTTTCCGCCTGAGCGACCAGTCGATTGCCCAAATCTTGTATATATTCATCTAGCAGAGGGTCATTTACAAGAGGAGCCTGCCTCCGTAATTGGCGCATTAGGGCGTCACCAATAATAATTTCTTTGTCCAGACTTATCGCGCTGGACGCAACCACGCCAATCTCCGGCAGAGCATTTTTTTTATTTGCGGCACTTGCGTTTAGCCCTACGCAGGCGATTAGGAATGCCGCAAGTACAATATTACTGAATGAAACTGTTCTTAACATGAATAACTTCTAATAAATTTAGTTGGGTTTGAGAGGATTAATAAGTCGTAGCTTTGAGCCTATCACCCGCGGTTAAGTTCCTTTGTTTTTGTTTGCGTCTTTCATTTTTTTTAGCCGCGGGGCAATGTATGCCAGCATGCCGTTGATCCTGTGAGCAGAACCTTCTACTACGTCCAGTTCCTGCTTTAGGTGCAAAACTAATTAGTTCCACTAAACGCTTAGCTTGTTTGATCAGCAGCATGCCAGCACTATCGTCACTAACGCAGCTGTAACGAATGAACTCAGCTAAATCGCCGCTCCTCAATATTTTGCTAATACTATGGGCATGCCAAGTCTTAAACGGCAGCCTCGGATGTGCCAGTAGGGTATCATGAATTGGCTCGCCATCGACAATCGCCAAGCAGCTTAGCTCTCATCTCTGGACAGAATTGTGGCGGCGCAACATAATCTGCGGCCGAGCTGTTACCTGCGTGGTACCCGGTGTTGCGCTTGGTGCATCCAAAAAACTGAGGTTCCAGTTATATCAATCGCCATAAGTAATTACCTCTGAGTGCGCAATTATTTGTGGTGATTGGGATTATTCCTATCCAGGATACGCGTGGCCGCATTGTCAAAACCATGGGTGTAAATACCTTCAAGACCGGCTTAAGATGAGTATGCCTGAGGGTAAAACCGGGATAATTGGTCCCAACTAAGATTTTTTTTGTAACGGTTGATTTCCTTTACGGAACAGAATTTATTTTCCATTTGAGGCTCCCAGCATACTCGGCAAATTTAGTTACAAAAAGGCATACCTTTCACGCAACTCTCACTATATGATTACTGGGGTTATTCTGTCTAAATGATATTTTGCAATATCAAAAAATGTCACTGGTGAAGTGCTACAAGTGTTGTCTGCCCATTTTAAATGTTTGATTTTTGGAGTTGTGTAAATGCAAAAATTTTCTAAGGTTTTCAGATGTTAAATATTTTTGAACGTTGGTATAAGCGCAAGTTTTCCGATCCGGATTCGGTAATGTTGTTGCTGATGTTATTGATAGTATCCCTACTATTGGTATTTTGGGGGGGTATTTTGATGCCGGTGTTAGTCGCTGCAGTGATAGCCTATTTATTAGACTGGCCGGTGAGTAAACTGAGTAATCTTGGTATTGCCAGAACCTACACTACGGTATTGGTGGTCATCGGGTTTATCGGTGTATCCATCCTTGCTTTTGTAGGTCTAGTACCGGTTATCTCCCAGCAGAGTATCAATCTAATTCGTGAAACTCCGCTAATTTGGGCGGAGGGTCAGCAATGGTTATTAAGTTTGCCTGAGACCTACCCTGATTTTGTACAAACCACTAATATCCAAAATGTGTTGGAAGGGGTAAATGATAGGGTGGTCGTGCTGGGAGAGCAATTGCTGTCAGCCTCATTTAGTTCTCTTGGGGATCTGGGTGCCTTGTTAATTTATTGTATTTTGGTGCCCTTGATGGTGTTTTTTATGCTTAAGGATAAGACAGTGTTATTGCTGAATCTGTCTACCTTGTTACCCACAGAACGTCGTCTGATCAATCAAGTTGGCTTGGAAATGAATTCGCAGATTGCTAATTATATTCGTGGCAAGGTGATTGAAATAACGATTGTGGGCGTGGTCTCAACGATTACATTTGCCTTTATGGATTTGCGTTACGCCTTATTGCTCGGCGTGCTGGTCGGGTTCTCCGTGTTGATACCCTATATCGGGGCGGCAGTGGTCACCATTCCAGTAGCAATCGTTGCGCTATTTCAATGGGGAGTCTCACCTGACTTCTGGTATTTAATGGTGGCCTACGCCATTATTCAGGCCCTGGACGGCAATTTGCTAGTGCCGGTGTTATTTTCCGAGGCGGTCAGTTTACATCCGGTGTATATCATTATCGCGGTATTGTTTTTTGGCGGATTATGGGGCTTTTGGGGGGTGTTTTTCGCTATTCCTCTGGCCACTTTAGTCAAAGCGGTGGCCAGCGCCTGGGATATCCCTAAAGCATTACCTACGACAGAAAAAATCTAGCCTATCCACACGCCACCTGAAGACAAGATTGTCCTCAGGTGGCTTGCTTACCGGTATGACTACTTACCAGCAGGCGAGCTGTGGCAAGTGGTTGCTCTTACCTTATTGCTTATTCATAAAATCCAAAACCACATCGTGATGGTTTTTTGTCTTAAATTTATCAAATACCTTGGTAATGACGCCGTGTTCGTCAATCAGAAAACTAATGCGATGAATGCCGTCATATTCTTTGCCCATAAATTTTTTCGGCCCCCATACGCCAAACTCATCGGCTAAGGCATGATCTTCGTCAGATAATAAGCTGAAGTTTAAACTTTCCTTTTCAATAAACTTAGGCAGACGTTTTACCGCGTCGGGACTCACCCCGAGCACTTCCGTATTATGGCTTTGCAACTCAGCCACGCTATCTCTTAAGCCCTGGGCTTGAATAGTGCAACCTGGTGTCATCGCCTTAGGGTAAAAATAGATAAGTAAATTTTTACCTTTGTAGTCCTGCAAACTTACGTTCTGTCCTGCCTGGTTCGGCAGCAGGAAATTCGGCGCTTTATCGCCGGCTATAAGTCTATTCATGTTTGTTCTCCTGAATTTTTGGTGTTAGCTATGGCAGTTCATAATGAGGCTTGTCCCATCACAAACATTTCTAGTGATTTTGTTTTATCGAACCGACTAGGTCCAGTTCAACAAGTAAGGCTTGGAATTGCCGGTCAATATCCTCAATATTCACCGAATGGGGCATACTGACCACCATTTTACATTTCTTTAACTCACTTTCGTATTCTGCCTGCTCAAGGGTTTTTAGCCGAAAAGCACTGACTGATATGTCTTGCTCAGAGAAAAATTGAGTGAGTTGCTTGATCACACCAATAATACTTACGCCGCAAATAATCACATCTGCCAAGGTTTCCAGATGTTGTTTGCTGTGCTTCTTGGTGCGCTTCATCATGGACAGCAGATTATGTTTTTGACAGGTCACTGGGATAGCCAGCTCAGCCTGAACAATCGCACTTTGACTGCCTTCGATGATCATGGTTAAGGAAAAATCTTGTCCGTACAAAGCCTGACGGCTGTCCAAAATATTACAGCCTACCTCGGATAGGGTATCCGCTAAGGTACTTAGCATGCCAAATTCGTTTGTGCCTAGAATAGTAATTATCAGTTGTTGCGTCATTTTTGCCCGTATTCTCACTAAATCAATTACCTAAGATACCTGAAAAGCCTAGTACTTTTCCAGTTTCAAATTTGCTTTTGTAAATGCTGCATTCAATGCTTGTTTTTAAGGGCTTTGCTCTTTACCATAAGGCGCTATTTTTTAGGAGTGGGTATGTTTACTGGTAGTTTTGTTGCGTTAGTGACACCGATGGATGATGTCGGTCAGATCGATTATCCATCGCTAAAGAAACTGGTTTATTTTCATATTGAAAATGGAACAGATGGCTTAGTTGCGGTGGGTACCACTGGCGAATCTGCGACCTTACCTTTTGCTGAACACATTGAAGTGGTTAGGCATGTTGTTGCCCTTTGTGCAGGTGAAATTCCGGTGATCGCCGGCAGTGGAGCCAATTCGACCGCTGAAGCAATATTTCTCAGTGAGCAAATGGCCGATACGGGTATTGACGGCTTTTTGAGTGTGGTGCCGTATTATAATAAGCCCCAGCAAAGAGGGATGGTCGCCCATTTCAACGCTATTGCTGATGCCACGGATGTGCCGCTTATCTTATATAATGTGCCGGGCAGAACTGTAGCGGATATGCTTCCAGAGACAGTTGCAGAGTTAGCTTTGCATCCGAAAATTGTTGGTCTGAAGGATGCGACGGGTGATATTCAGCGTTTGAAACACACTCAGACCTTAGTCAGTGATGATTTTATCATGCTCAGTGGCGACGATCTGACTAGCTGTGAGTTTCTTACGGCAGGAGGCCATGGGGTAATTTCTGTCTCAGCCAATATCGTACCCAAACACATGGCGCAAATGTGTGAGGCCGCTCAGGCAGGGGACTATGCTAAGGCAAAAGAAATAGATCAACAGATTAATGAACTTCATACGGCTTTATTTATCGAACCTAATCCGGTTATTCCAAAATGGGCGCTTTACAAAATGGGCTTGATTGATTCTGCTTTTTTGCGTTTACCACTGGTTGAGTCGGAACTTGAGAGCCAAATTCTTATCGAACAAGTCATGCGCAATTCAGGCGTATTATCTTAAGGAGATAGCATGGCATTTAAATTTTCTGTTGGAGGGGTACTTGTTGTTGCCGTGTTAACAGCCTGTAGTTCATTTGAAGAGCGACAAATTGCCAGTGGCAGTTTTGAGTATCTAAAAGAGCAACCGGGGCAAGAGATCTTGCTGCCCGATGATGTTGATTCGCCTAGATTTAGTGATAACTATAAACTTCCCAGTTTGGGTGAGAATGCCCCAAGGAATATATTGGGTGACAAATTGAGTGTGCTGTCTCCGGCATTAGTCTTGCCTTTGGTTACGGGTTCGCGCATTGAAGACGGTTCACAAGAAGCGACGGTTTGGTTTGATCAGGTTGACGACAGTCAAGCTCTGGACACCACTATCTGGAATTCATTGATTAACTTTTTAGATGAGCAAGGCATAGGTGTCGACACCTTTGACAAAGAGCAACAGCGCTTAGTAACTGACTGGATGGTAATTGAACAGGAAGAAGACAGCAGCTGGTATAGCTTGACTAAATCAGAGCGCAGTATAGGCAAACGTTTTGAGTTTAAGCTGGAAAGTAAACTCCATGGGCGAACCGCTGCCTTGAAGGTCAAACTCGTAGAGTATAAAGAAACAGTAAACGACCAGCTAATCACCGATATTGCGCAAGTTAGTGCCAGACGCAAAGAAGTAGAAATGCTGAATAAGGTCATTGGTCATTACGCTTTTGAAATTAGAGTCGCTAATGCTAAACGTATTCGCCTAATTCGTGAGGGGCTGGCCATGGAGCTGGGTTTTGATGAGGACGGTGAGGCAGCATTTGTAGTGGATGCAGAATATGACGTGGCCTGGCCTCGTTTATTATTGGTTTTGCGCAAACTTGGTTTTGATGTAAAAGATTATGATAAGTCTAATGGTCTGTTGTTTGTAAAATACAACGGTACTGAAGCCGGTTGGTGGAGCAGTTTATGGTCCGAAGACGAAAATGCCTTGTCCCTGGAAAATGACGAATATCGTTTCAAAATTGGCAACTTAGGTCCTAAAACGTCGGTGACGGTGCTGGACAACGAAAGCAAAGCGTTTCCAGTTAACAAGTTAAGCGAGATTTACCCAACCTTCTCTCGCACCATGTCCGCAGACGATCTGGATATTTAAGTAAAAGATCAATGTTGACGCAAAGGGGGCCGACATCACTTGGCCCCTTGCATCTATGCCGCTATTTTCACCTATGCAAAGAAACTAAGATATCATGAAACTTGCTGATAAAGTCCTCTCTGTAAACAACGACTTACCCATTCGGACCTCGCTGCCGGTACACAGTGGTAAGGTGCGTTCGGTCTACTGGTTAACTGAAGCAGATAGCCGTCGATTGATCGCCGAGAAGCACTATCCAGTGCCCATTGATACACCTCTGGCCATAATGGTAATAAGCGATCGCATTTCAGCCTTCGATTGTATCTGGCACGGTGAACAAGGGCTTAAAGGCGTACCCGGCAAAGGGGCCGCCTTAAATGCCATATCCAATCACTGGTTTAGTCTGTTCAAGCAACAAGGCTTAGCCGACAGTCATATTCTGGATATACCTCACCCCTTTGTGTGGATTGTACAAAAAGCCAAACCGGTGATGATAGAAGCCATTTGTCGTCATTATATTACCGGCTCTATGTGGCGAGCTTATGAAAAAGGTGAACGAGAATTTTGTGGGATCAAACTGCCCGATGGTTTAACTCAGGATAGCAAACTGCCAGAGTTGTTAATGACGCCATCCACCAAAGGTGTTCTGCGAGGAATAGATGGAGTGCCGGAAGCGGACGATGTGAATGTTACTCGGACTAATATAGAAGATAATTACCAGGCCTTTAATTTTCAGTCATCCGAGGATATCGCCCACTATGAACGGTTACTGGCTGAAGGCTTTGCGGTGATAAGTGCTGCGTTGGCTGATATTGGACAGATTTTTGTTGATACCAAATTCGAGTTTGGCTATGTAAAAGACCTGGACGGCAACAACAAGTTAATTTATATGGATGAAGTGGGTACACCAGACTCATCAAGAGTATGGGATGCCGAGCAATTTGCACAGGGCAGGGTGGTTGAAAATTCCAAAGAAGGATTCCGTCAGTTGTTACTGAATACCTTCCCGGCCCCGGATATCTTGCTGAATAAAGACCGCATGCCCGAGCGTGAAGCACTGGCCACCGACAATGCCTTGCCCGTTGAGATATTGATGCAGGTATCCAAGACTTACATCGAGTTAGCCGAGAAAATCACCGGACAGAAGATCCAACTCAGTGACAATCCAAAGGCTGATATCATTGAAATATTGCGTAACGAGTACGATTTGATCGAAAGCGCCTGAATTGAATCAATTGTTTATCCCCCCTGATTCAATGAGCTAAATGGCTTTTAATAACAAAAGTAGGCGCTTATGTTAAGCGCCTACTTTTTATGGCTTATGGCCAAGGTTTGAAATCTTAATAAGACTACTTATTTGGAGTCCACCCAAGCAGCAATTTTTGCTCGTAATACCGTCATAGGGACCGCGCCTCCGATTAATATGACATTATGGAATTCAGCTAAATCAAACTTATCGCCTAAGTCATTTTTGGCCTGTTTTTTCAGTTCAAGAATGTTCAGCATGCCCAATTTGTAGCCCAGTGCCTGGCCAAGCCATGTATCGTTCAATTTCAGCCCGACATAACGACTCAGGCGTGCCGGTCACATCCATCATGTAGGTAATGCGTAATTAATAGAAGGTAAACCCCCGGCTCTGCCGGGGCGACTCGCATAGGTTTTAACGTTACCGTGGTGCAGGTATCTTTCGTATCTCGACCAAAAAAACGAAGGAAACAAGCTATGCGAGATTATAAAAATTTGGCCCATACAAGGTGGGATGGTAAATACCATATAGTATTTATCCCGAAGAAAAGACGAAAGATTATATTTGGAACGTTAAGAAAACATCTGGGTGAAATATTTCACGAATTGGCGCGGCAAAAAGGAGTGGTGATAGAAGAGGGACATTTAATCTAGAATCCGCAGTTGGACAGGCGTTGAGGCGCAGGAAAAAATCGTTGGATCAAGGCATCAATTGCAGTAAGGGCTTGTTCCCCTTATAAAATTCATAACGCAGAGCCAGCGGTTTTTAACCAGTCTCAGTGCCTGTAGCGCCTTCACCCATGAGGCGAGCCACAAGCCAAAGCGTATATTCATATAAATCATAATGTTAAATATCATTTTTAGCGGTCAACTGCGGTTTCTAGGATAATGGTCTTCTATATCGCTTTGGCGGATTTTAATAGGCTTTATCATAAATCAATAGGCCCAAAAGCGCCGATCAATTGCACTTCATTTTCCAAAGTAATGGTAAACTCCTGCCTGACTGAGCCCTTTATCTCACGGGCCAAACTCAGCAACTGCGCCCCCGTGCCGTTTCCGGTGTTAGTCA
>JAWUXW010000003.1:0-9505 GCA_034111125.1 Paraglaciecola sp.
ACAAGCCCATCCTGAGCGCACAGCCATTTGATAAGGAATTTTGCTAGGTTTACGGGGAAGGTGGCGCTATGCACCGGCAATCCAGATGCTCTAGTAAGTTTCACCGAATTAACAGGACAGCCATGTTAACGAGCAGCCAAACAAATTATTTTGCCTTTAATTACGATGGCTGCCCTGTTAATTTTCCTTATTTTCTAGCATTTTCCTTTGGGCGACTACCCTAGCGAGTGTGTTGGATATTACCCCGCGTGGTTTTACGGGGTTAAGGGATCGAGCCATTTTAGAGTGCTATTACGCAACTGCCGGCCGTCGAAACGAAATTGGTAACCTCAGGTTTGGTGATATTATGTTTGAGCGAGAGCAGGTGCTTATCAAAAAGGGTAAAGGCGATAAAACTAGGTATGTTCCATTGGCACCAAGAACAGCCAGTTGGCTTAAAGCTTATTATCGAGCATGTTCGGCCTAAAATAATGAACTTAAAGTCAGGAACGGCGTTTTTTCTGGATAATCAAGGCCTCACTTTTAGGCCTCATCAATTAACAGCACTGGTGAAAAAGTATTTATTGAAGGCTGGTATTGATGTGGAGGCAGCATGTAATGCTTTTCGGCATAGTGCTGCGACACACATGTTGGAGCATGGTGCTGACATCAGGGAAATCCAAGAGTATCTGGGACATGCAGATTTATCGACGACACAGGTTTACGTGCATGTCACTCAAAGTCAGTTAAAGAAAACATACGCTAAGAGACATCCAGCAGCGACACAGGACAATAATATTAAGGCGTCAGAAGTTAATGCGTATTTGATAAATAGCTAGCTTGGATTTTTAAAAATAGTGAGCTTTACATTAAAACCTATAAATCAATGTCATTTGGTACCTTAATCACAAAATATGTGTGTTCCTTTAATGCAATATATTGACGTATTTCAAATACAATATATTGAAGTGACTTAATTGCAATGCTAAGGTGTGACTTTAATGCAATATTTATTCGTGTACTACTACTACTGAATATTGTGTTTGTATTGTCGTCAACTGCGTTCAAATAAAATCGATGAGGTTGTTGTATTATGGCCCAAATAGCAAATGAAAAGCTCGCGGTAGCGTTAGAGAAAGCATCTAACCTTGCTATCAACAACATTGTTCAAGCTAAAATGCTCACAGAAAGGCATCGAAATCTATTGGTCAAACAAGAATTTCTTAAACCAGTGATACGCGGCTGGTATATGCTTGATGCTGATGTTACGACGACAGATGTTGGTGAATCAGCGTTATGGTTTGATTCCATTTGGGGGTTTGTTGGTCAATATTTAACAGAACTCTTTGGTGAAGAGTATTGGCTAAGCCCAGAGTCCTCGCTGGATTTATTGACTTCCAGTAATGCCTTACCTCAACAGATTATCGTGTATGCTAAAAGTACGACACGTGTTCTTAATCTGCCCCATAACATGAGTTTGGTCGTGATGAATAGCACAAAAAGCCCCTACAAAATAGAGACAGTTGCTGGCGTTAAGGTCGCTTCAGTCGAAAGCGTATTAGCGAGTATTAGCCCATCGGCCTATACCCGAAATCCGATTTCTCTCCAAATTGCATTAGGTCTGGCTGACATCAGCGAATTAGCTGGCGCATTTGAGCATACTCGTAATGCATCAGCTGTAGGTCGAACATTAGGCGCACTTAAAACCTTGGAGCAGGAAGAAGATTATCTAAGGTTAAAACGCATTGTTGATGGAATTGGCTTTGTGGAGTTAGACGAAACCAATCCATTTGAGCAACCTGTTACTCAAATAGGAGTCTCGAATAATGAAAACCCTGCGGCTATGCGAGTGCGTGTATTGTGGCAGTCATTGCGCGATGACGTTGAGCAGGTTTTCAAAGATATTAGACCGAGCTTTGATTTCATGTCTCGTCCACTGGAAGACACCTTCAAAGATATGGAAGAATTATATGTCCAAGACGCCTATCACTCCTTGTCGATTGAGGGCTATCGCGTCACCCCAACGTTGATTGAAAAAGTGCGTGACGGAAATTGGCATCCTGAGCTGATTGAAAAAGACAAGGAAGCAAAGGATGCATTAGCCGCCAGAGGGTATTTTGAAGCGTTCAACGCTGTGAAGTCGTCCTTAAAGGCCATACATGAAAAAAAAACAAGTAAGTTATCCTCGGCCATTTCAATTGGTATCACCGATTGGTACACCTATTTATTTCAACCCTGTGTTGCGGCTGGACTTATTGCCGCAAAAGATATTGCAGGCTATCGCAAAGGACCCGTTTATATTCGTACATCTAGGCATGCGCCACCTGCTAATATCTATTTACGAGATTGTATGGATGCGCTCAAAATGCTAATAGAAGATGAACCTAGCTACGTTGTTAAAGCGATTCTAGGGCATCTCTGTTTAGGTTATATCCATCCCTTCCCTAATGGAAATGGGCGAACCGCCAGATTTTTAATGAATTTCTTATTAACCTTGGGCGGTTATGATTGGACAATTGTGAAGCTAGAAGACAGGGCTGATTATTTAAGCTCATTAGAGAAAGCTTCGATAGACCATCTAGGCACTCCTTTTGCCGAATTTGTTTTGATGTCGATGCAAAAAACAGGGGTAGATAAGAGCAAGTAGGAAGATGGATATCGTGTGATTAGGTTGAAGTCTTAGATCATAAAGCCTAATCGCCCATATGAACAATTACAGAGCCAGCCATGCTAAAAACACTGCCCCCACAGACCATGTTTTATAAGGGCTTTATTAAAAAAACCTGAATTGAGCAGCGGCAAAGCGACACGTCTTATGATGGTTGTCCTGTTAATTTGTTGATTTCTCTGTTAATTTTCGTCTATAGAATTCAAAAATATCAAAAAATGGCCGGAGATATTAAAAAATCTAGAATTCGGCAAATAACCGCGCTTTTGGATCGGTGTTTACACCCTTCGGGAAGGACTGGCAAGCTCCCTATCTGCATTGCAACGTCTATGAAGGCAACCAGCATTCCTTCGACGTTGCGCTTTACTATGAACCTTGCCAGCGCCTTTTGAGTTGACCCCATATCAAGGCGGAATGTTATTACTCGTACTCGACAGGATATTTCAAACAAAAAAAGCCCCCATATAAATATGAGGGGCTTGCTCTAAGGGCGATTGTGCGGCCCATTATTTTTTACGGTCTGGCAGGACAGCCTTGCACAAGCAGCGCGATGTTGGCAGCAGCCTTTGCGCTTTCGTAATATGAACTGGCATCCGTTGCCGATGTTTGATCAATCACTAACCCTGATACCTCAGCAATCTGCTTGAGCGCCATAAATGAGGTTTTATCTGCCTCATAGGCCGCAAATACACCGTTTATTTGCCCACAAGAATAGCTATTAGCCAATCCTTTTGAAGACGCATTTTGCAGTTCGTATGCAGATTGACAGGCGGTTAGCGTGGTCATGGTTAAAATAATCCATAAATGTTTCATACTGAGTTATGCCGCGATTGGAAGTAAGGTAATTTCTACTCTTCTATTTAGCTCTTTGCCTGCATCAGTATCATTGTTGGCAACTGGCTGGGTTTCGCCAAAACCAATTACCTCTAATCTATCAACCATAACACCCGCGGTATTTATGTAGGTAGAGACAGACTGTGCCCGGCGTTCGGACAAGCTTTGGTTAAGTGTGTTAGAGCCTGAACTATCAGTATGGCCAGCAACCACTACTAATGTTTTGTCGAACTCTGCTAAGACTAATACAACTGAATCTAAGACAGTTAAGAAGCTTTGATCAATATTGGCATTACCGGAAGAAAAGGTAATGTTACCCGGCATGATCAGGTTGATGTTATTACCGTCACGTTCAACACTTACCCCCGAACCCCGTAATTGTTTTCTCAACTTGGCTTCTTGGGTATCCATATAATAACCAATGCCACCGCCAATCGCAGCGCCACCAGTAGCTGCTTTTAAAATTCTTTTGTTTCTCTTTCTTACATCGTCAACATCTTTGTTGGCTAAGTATGCCGCGACGACAGCTATGCCAGCCCCAATACCTGCACCTTTGGCGGTGTTGCTGACCTCTTGCTCACCCGTATAAGGGTCAAAAGTCGTGCATGCGGTTAACGTTAAGCATGTAATTAACGAAATGGTAAGCGTAGATATTTTCATTTTTTTTCCTTAAATAATTGATTTATAAACTTCTTGGAGTGATGGAATGTTTATAGAGCTACCACCACTTTTACTGACTTTTTTCATTTTGCCTTTTCCTGCTCATTCAGGTTTTACTGCAAACGCAAAACTGGAGATAAACAATGTTAAAGCAAGGAGTAAATATAATGCTTTCCCATGAACGCCTTAAATTAAAATGCGAGGTTTTTTGAAGGCGTGGGATTATAAGCGCCAGCACTTGAACAAGTCTAGGTGTATTTAACTGCCCTCGTCACCGGATACTAGTGTTTCGTTCAATTTGTTGATAAGCGAGCACGGTGGTAGCTAGTGTGAGAACTCATATTTCCGTTCATATTCCTCTCTCTTTGAATAGCAATAGTGTAATTCCGGCTGAATTTTATTGCTTTTTTACTCCAATTGGATAAGACACAAGTTCAAAGGTTTTGCAGATAATGTCGTTTAGTCGGGTTAGGCTCTAAAGTAGTCATCTGTTGAACGTGCAGGTAAATTGTTGGGCCTATAAGCATGGGAGTAGACACAACAAACCAAAAGAACCAAGGGTAAATATTATTAGCCAAAATGGTTCGCAATGAAAACAGGCAAAGTATAAGGAAGATAATCGTAAGCAAGCCGATTAAATACTGATTTGTGCGCCTGTTATTCTTCCCTGCAGACGTTAATACCAAAGCCAAGAAAGCCGCCTGCACTGCGCCTAATGTATACACTACGGTCCAAATCACCTTGCGCCTCTAAATCATGAACTTTCAGGACGATAATTACCCGCCAATGTTACTGTGTTCAGGAGGAATAAACGCTAATACTGGCCCAAGCAAGATGTATGCAATTGATGTTTATTGAAAGCCTGCAACATGTGGGAATTTGTCGATGTTATGAGTATCTAGGAGCTATCATGTCAAGTGTCTATCACTTACGGAAGCCCTGTTCGATAGCGAGTCACTCAAGAGCGAGGAAAAACTGTTGGATTTATTCAGCACTTCTCTTACCTTTTCGAAATGTGAATATTTCAATTAGCAATAAGCAGCTATCTTTAGAATTTTATTGGTTACTAGCGTAAAAATAGGTAATGGATTAGCCACTTAAAAACGTAATTGATCTAGTCTGAGCTGCAATAATCTGAAAATACTCACAATATCAATGATGTGATTATTCTTTATTACGAGAGTAGTGATTGAGATAGCGACATAGGAAATTAGGAAGATGGTCGCCCATCCCCCCAAAAAAGAATTAACCTATAGCTGTGGTCCAGCAGCAACCAGTGCCTGACCATCTTCGGTGTCGGTAAACTTTATAAAGTTGTCTACAAATAGTGCGCCAAGCTTGTTCGCTTTGGCATACCAAAGTTGTTCATCCTGATAGGTTTTGCGAGGATCCAGAACGGCTGCCTCTACGCCTTCAACATGGTTTGGTATCTGTAGCTTGAAAATGGGCAAGTTACTCGTTTCTACCTCATCCAAGGAACCATCTAATATGCTGTCGATGATGGCGCGGGTCGCTTTGATAGAAATGCGTTTGCCCGTGCCATTCCAACCGGTGTTAACCAGATAGGCCTGAGCACCTGATGCCTGCATTCTGTTTTTCAATACTTCAGCATATTGAGTGGGATGTAGGGTCAAAAAAGCGGCACCAAAACAGCTAGAAAAGGCCGGTGTCGGCTCGGTAATGCCACGCTCCGTACCAGCCAGTTTGGCGGTAAAACCAGATAAAAAATAGTATTCTGCCTGTTCCTGGGTCAGTTTTGAAACAGCGGGCAATACGCCAAAGGCATCTGCAGTTAGAAATATGACCTTGTTTGCATGGCCAGCTCTGGATACAGGCTTAACGATGTTATCAATATGGTAAATAGGGTAGGAGACTCGGGTGTTTTCAGTCTTACTTCCATCGTCATAATCTATTTTACCCCCAGTATCCACCGCGACGTTTTCTAATAGGGCATCACGTCGAATAGCATTGTATATATCCGGTTCGTGCTCCTTGCTTAAATGGATAGTCTTGGCGTAACAGCCCCCTTCGAAGTTGAATATGCCGTTGTCATCCCAGCCGTGCTCATCATCGCCAATCAGTTGTCGGTTGGGATCCGTCGATAGAGTGGTTTTTCCGGTGCCTGAGAGACCAAAAAATACCGCCACATCACCCTCCTGACCGACATTGGCACTGCAATGCATAGAGGCGATGCCTTTAAGAGGAAGCAGATAGTTCATTACTGAGAACATGCCTTTTTTCATCTCACCGCCATACCAGGTGCCACCGATGAGTTGGATCTTTTCAGTCAAATTAAAGGCCACAAAGTTTTCTGAATTGAGGCCCTGTTCCTGCCAATTTGGATTCGTCACCTTAGCGCCATTCATGACGATAAAGTCAGGTTCGAAGTCGGCCAATTCCTCAGGACTTGGACGAATAAACATGTTCTTAACAAAATGCGCCTGCCAGGCGACTTCGGTGATAAAACGTACTTTTAGGCGAGTTTCGGGATCTGCACCGCAATAGGTGTCCATGACAAACAGACGTTTTCCTGAAAGTTGCTGGCTTACCAGGTTTTTTAAATCGGACCATATTTGCTGGGAAATGGGCTTGTTGTCATTCTTGCCCTGATCCGACCACCATACCGTATCCCGGGTAACGTCATCTCGTACGATATATTTATCTTTTGGGGAGCGGCCGGTAAATACACCGGTGTCAACCGCAACGGCCCCCGATTCTGTTGTGAATCCCTTTTCATAGCCGCTCAGTTGTGCCTTGGTCGTTTCTACATATAAGGTTTCATAAGAAGGGTTGTGGACGATTTCAAATACTTCAGATATACCATATTGCGACAAATCTAAAGAGGGCACTAATTCGCTCATCAAATCTACTCCTGTTTCTAGCATGCCCATCAAGGCTACTCCCGTTGTTTATTGTTTGGATTATTGACTTATTAATGGTTAGTAAGCCTATTAATACGCCGGTAAATTTTAAGTTTTGCTCGACAGAATTCATTTACTTGAATATTGCACTATTTTTACATTTTCCACTTAGTTAGTTAATACTTGATTGGGAATAATATATAGGTAAATTCAGCTATTATATGAAATATTACGAAACTTATTACGTAATATCATTCATTTTTAAAATACATGTTTATCTTAAAAAATAAACAAAAACAGTAATTTATCTCCGTTATGTTATTTTGGTAATTGAATTTTGTCACTTGAAATGAATTATAAATCTGAAAGTTACAATAAAAATGATCTAATTTAGTCAAAAATTAATTTAGCTCTTATTGTTGAAATATAATAATAAATTGTCAGAAATTTTTTCGTACCTTCCTCCAAAGGTTTTACTGCGTATTTGTTGGTACTTTCATGCAGTTCGATTGATATATACTTCCTTGCTTTTCAAAATAAGAGTAGCACTGTGTTTATCAGCGCTATTGGCTACTGGTTAGCATGAGCGAAAATATTTGCGACACGATTAGCTAAATAATGTTGTTGGGCGCTTAATTTTTAGCGAGTTTCAGGGGGAATGAAGAGCATAGGCGGAGCCGGTGAATAAAGATGTACTACAACTTTCTCCCAAGCCCGACTCCCCTTAAATGAATACTACTTTTTAGCTAATAATGCCTGAGCTTCTTTTGTCCAGTTATTAAACCCTCTGCTTCTGTCGAACTGTTTCAGTGCTGTAGCTTTGCTTGCTGGTGTATTGGCCAAGTCTTCAAGGCGCGTAAAACCGGCTGCCGCAAGTTTTTTCTGTATCACAGGACCAATACCATTTATTGAAGCGATGGTTGGTGTCTTTGCTGCTGTGCTCTTCTTGGCTTTGACTGCAGTGGCTTTAGCCGTTTTTGCGGGTTTTACCGGGGATTTCGCAGGGCTACTACTTTTCAGATTAAGCTTTTCCGCCAGTTTTTTTGGTAACTGGGCGATAACTTTGTCTTGTATCTTCTGCACGGACTCCATGCGCTTATCAAAATCATTCTGCAATTGGGCCACTTTTTCATGGTAGCTTTTCTCAATGGACTTAAATAACTTGCGCGCTTTCTTACTAGGGTCTTTACTTAAGGTTTTTACCTGTGACGTTAACTCGTCAACTTGCTTTTGTAGATCATTTTGGCTTGATTTTAGTTTGGCATTGATCTCTTCAAGTAGGCTTTCGCCTTTTGAGTTATTACTTTTTGTTTTCTTCTTTGCGGTACTCTGATTCTTTTTTGCCATGATTAAGGTTCTCCAAGGCTAGGTAAATATAAGGACTAATATGGTGTATCCCGATCCAAGTAAAGCCTATTTTTGCTCCACCTGCCTCGGTTAAGACAGAACTACTTTGCTTTCTTTAGTGCTTTATTTAGTTTTTTTAGCTTGCCTTCTTGCTTCTCGATCTTTGCTTTTCGTGCTTTGATTTTTTCTTTGATTTTACTTACTTTTTTTGATGCTTTAGCCATTTTGATTTTCTCCTGTTGGCACTAGGTGCAAATCGCACGTTTTACTCTGTTGTATTATGTTCAGCTACAAATTTCCGTATGCATTTCCTGATTTCTCGGGCTGCGCTGGTATCCAGCTCATCGCAGAGGGATACAAACTCATCTCGCTCTTGAGCATTAATCCGGATAAGCAATTGACTATCTTTTTTGCCTGGTTTTTTGCCCTGTTTTTTGGTCATTTTATTTGCAGCTCAAAAGGAACAATCCATAAATTATGCTATGCATTGTATATACAAATGATATGCCTGGTATAGACATAGATCAATTTGTTGCGGTAAACGGTGGATTATCGGACTAGATTGCCATCTAGTCTTCGATTTTTCAGCCCCTTATCACCGATGATTAACAGATTTTTTATACAACTTGAATTAAATCTGACGTTGTCACATAAGTGTCATAAAGCTGTCATATACTTCTGGCGATCTTAACTACCACCACTTGGACGTTACTATGAAAAAGCCTTTATTTATTGCTGCTGTTGCACTTTCATCCACTCTTACAATGAATGTTGCCCATGCTGCCCGAGACTATATAAACGTTGTTGGATCTTCCACCGTTTATCCATTTTCTACCGTGGTAGCTGAACGTTTTGGCAAATCGACTCAATTTAAAACGCCTAAGGTTGAATCAACCGGTTCGGGTGGGGGTTTAAAGCTTTTCTGTAGTGGTTTGGGGGTGTCGTCACCCGATATCACTAATTCATCTCGTCGTATAAAGGAGTCAGAAGTCGCCCTTTGTCATGAAAATGGTGTCAATGAAATCATCGAAGTCCTTATCGGTTTTGACGGTATCGTATTGGGTAACTCTATCAAAACTGAGCAAATGGTATTAACCCGCAAAGACTTGTTTTTGGCGCTGGGTAAGAATGTTCCGAATCCTGATGGTTCACAAAC
>JAWUXW010000004.1:0-23406 GCA_034111125.1 Paraglaciecola sp.
TGTAGTTAACTGTATATACTGACAGTTAACTGTATAGAATAACAGGCTGGTTATGCGTCCACTAACTCTCAGGCAAGAAGAAGTACTTCAACTCATTAAGACCACTATGCTCGACACGGGAATGCCCCCTACTCGAGCAGAGATAGCCCGTGAACTGGGTTTTAAATCAGCTAACGCTGCCGAGGAGCATTTAAAAGCTTTGGCCCGTAAAGGTGTGATTGAAATTTTACCGGGCACTTCTCGTGGAATAAAATTAAATACCCCTTTGCACGATCAACTTGAAGACCTCGGTTTACCCTTAATTGGTCGCGTTGCTGCCGGTGAGCCTATATTAGCCGAAGAGCATGTTGAAGGACATTATCAGGTAGACCCTAGCCTGTTTAAACCCAGCGCAGATTTTCTGTTACGAGTTCAGGGTATGAGCATGAAAGACATTGGCATACTAGACGGCGATTTGTTAGCCGTGCATTGCACAACAGATGTACATAATGGCCAGGTTGTGGTTGCCAGAGTTGATGAGGATGTCACAGTAAAAAGGCTGGAGAAAAAAGGTCGACAAGTTTTACTGCATGCAGAAAATGACGACTTCCAAGCGATTACTGTTGATCTCGCCACTCAACCTTTTCACATAGAAGGGATAGCCGTTGGCGTGATCAGAAACGCCGATTGGATGTAACGGAAGGAAACGGCACACCGTTGTGTTTAAGTGCCCACCTTACATTTGACCCGATGGTCAGTCTTCAAATTCCAGCAGAAACCGATTAAACGATAAGCGTTTAGTCGGTTTTTTTATGCCTAACATTCCTACTAGTGTCCATCCTGAAATACTAAATCATTGATAAATATAAATAAAGTGGGTAAAAACAGTGAGATGTTCCGCTAGTTCGTTGCTGTGGGATTGCGTCAGGACAACGGTGCAATTGTTATCGCAGCTTAAAAAGGTAGATAGCCCGGAAAAGTTGTATTACTGTGACCATAGCCGCTCGGCGAAGCGCCTTGCTTACCAAATCCAATCAAAGATGTCTCCTTCAACAAGAAAAAGGACTAAAGGTTGAGGACAGGGTGAAAAGTGCCTGGGTCTATAAACGGTTGGCTAAATTCAGTGCCTGCATAGAAGGCAATATTTCATGCCTGAAACGACGTTACGGGTTAACGCGCTGTACTTGGCAGGGCAAAGAAAAATTCAAGGCCTTTGTTTGGGCGTCGACCGTGGCGTATAATCTCATGCTACTGGCCCGCCTGAATATCGCTACCTGAAGCCCACACTGCTCACCTTTCATTACCTTCAGGGCCACCCTGAGGTGTCAGGGTTGTCTCAAAAAGTGAAAAACCAACCAAGTCGGTAAAAATATCGCGATCGCTCACCCCGTTCGCTCAAAATTGAAAAACGTTTTCGGATTTCCCGAGGTGAGAGTTAAATATTTGCACAAAAACATGCTGTTTCAGGATGGGCACTAACTATTTTGCTTTTCTCTAATCAGGGCGTGTTTATTTTTGATATTCATACCTTTATCCCAGCTGCAAAAATTATTTACCATAGGCGGTTTTGAGTTTGTGCAACAAGCAATGCTCTTTGATGGAAGGCTCTTACTAAGCAGTTAACTATAAGTTTAGTGTTTGATTTTCAAACAAATACTAGCAGCATCACCCAATTGGTAGCCTAAAAATTAAAGAAATCTTTAATATCTTGGCGAATTGCTAGTATTTGACTAACAAAAGTCTAACAAGCCCCTGTTATGTTGGCAATTTACAGTGCTACAATAACCTTCTTTTTATTGTGTCTTTGTCATAAGTTACTAATAAATTTGACGAGCAGAGGTGTTGAGTGAATAAAACTTTGTCCAAAGCTGGGGGCGTAATTGCCGCATTACTGGCAAATCCGGTATTAGCAGAAACAGCTACTAAAATTGATCAATATCAGCTAAATCTGACCAAGGGTGTAACCGACATCAGCGCTGACGTTTACGACCTGCATATGCTGATGTTTCTCATTTGTGTAGTCATAGGTGTCGGCGTGTTCGCCGTTATGTTTTGGTCAATGTGGTTTCACCGTAAATCAAAAGGCGCAAAGCCTGCCAATTTCCATGAAAGTGTAAAAGTTGAAATTGCCTGGACCGTTATTCCCTTCATCATTTTGATTGCTATGGCTATTCCTGCGGCAAAAACCTTGATTGCTATGGAAGATGCCAGTGAGCCAGAGGTCACTATTTTAGTTACCGGATCCCAGTGGAAATGGAACTATAAGTACATGGACAATGATATTGAATTCTTTTCTAATCTGGCAACACAAAGTGAGCAAATTAGTGGAAAACTCCCAAAGGGCGAAAACTATTTGCTCGAAGTTGACCGTCCATTGGTTATTCCAACGGGTAAAAAGGTTAGATTTTTAGTTACTTCCGATGACGTTATTCATGCTTGGTGGGTGCCAGATTTTGCGGTTAAACAAGACGCAAACCCAGGCTTTATAAATGATGCCTGGGCAAATGTTAATGAACCAGGTGTCTATCGTGGCCAATGCGCCGAATTGTGCGGAAAAGACCATGGATTTATGCCCATTGTAGTCATTGCGAAGGAGCCAGCAGACTATGCCATCTGGGTTAATGAACAAGAGACTATTCAAAAACAGGCCAAAGCAGAAGAGCAACGTCTATTGGCGATGAATATGTCCATGGACGAGTTGATGTCTAATGGTGAAAAAGTTTACATGGCCAATTGTGCAGCCTGTCACATGCCAAATGGTGAAGGTTTACCTGGAGTATTTCCTGCTCTTAAAGGTAGCCAGATTGCCATTGCAGACCAGCCAAAACATATTGATATTATGATTAATGGTGTAGCGGGTTCTGCGATGCAGCCTTACGCCAAGCAGTTAACTATGTCTGATATTGCCGCGGTTGTGACCTATGAGCGTAACGCTTGGGGCAACAACACGGGTGATATGGTTCAGGCAAAAGACATTAACGTCGCAATGAACGGCCAATAAGGGGGTGACCATGAGCACAGCAACTGAAGAACTACATCATGATGATCACCACGAACATCATATTCCCAGCGGCATAAAGCGCTGGCTTTACACGACTAACCATAAAGACATCGGCACCTTGTATCTATGGTTTGCGTTTATCATGTTTTTAACCGGCGGTGCGATGGCGATGGTTATTCGCGCAGAGCTTTTCCAGCCTGGTTTACAAATTGTTGAACCACACTTCTTTAATCAAATGACCACAGTGCATGGCCTGATCATGGTTTTTGGTGCAGTTATGCCTGCCTTTACCGGCTTAGCTAACTGGTTAATACCGATGATGATTGGTGCGCCAGATATGGCATTACCACGAATGAATAACTGGAGCTTTTGGATCCTACCTTTTGCCTTTGCCATCTTGCTTTCTTCGTTGTTCCTTGAAGGTGGTGGTCCCGCATTTGGATGGACCTTCTATGCACCACTGTCCACTACTTATAGTACCGACGGCACGGCTTTATTCGTGTTTGCGGTACATATCATGGGCGCCTCATCGATCATGGGCGCGATTAACGTTATCGTAACCATTTTCAATATGCGCGCCCCTGGCATGACCTGGATGAAAATGCCGCTATTTGTTTGGACCTGGCTAATCACTGCGTTCTTATTGATCGCTGTTATGCCGGTGCTGGCAGGCGCAGTCACCATGGTGTTAACTGACAAGTTCTTTGGTACCAGCTTTTTTGATGCCGCCGGCGGTGGTGATCCAGTCATGTTCCAGCATATTTTCTGGTTCTTCGGTCACCCCGAGGTATACATCATGATCCTGCCTGCCTTTGGTATTATTTCCCAGATCATTCCGACCTTCTCCCGTAAGCAGCTATTTGGCTATGCGTCGATGGTCTATGCCACCACGTCAATTGCCTTGTTGTCATTTATCGTTTGGGCACACCATATGTTTACCACCGGAATGCCGGTGGCAGCAGAGCTGTTCTTTATGATGGCGACCATGCTGATATCGGTCCCAACGGGGGTTAAAGTGTTTAACTGGGTAGCCACCATGTGGCGCGGGTCATTGACCTTTGAAGTTCCTATGTTGTTTGCGATAGCCTTTATTGTATTGTTTACTATTGGCGGCTTGTCTGGCTTGATGCTAGCCATTGTTCCGGTTGACTTCCAGTACCACGATACCTATTTTGTTGTCGCTCACTTCCATTATGTATTAGTCACCGGCGCGATATTTTCGATTATGGCCGCCGTGTATTATTGGCTGCCAAAATGGACCGGCAAGATGTTTGATATCACCTTAGCCAAATGGCACTTCTGGTGTTCATTAATCTCTGTCAACGTACTGTTTTTCCCTATGCACTTTGTTGGTCTTGCGGGTATGCCACGTCGTATTCCTGACTACGCACTGCAATTTGCTGACTTTAACAAGTGGATCAGTATCGGTGGTTTCGCCTTCGGACTGTCTCAACTTATCTTCTTGGCATTGCTTATCAAAGCGTGTAGGAAGCAGGGTGAGCCCGTATCCGCACAAGTATGGGAAGGAGCAGAAGGTCTGGAGTGGGAAATTCCCTCGCCCGCCCCTTACCATACATTTGAAACTCCACCTGTTGTGAAGTAAGTAAAAGAATGAGCGTTTCTAGCGGACAAAGTCAAAACAGCAAACTCGTCATGAAATTAGTGTTTGCCGTTATTGGCATGTTTGGCTTTGGTTTCGCTTTAGTGCCCCTGTATGACGTACTTTGTGACCTAACGGGTATCAACGGTAAAACCTCGGATACGGCGGCGGTGTATGAGTCGGTTTTGATTGACGAAAGTCGCTTGATAACCGTCGACTTTATCACCCGCACCAATACAGGCATGCCGTGGAAATTTAGTGCACAGACACGTCGAGTAAAGGTTCATCCTGGGCAAATGAGTCAGGTTGATTTTACCGCGATGAACCCTACAGGCAGAGATATTGTTGGCCAAGCTGTGCCTTCAGTCTCACCGGGGCCAGCAGCAATTTATATGAATAAAACCGAGTGTTTTTGTTTTGAACAACAAACACTAAAAGCAGGCGAAAAAGTGGTAATGCCGATGAAGTTTTACGTTGACCCTCAACTGCCTAAAGATATTACTTATTTCACCGTGCAATATACCCTCTACGACGTCACACCTGAAGGTCAGGACGTGGCAATGAATCGTAGGTAACAGGAGAACACCATGTCAGAACCAGAATACGAAAAATACTATGTTCCCGCCGAAAGTCCGTGGCCGTTCCTCGGCGCGGTGGCGTTGTTTTTAATTGCAGTAGGGGCAGGTAACTTTGTTATCGAGTCCACCAGCGATAAAGAAGGCTTTGGCCTTTATGTATTGCTAGCAGGCTTAGCTACATTAATTTTCATGCTGTTTGGCTGGTTTAGAAACCAAATTCACGAGTCTATGTCTGGTCTTTACAGCGCCCAACTAGGCCGCTCATATAGACAAGGCATGGCGTGGTTCATATTTTCTGAAGTGATGTTTTTTGGTGCTTTTTTTGGAGCCCTGTTCTATGCGCGGGTTATTTCGGTTCCATGGCTAGGCGGCTCAGGTAATAACTTAGCTACTTATGAAGTGTTATGGCCTACCTTTGAAGCTGTTTGGCCTCTGGTTAGCACCCCTGATGGCACCACTACCCAAGCCATGGGTTGGTTTGGTTTACCGCTGGTCAATACAATAATTTTGTTAAGCTCTTCGGTTACCTGTCACATCGCTCATGTGGCACTTGAAGAGAACAAGCGCGGTAAACTAAAAGTGTTCCTTGGTATTACTGTCTTGCTCGGCGCGATCTTTATGGGTCTGCAGGTCGAAGAGTATATCCACGCGTATTCCGAATTGGGTTTGACCCTTGAGTCGGGCATTTACGGTAATACTTTCTTTTTATTAACGGGCTTCCATGGTTTCCATGTAACCCTGGGTGCAATCATCTTATTCATTATGCTATTGAGAATAATGAAGGGACACTTTACCCCTGAAGATCATTTTGCCTTTCAAGCCGGTAGCTGGTATTGGCACTTTGTGGACGTGGTCTGGGTGATTCTTTTCTTCTTTGTGTACATAATATAAGAGATAATAAAAAATCAAAAAAATAAAGCCACCTGTTTATGGTGGCTTCATTTTTCACTAAACACTCAAAAGAGCAATAGAAAGTCTCTACCCACAGCCATTGGAGTTGCAGCTTCAAGGGAGACGGATATATTAGTAGGGGCGGGGGTTTGGTTGAATTAAACCTGTTGCAATAGCTATTAGTATGAGCACAATAATAACGGCAGAAGCCATCACCCTACGCCCAATAAATTTGCTCATGGGCGGCTGGTTGGGATCATTTTTTAACATAATTAGCATTGCGCGAAATAAATTAAACACCATGAAAAGTAGCACACCAGCGATTAGTATTTTGATTAGCACTTTGTTAACCCTTTTTTGTATTAATTTTTAACTGCATTGTTGTGTATACCGTGATTTCTAAATTACCGATCACCGCCACCTTAGTGACTTTATTGGCTTTTGTCATTATGTTTGCCCTAGGGGGCTGGCAATTGCAGCGCGCGACTGAAAAAAGTTTGCGCTTAGAGCAAATTGAGCTCGCCAGCAAAAATGATCCTTTTCGCCTCCTCGACATACTCAAACATACGGACGAGAAACGGGACTTACCTCTCAAAGTTGAGGCCCGGGCCGCCTTTGAACAATATTTTTTACTCGATAACAAAATTGAACAAGGCAAGGTTGGCTTCCAGGTACTCGTTCCCCTTGAAACCGAACAGGGCTGGTTGCTTGGTAACTTTGGTTGGATAGCGGGCACGGGCGACAGACAACAATTGCCTAGTGTTAGGCTGGACCCCACGCTGCAAACCTATTATGGGGTGATCGCCATTCCTACACTTAATCCGATGATCTCAGAAACTGCACTGAAGGACGGTATTTGGCCAAAATTAGTTCAGCAAATAGATTTAGAGCTTATGCAACAGCACTTCGGCCAAGCTTTTTTATCGGTGGTTTTGCTGCTGAAAACCGAGCAAGGATCACCTTTTATACGCAATTGGCAACCAGTCGTAATGCCACCTGAAAAACATATCGGTTATGCCATTCAGTGGTTTGCTCTTGGCATCGCCGCATTAGTTATTTTTTTATTTGCTCAACGTAACAGACTTAGAAAGGAAAAATAGTGACAACATCCACAAAAAAAAATAGTAAGCGCATCATGCTTATTCTTGCGACGGTCTTTATTGTGCCGGTACTTGTGGCCAAGCTGGCTTTAGAATATAAGTGGTTCAATAATGCTGCTACCAATCAAGGAGAGTTGATTTCCCCAGCCCTTGATTTGGGAGCTTTAGATGCCTCAACAGCAGAGCCTAAGTGGCAATTATTATATTTATTACCGGATGATTGCCAAGCAAGTTGTGAAAACGCCATCTACAGTATAGGGCAAGTTCGGACCGCACTGGGCAGAGAAAGTGATAGGGTTGAAGCCCTGGTTATTGCGACAGAACTAAGTGACAAACAACAGCTCGCAACTCTGGCCGAACAATCAAGCATCCGTGTGTTCACAACTGACCAACAATCGGTCAATCAGGTGTTTCAAGATACCCTAGCAGATGGTATTTTTATTGTTGATACTTTGAGCAATGTTATATTGCGTTATGCCCCACAAAGTGACCAAGAGCAAGCTGTCTTGGATAGCCGTGACATACTGCTAGACATGAAGAAATTGCTAAAATTATCCCGCATTGGCTAGGGGAAGATAAGATGAAAAAGCTGGTACTGATAAGTATTTTGCTATTGTGGTGGTAGTACTTGGCGCCTATGCGGCGCTTGCCTGTACCGAGCTCCTTCTTTGTGAAGGAAACTGGTATGAACGGGTTGATATAGCCGGCGCATTTAGTGTACCGGAAGCAGAAAACTACGAATTTGGTGCACATGACTATCCACAGCGCATGACAATGCATATAATCCACCGCCTTGACTTGGCGCAGTCATAACCTTTATCTATCTATGTTGGTTGGCTGTTCGTTTGTATGCTGCGGCTCATTCGAGATTGCTTAAGAAGATGTCGGTGATATTAGTATCGGTATTAGGCCTGCAAATTATTCTTGGTGTTAGTAACGTGGTATTTAGTTTACCCATCGCAGATGCCGTATTGCATAACGCAGTCACCGCTTGTTTATTATTAGTGTTGGTATTTATGGCCTACACCCTCTATCGAAAGACTTAGGAGAGTTTTGTGAGTAAATCACTTGCCTCAGAGCAACAAAACACCGACTCGGGGATAATCTCGACCTGTCGCGACTACTATGAAATGACCAAACCTAAGGTGGTCATGCTCTTGCTATTAACCGCTTTAGTGGGCATGTGTTTAGCCACGGAAGACTGGGTGAGCTGGGACATTCTTGTTGCCGGTTTAGTCGGTATTGGCTTTTTGTCTTCCGCAGCGGCTGTCATCAATCATGTAGTCGACCGTCGCATAGACAGCCAAATGGCCCGTACCTTCAATCGTCCTTTGCCAAAAGGGAAAATAACGCCACAAAAAGCCTTAATCTTTGCCGCGGCATTAACGGTATCAGGTTATGTGATCTTAGAAGTTTGGGTTAATAGCCTAACGGCGCTATTAACTGTGGCTGGATTGGTCGGGTATGCCTTTGTCTACACCATGTATTTGAAGCGGGCCACACCACAAAATATTGTGATTGGCGGCTTAGCTGGCGCCATTCCACCACTATTGGGCTGGACAGCAGTCACCGGCGAAATTCACGCTCACGCTCTGCTACTGGTATTGATCATTTTCATCTGGACGCCTCCGCACTTTTGGGCCTTAGCCATTCATCGTGAAAAAGACTACGCAAAAGCTAAAATCCCAATGTTACCGGTGACCCACGGCGTGCCTTTCACCAAAACATCTATCTTGCTCTACACCTGGCTACTAACCATAGTGTGTTTGTTGCCTTATCTAATTGGCATGACCGGACTGATATATTTGTTTGGATCGACTGCCTTAAATATCGGCTTTTTGTACTATGCTTGGAAACTAAAGTTCGCCAGCGATGATGAGACGGCCATGCAAACGTTCAAGTTTTCAATTATCCATTTGATGGTGCTGTTTGTTGTGTTGTTAGTTGACCATTACCTGCGTTTTACCTTATGAGCAATGTAAAGGTAGGCATAATTGCTTTTTTAGCCTTGCTGGTAGGAGTGCTACTGGCTATAACTATATCCCCTCCTAAAAGTGAGCCTCAATACATTAATATGTACCCCCAAGCTCGTGCACTGCCAGCCTTTTCCCTACTAGATCATAATGGCGAGGTTTTCGAGCTAAGTCACTTGCAAAATCATTGGACTTTGATCTTTGTTGGTTATACGTTCTGCCCTGATATCTGCCCCACAACCCTGGCTGAGTTAAAAGGCATTTATCCTCAATTACAAAAAATAGAGAGCACGCATCCTATACAAGTAGTGTTTTTGTCGGTAGACCCGAAGCGGGATAACACGGCAAGATTAAACGAGTATATCCAGTTTTTTCATCCGGAATTTATTGCTACCAGTGGCGGCCATGACCAGTTATTTCCCCTGGTAAGAGCAATGGGCATGATGTATTCAATTTCTGAAAGTACCGAAAACCCCAATTATCTGGTGGATCACAGCTCGTCTGTAGTATTAATTAATCCCCAGGCTCAGGTCATTGGTCGCTTTAAACCAGAGTTTACTCCTGGCAAATTGGCAGTTAGTGACGGGCAAAAGATACTACTGGATTTGCCGGCCCTGGTAACTCCCTGATGGGGCTTGGATAAATACCGATGCAAATTCGTCATGCTCAAGCCAAAGATGCCGAAGCTGCCGGACCATTAATTTTCAGCTCGGCGGAAAACGCCTTAGCCCGTATGTTTGATGTGAGAGAGCAACATCACTCTTTGGGTTTTATCCAACATGCATTTACCTTTTCAAATGGCCAATTTGGCTATACCAACCACAGGGTCATCGACGTTGATGGGCAAGCGGCAGCTATAGTCAGTGCCTGGCATACCGAACTAAGCGATAGCTTTCATCAGGCAACTTTACATAGTATCGCCAGCTATTTTGGGTTAATCGACAGCCTGGATGTGATCCACCGATGTCAATTTTTACAAGACATCATTCCCCCCCCTAAAAAAGATGAATGGTGTATTGGCCACTTTGCAGTTTCACCGTTGCATCAACGCAAGGGACTTGGCAGGAAATTATTGGCTCATATGCAGGCACTCGCTGCCAACAATGGCAAACGGAAAATAACTTTAGATGTGGAACTGGGCAATCAAGAGGCCATCAAGTTTTACCTTGATTCGGGTTTTGTTTTTGCTGAAAAGACCACCAGCAGACAATCTGATGTTGGTGACATTTCCGCCCATGGACATATGTTTTTGCCACTGTAATGGCGGTTTGATTACCCTAAAGCTTGGTTCTAGTGCTTGGTAGATACTGGCAATGACTAGACACCCTTGTCCGGTGCTAGTCTAACCACTGTCCATCTTTATCAGCCACAAACCAGGGTTGCGAAAACCAGTAATAACGTCCACTGTATTTGGCGCTCGGTGCAGTGCAGTTAATTCTTGTGCGCCCTACCGGAATTGGCTCCGGGATATCCACCCGCACCCATATTTTCTGTTGGATGATGGCCAACTCTTCGCCATTTTGGAAACAAGCTAACTGTTTCAGCTTAAGATCCTCATCATTGATTGTGAAGCTTAGGGCTAAGTTTTGCGTACTGAAATTGAGTTTTGGGTCGTCGGGGAATATATCTTTGACTGGCATGGCCAGACTATTGAGTTTCACCTTTAAGCTCTCTAGGTTTGAATATATCCCAGCGGCAGGATAGCGGGGCAAGGCGCCGAAATCACTGTAGCTAGCGATCGCCCCAGAATGCTGGGCAAACCCTGTGTAGCCTTCCTTTCTAAGACGAGTTTTTAATGCAAGGTCAAACTCCCCATAAGGATAGGCCATGTAACGTAAACTATAACCAAGTTGTTGTTTAAGCTCTTTCTCCGCCCCATTAATATCCTCCATAACTCGCGCCAACCAGGTTTGCACAGACTCGTTAGCCAGACATGCCAACATGTGCTGATGCACATTACCATGGTTAGCAAAGCTGGCACCTTGTTGCGCCATCAGTTTTACTTGTTGCCAATTAAGCTGATCGGATTCCTCACCGATTAAAGAAGGATTGATAAATACGGTGTAAGGAAGATTATACTTGTACAAAATGGGGTGGGCGTTTTGAAAAATATTCTTGTAGCCATCATCGAAGGTTAGGGCGACGGCCTTGTCGGGCAAAGGTTCACCTCTTTTAAGGGAATTGACAATGGTCTCTAATGGTAGCACCTGATGATGTTGTATAAGGTAAAGCATATGTTGGGCAAACGTTTGCGGTGAGACAGTGGTCACCGGTGGCGTATTTTCGCTAACATGGTGATACATTAGTATTACCGCATTGTTCATCGCAGGGGCCATCGTTTGGGGCCGGTCTGGGGGCGTAGCCCAAACAATGGTACTTTGCCACAACGCGACGCACGCAATTATTATCTTAAACGAAACACTATGCATGCACTTTACCAACTGTAATTATTCTAAAGGAGAGTAAGATTACCCTAGCAACTTTCTGGGCTCAAGCGGCCCATAAGCGCATTTTGCTATTGGCCTTGCCGATGATCCTCAGCAACGTTACCACGCCCTTGATTGGCATGGTTGATACGGCGGTACTTGGGCATATGCCGGGCAGCCATTATCTGGCCGGTAGCGCTATTGCAGGGCTTATCATTACCCAACTCTATTGGTTATGTGGCTTTATTAGAATGTCAAGCACAGGTTTAAGTGCTCAGGCAAAGGGCCAAAATAATCCACACAATGCAAGTAAGGCTTTATATCAGAGCTTAGTAATCGCACTATCGATTTCCGCACTCATTCTCATTGTACAACAACCGCTACTCAGTCTTGGCCTGTACTTCGCCGATAGCTCTGCAGAGGTAGTCGAGGTAATACAAGACTACTTCCATATTCGAATATTAGGCGCGCCAGCAGCGTTAGCGAACCTTGCACTGATCGGTTGGCTAATTGGTCAACAGCAGACCAGGCAAGTATTATTGGTCCAGGTCATCGCCAATCTGCTTAACGCTGGATTGAGCATGACATTGGTATTTGTTCTGGGAATGGGCGTATCAGGCGTTGCTGCGGCCAGTGTGGTTGCTGAATACTTCATTTTCGCCAGCAGTATGTATTTTGCCCTACAAATGCACATACCCAAAATCTCTCAGTCTGCGTGGTTTAAGTTTAAACAACTTAAATCCTTGCTGGCACTGAATAGCCACACCTTTGTTCGCAACTTAGCCCTGCAACTGTGCATCGCCTTTTTGGTATTACAAGGGGCAAAACTGGGACCCATGACGGCCGCAACAAATGCCATATTAATGCAATTTTTCTCCCTGATTGCCCTTGGTTTAGATGGCATTGCTTATGCCGTTGAAGCGTTAGTAGGGGAGGCTAAAGGTAAATCCAGCCAGCGAAAAATTGTCCTGATGACCTTAGGCGGGCTGTTTTACTCTGGTGTTGCAGCGATGCTCTATAGTCTGCTCTTCGTAGTGACAGGGAGTGAAATAATAGGTTTGTTAAGCAATCAAGTTCCCTTGCAGGCTATGGCCACAGAGTACTTACCTGTTATCTGGCTATTACCCTTAGTCGCCCACTGGTGTTTTTTGCTGGATGGTGTCTTTGTTGGCCTAACTCGGGCTAAGGCCATGCAAAATAGTATACTGTTAAGCTGTTTGGTTTTTTATACTTTGGGTTGGTACTGGTTACTTGATTATGGCAATTGGGGATTATGGTTCGCCATGCTGATATTTATGCTGGTTAGGAGTTTAAGCCTTGGTCTGTATTTTACTTATCTGCATCGGAAGGGGCTTTTGCTTGATTGAAGGCGCTGGTCATTCGGTAAGCAAAAATTCCGGCATAACCTTTAGCTGCAAATGCAAAGCCTACGGCAATGCAGATTAGCCCCGGAATTTGTATCCAGTACAGACTTTGACTTCCTGTCAATATCAACACAACACCTATGACAAAAATACCCAGACCGACTTTGAAATTGGCCCAGCTTTTATTTGGATCACTGGCTAATTTATCCAGCCAGGACTTAAGCATGGGCCGTCAACACGAACCTTCAGCGCTAATAGTAGGAATGCTCACCAGCCTCGTGTTCTGTTTCATCTTTTACGCCGCTAAGTTCATCTGCAAAACGCTCGAGCATCTGCTTTTCAATACCATCTTTTAAGGTTACATCGACCATAGAACAACCGTTACAGCCTCCACCAAATTGCAGTACAGCTACTTTATCTTCGGTTATTCCCACTAAACTAACCTTACCGCCATGACTGGCCAACTGAGGGTTAATATCGGCCTCGATCATATAACTTACGCGCTCGGCAAGGGGAGCATCATCATCCACCTTACGGGATTTCGCATTTGGTGCTTTTAGGGTCAACTGTGAGCCCATTTGATCCGTAGTAAAGTCGATTTCAGCTTCTTCCAGGAACGGAACGCTTTCCAGATCAACTACCGCATCAAAGCCATTAAAGTTAAGCACAGTATCACTTCCTTCAATTGCATCCGGCGGGCAATAAGATACTCCACACTCGGCAGATGGTGTGCCAGGGCTCACCACAAATACTCTAATGTTAGTATCCGGCTCCTGCTTCTCGAGCAATTTGCAAAAATGTTGTTGAGCAGTTTCTGAAATTGATATCATGAGTTTATCCAGTAAAAATGTATTGCTCAATAATAGCAAAATTACTTGACTAAAACACTCAAGTAATAGCCTTTATTTATGTTAATTTTTGCTGAAACATGCGAACCTTTATATCCATTTGCTAAGTACTCTGCGCGTTTTAAGGAATTTTTATGCCTCTTGGGCTTCGTTACACTCTTTGTTGCCTGTTGATCATCTCCACTCAACTTCATGCACTATCAGATCAGGACTATTTACCCAAAAATATCACTTACAATCAAGCTATCCCAACACCGGCCCAGGTACTGGGTACACCCGTGGGTGAATGGCATGTAAGACATGACCAACTCGTTGAGTATATGCGCCTTATAGCCGCTAAATCCGAACGAGTTAGTTTGATTGAAACAGGCCGAACCCATGAAAATAGACCGCTTCTGCTACTGGCCTTTAGTGCCCCGGCCAACCAAGCCAAACTTGAGGAAATACAGACTACTCATCTAAATACACTGGCCGCGAAAACTAAGCCCAATGATCCTTTGGTTATTTGGATGGGTTATGGCGTGCATGGGGACGAGTCTTCAGCAAGTAACGCCGCATTGTTAATTGCCTATTATTTGGCCGCGGGAGAGGGGGAGCAGGTGGAGCGCTTATTAGCCGATAATGTTGTATTGCTCGACCCAAGCCTCAATCCAGATGGGCTCTCTCGATTTGCTCAGTGGGCGAATATGCACAAAGGCAAAAACTTGGTTAGCGATCCTAGCCACCGAGAGCACCAACAAGCCTGGCCTAGCGCACGAACTAATCACTATTGGTTTGATTTAAACCGAGACTGGCTATTGCTTACTCATCCCGAATCGCAAGCTAGGGTTGCTCAATTTCATAAATGGCGACCCCATGTATTGACCGATTTTCATGAGATGGGCACTAATAAAACTTACTTTTTTCAGCCCGGTATAAGCTCCCGTAAAAACCCCTGGACTCCACTTAAAAATGTTGAGCTTACCCAGGCATTGGCTGAGTTTCATGCTTCAGCTTTAGATAAGCAGAAAAAACTGTATTTTAGCCAGGAAGGCTATGACGATTTTTATTATGGCAAAGGCTCTACTTACCCAGATGCCCACGGCAGCGTAGGTATTTTGTTTGAACAAGCTAGTAGTAGAGGGCATCTACAGGATTCCATTAATGGGCCCTTGCGCTTCTCTGAGACCATTCAAAATCAAGTGACAACCTCCTTATCCACTTTTGCTGGAGCCATGGCCAACAAACAAGCGCTGCTCGATTACCAGGGTGAGTTTGCCCAACAGACTAAAAAACTAGTAAAAGAGGATAGCTTAGCGGGCTATTTATTGACTGAGTCTGAGGACAAAACTCGCTTCAATGATATGTTGAACATATTAACTGCCCATAAAATTCAGGTTTGGAGGCTGAAAAAGGAATTTAAACTGGGTGATACCAGATTTGATCCTGCGCATAGCGTGTTTGTGCCATTAGAGCAGCCACAGTATCGACTAATTAAATCGCTATTTTCCGTGCGCAAAAAGTTTGATGACAACACATTTTACGACGTATCCAATTGGAATTTGCCATTGGCATTTAACGTGCAATATAAGCCGGTGGAAAAAAAGCTTTGGCGAAAAATACCCTCTGATAAGAGCCAGACAAAAACTCCAGCTTTTATTCCGATTAAAGTGGACTCGACTGCTTATGCTTACGCATTTTCCTGGCAGGATTACAAAGCACCGCAATTGTTACAACAGCTACTTAGTAAGAATGTAAAAGTCAAAATTGCCGGTGAGGCGTTTTCTGCCCAAACGGTCAATGGCAGTGTCAGTTTTGCAGCCGGCTCGGTGATCATTCCCAAAGCACTAAAGCAGCCAGATGAGCTTGTCGATATCTTAGAAGAGCGGGCTAACAGGCTTAAAATAAGACTTTGGTCGGTTAACTCTGGACTTACCCTCCAGGGAATAGACTTAGGGAGTAACCTGATGCTCAATGTCGAACAACCCAAAGTGTTGTTGGTTGGCGGTAGAGGTACATCACAATATGAAGTGGGTGAAATCTGGCATTACCTGGATCAACGAGTTGATTTACCCAGCACAATAGTGGACCGGGATAAACTGGACGGCTTAGATCTCAGTCATTACAGCCATATTATTTGGGTAAGTGGAAATTACAAGAGTGTTGGGGAGGCAGTCCTAAAGCAAATTGATGGCTGGATTAAGCAAGGAGGCGTGCTTATCGGTCAAAAATCTGCAGCTCGTTGGTTTAGTGAACAAAAATGGCTGAAAACCACTTTTGTAAGTGATGAGGAAATTGCTCTTGCCTTTGAAATCAATGGTCTGAAATATGCGGATAAAGAAGCCTACGCCGCTAAGCAAAAGGTTGCAGGCGCGGTATTTACTACTCAACTCGATCTCAGCCATCCTCTAGCCTTTGGCTACACCCGCTCGACGTTACCCGTTTTTCGCAATAGCACGGTCATTATGCGGAGTCCTGAAAGCCCCTTTTTGAACGTCGCTCGTTACAGCGAATCCCCGCTTTTAGCTGGTTATGCCGCCGATGAACTACAAGACTTGATTGCTAATTCCGCGGCAGTCATTGCTCACAATTATGGTAAAGGAAAAGTCATCGCCTTTAGTGACAATGTTAATTTTCGCGGATACTGGCGGGGCACCAGTAGATTACTCAGCAATGCCATATTCATGTCAGGTTTTGTTAATGCTCCAGGGTAAGACAGATACACCATATGTCGATACGTAAGCTGTATTTGGTGTTGACCAACAGCTGGTAAGCTGCATCCATTGTTGCACCGGTGGTGACGACATCATCGAATAGGGCAATGTGCTGATATTCATGGAGCTTATTTTGCTGTGATTGGCAGAGCGCAAAGGCATTTTGCAAATTAGTTTTTCGTTGAGAGGCACTGAGCTCTGTTTGCGCTTTGGTTTTTTTTATTCGCCTGAGCAGGTGGTTATCTACCGGAACATGACACAATTTACCGAGCTGCTTGGCGATCTCAATACTCTGATTAAATGTACGCTGACGATAGCGACTGGGATGCAAGGGCAAAGGAATAATTGCGTCGGGCAAACTAGGCAGTGTACTCACCGTATATTGATAAAACAACTCTGCTAAAGCCAAGGCATTTGGCAACTTTGCAGAAAACTTCAAACCGGTGAGTAAAGTAGAAAGAGGCCATTGATAGTCAGCCAGCGCAATCAAATTGCTAAATGAGGCTGTTTTCAAACCCCGCTGCACCGGGGGCCAATTGAGTAGATTATGTTTGTGTTCAAGACCATCAAACTTGGCTAAATCCCCACTACAATAAGTACAAACCAAGCGCTGACTTGGTTGCCTGCATACCAGGCAGTTTTGTTGAATAGAGACTTGCACCGCAACTATATCCGTATAATATCCCGTTTCATTTACTGATCAAGTATAGACTACCCATGAATATTCCCTTAAGTAAACGCACCGTGGGTCAAGGCAAAGATATTGTTTTGCTGCACGGCTGGGGGGTAAACAGCGGTGTATGGCAGGCGATAAGCGAACCATTGCAAGCCCACTTCAGAGTGACCTACATTGATCTTCCCGGTAATGGACACAATGCCCAATGCCTGCCAGAGAATTATGACTTGGCCAGCGTGGCCGATTTAGTTAGTCAGTGCTTGCCAAAGTCATGTGTTCTACTTGGATGGTCTTTAGGTGGTTTAGTGGCACAAGAAATAGCTTTAACAAAGCCTGACGGTATTGAACAGCTCATCCTCGTAGCCTCTAGTCCCAAGTTCGCCGCAGCCGCAGATTGGCCAGGCATTGATGTTAAAACATTGACGGTTTTTCAGCAGCAGCTTGCTCAGGACTTTGACAAGACACTTGATCGATTTTTAGCGATCCAGGCCATGGGCAGCGCGACCGCTAAAGCAGATATTAAACGGATAAAACACTACATAGAGCAGCTGCCAAGCCCATCTTTGCTGGCGCTTAAGGCGGGATTGGCAATACTGGCGGAAACTGACCTTCGTACTCAACTGACCTCACTCAAGGTAAAGACACATTGGATGTTTGGACGACTCGATAATCTGGTACCGGTATCATTAGCCACGCGACTACCTTCATTGCAAGCCAGCGCTAGCGTTAATGTTGTTGACAAGGCCTCGCATGCTCCGTTTATCTCTCATCCCAAGAATTTTATCAATCAGCTGTTTGCTCTGCTTGAAGGGTAATAAGACTTAACTAATTATTTATCCTAAGTCGCTTTGCTATATCAACAGGTTATATGATTTGATACTTATGCCTAAACAAAGACTAAGTCTAAGCTATTAAATTGCAGCAAATTGGTTGATAATTATACACTTAAGTCTGTAGGGGATTTATATGTCATTTGATAATGTCAGTAACAATATTAATTCTGCGATGGTGAGTGGTTCGCTGGGCTTGCAACGTGCCTCCGACAATATCACTCAGACTTCACTCAATATCGCCCAGCGTTCTGTCGAACCCGCTTCTTCGCAAAATATCCAAAAGTTCTTAGCTGATGCTGCTAGCCAGCAACTAGGTGCGAATACACGGAGCCTATCCCAACAAAGTCAGGGCTTAACAGCCGATCTCATAAGCTTGTCAGTTGATAGCACAAATGCTCAAGCTTCAGCCAAGGTTTTGGGAGTCGCCAGCGGGACCGTTGGCACCTTGCTGGATATTTTGGCCTAACCTGCGATGAATATTGTCACCCCCATCCCCACTACTGTTTCATTTGTCACTGCGAATGTGAACACTGAGGCCGCGCGCAGAGACAATACTCTGCGAGAAACCGTACCGGCTACATCCGCACTGGAAAACTCTGCCGCAGAAACAGGTTTGGGCTCTGAGGCGGATAGGGCCAAGGTGCCTGGCCAGCCACCACCGCAGCTTACCTATGAGCGTCCACAGTCATCACAAAGCCAGCAGGCCGATGGTCAAAACGCTTTGGCCAAAGACAATGCTGACGACCACAGTGCAGGCAAAGAAAACGCTGAGAGCCGCCAACAAGAACAACAACAAGCGCAGGCCGAACAAAAAGAACTTGAAGATCTCAAGCAAAGAGATATTGAAGTTCGTTCACATGAAAATGCCCATGCATCTATAGGCGGCCAGTACTCGGGGGCGCCACAGTACGAATATGAAACCGGCCCTGATGGACGACGTTATGCTGTAGGTGGAGAAGTATCCATTGATATTTCTACTGAAAGTACCCCGGAAGAAACCATTCGCAAGATGCAGCAAGTGAAGGCCGCAGCATTGAGCCCCGCTGAACCATCACCTCAGGATTTGCGCGTGGCAACAGAAGCCACTCAAAAAGCAGTGGAAGCGCGCAATGAGATCATCAATGAAAAAGCAGAAAGTGCAGAGAAGGCCTTCAAGGAGTTTACTGCTGAACCGTCGGAACAAGTTAGTAGTGCAAACAACATCTCCACCGTACCTGAACTGGATGACATTATTGATGGCAACGAGATTAGTGTGCCAAACCGAACGTTGGATGAAGATCCCGTAGCCCAGGCCGTTAGTTTGGAAAAGAATGGCGAGGATTTCAGAAGGGCACTGGCAAGTCGTGATGAAAATATAATCCAGCGAGTCTCGGTAATTGAGAATTTTTATCAACAAGTAAGCCTGGCCAAAACCGAAGGTTTCAGCCAAAGCGCCTAATAGTGAACAGATTGATTTTAAGCGTAACTAAGCCCTCTATTTGAGGGCCTTTTTTAATTTGTAGCGTTAGTTGTTGATTATACCAATCGCCATAAGTAATCACCCACTCAGCGAGATTTAAAGCTGCTTAATCAAGGCGCGTGAATGCAGGAATAGTGGTGCTCTTTCAAATTCATGCAACGCAGAGTAAGCTGCTTTAAACCTCGCCCTTTGGGAAATGGATAAAATCGGCTTAATCGCGGCGTGTTTTTTGCCCGTTTAACAACTAAAGTATAAGCGACCTTAGTATCGCCCTTAGGGAAGGACTGGCAAGTTCACTAGCTGCATTGCAACGTCTTTGAAGGCAACCAGTATTCCTTCAACGTAACGCTTTGCTATGAAACTTGCCAGCGCCTTGTGTGTTGAACACATATCAAGGAGGAATGGTATTACACTGCTGCTATCAGTCTTTTTTCACCTTGGCAAAGGCGTCGGCAAAAGCATTGCCCATAGCAAGATTGGCGGATTTTGGCTGTGGCTTTTTAACTGCGGCTCTGTTGCTATCAACTCGCTGATTGTCCTGTTGGCGTTTAGGGTTTTGGCTTTTATTTGTTGGCTTAACTTTGTCTGGCGAGTCATTCAGGCGCATAGTAAACGACACGCGCTTTCTGGCCACATCAATTTCCATTACCTTTACCTTGACGATATCACCGGCCTTGACCACTTCTCTGGGATCAGAAATAAACTTATCAGTCATAGCTGAAATATGCACTAATCCGTCCTGATGAACGCCAACATCAACAAAGGCCCCAAAATTGGCGACATTGCTGACTATACCCTCAAGGATCATTCCGGCTTTCAGATCACTTAATGACTCCACCCCCTCTTTAAATGTGGCGGTTTTAAACTCGGGTCTGGGGTCACGACCCGGCTTATCCAGCTCCTGAATGATATCGCTCACCGTGGGTAAACCAAATTCATCATTGACAAAATCCTGGGGATTGAGTTTTTTCAATAATTCACTGTTACCAATCAAATCGTTTACCGCGGTAGCTGAACTGCTTACCATCGCTTTTACTACCGAATAGGTTTCAGGATGCACGGCTGAGGCATCAAGGGGGTCTTGTCCATTCATGATGCGCAGAAATCCTGCTGCTTGTTCATAAGCTTTTGGCCCTAGCCTTTCCACTTTGAGCAGTTCTTTGCGATTTGTGAATGCACCAAACTTATCCCGAAAATAAACAATATTATTTGCAAGGGTACGATTCAGTCCTGATACATGGCTCAGCAATGCCGGCGACGCCATATTGAGATCGACTCCTACCGCATTTACACAATCCTCAATCACGGTGTCCAGGGACTTGCCTAGATTGCTTTGGCTCACATCGTGTTGATATTGACCCACGCCGATGGCTTTAGGCTCAATTTTTACCAATTCCGCCAGAGGATCTTGCAAGCGTCTGGCAATCGACACAGCTCCTCGCAAGGATACATCCATATCAGGCAATTCGTTGGAAGCCAGTTCGGAAGCCGAATACACCGATGCCCCTGCTTCGCTCACGACTATTTTACTTATACCCAGTTCTGGATTAGCTTTAATTAACTCAGCAGCCAATTTATCCGTTTCTCTGGAGCCCGTGCCATTACCGATACTGATCAGTTTTACCTTATGCTGTTTGCATAACATAACCAGGGTACGCAGAGACTTGTCCCACATTTTTTGCGGGACATGAGGGAATATCGTACTGGTAGCGAGGACTTTTCCGGTCGCATCAACAATGGCTACTTTTACCCCTGTGCGTAAGCCAGGATCGAGTCCCATGGTGGTTTTTGCACCTGCAGGGGCGGCCATAAGTAAATCATTCAGGTTTTTGGCAAACACTCCAATGGCATCTTGCTCGGCAAGCTCCCGGGTGGCACCAAATAGTTCACTTTCCATATGCAGCGAAATTTTTACGCGCCAGGTCCACTGCACAACAGACCTTAACCAGTCGTCAGCCGGACGGTTTGAGAACACTATTCCTTGGTGCTCAGCAATAATCTGCTCGCAGTAAGAGCTTCTGTCCCCACTGTATTTTTCCGGGTCGGCATCGAGACTAACTTGCAAGATATTCTCATTCCGCCCTCTAAATAGGGCCAGTGAGCGGTGAGAGGGGATTTTATTGAGTAATTCGCTATGGGAGAAATAGTCTGAATATTTGCTGCCTTCCTGCTCCTTGCCTGCCACCACCACACTTTTGATATGGGCTTGTTTTTTAAGATGCCTGCGTACCTTTTGCAATAAAGAGGCATCTTCAGCAAAACGTTCCATCAAGATATATTTGGCACCATCGAGTGCTGCCTTTGTATCCGCAACGCTTTTTTCACTGTCGACATAAGCTAGGGCTTCAGTTTCAGGCGTCAGTTCTGGCTGGCTGAAAAGCCTGTCTGCCAGGGGAGTCAAGCCCGCTTCAATGGCAATCTGTCCTTTTGTTCTGCGCTTAGGCTTGAAGGGTAAGTATAAATCTTCTAATTCCGTTTTACTTTCTGTTGCTAGTATTTGCTGCTTTAGCCCATCGCTCAGCTTGCCCTGATCTTGAATCGACTTAATGATCACCTGACGTCTATCCTGCATATCCCTCAAGTAAGTTAAACGCTGCTCAAGTTTACGTAGTTGAATATCATCCAGGCCGTTGGTAGCTTCCTTGCGATAACGAGCAATAAAAGGCACGGTTGCGCCTCCATCCAACAAACTCACTGCTGCTTCAATTTGGCTGGTCTGAACCTGAAGTTCGCTCGCAATTTTCTCAATAATCATGTTACTGCCCTATGTTGGCTTACGCTGTGAATAGTTTTCTAAAGTAGATTGGCGTCATATATAAGGGTCTAGAAGGCAAATTACCAGCGTAACACTACGATTAGTGGCAAAATTAACTGAATTAGTAAACCAGTGTGTATTTTGTAGGGGATCAGCTCCCATTAAAGACCCCTGATAGGACTGCAAACAAATATTCTTCATTCTCAAACTTGAGGTTATAGAACGCGGAGTTTTTGCGAGTTCAGCAATTGGCTCCGAGTAATAATGATAGTATATTGCAAGAGAGCAACAGTGATACTTTTTTCCCTGTTGCCACAATTGATGCTCTGCCAAGAAAGGCATTAAGATTATTGTTGTTGCTCAGGAACACCCATTGAAAACAAATTTAATAACCCATGAGGGTTTCGAGAAGTTACGTGACGAATTGAACTACCTTTGGAGAGAGCATCGTCCAGAAATAACTAAAATGGTAGCATGGGCGGCCAGTCTCGGAGACCGCTCTGACAATGCTGACTATAAAGAAAACAAACATTTACTGCGAAAGATAGATTCCAGAATTCGTTTTCTAAGAAAACGCCTGGAAATTTTAAAAGTAGTAGATTACTCGTCCCAACAAGATGGAAAGGTGTTCTTTGGTGCGTGGGTCGAGGTAGAAAACGAAAGTGGCGACACAAAAAAATTCCGTATTGTTGGACCGGACGAAATATACGGACGAAAAGATTACATATCCATCGACTCACCGATGGCCCGTGCTCTGTTAAAAAAAGAAGTAACTGAACAAGCCACTGTAAGTACACCGGACGGAACAAAAGCTTGGTTTATCACTTTAATTGATTACGTCCATAGCCAATAATCAGTTCTCGCAAACTGAAATGCTTGCCCATTCCTACATAACATCACTACTATCCTGTACTTGCAAACATTAGCCTCAAGCAAGAAATTGAAACTGTCCACACACTTATTCAATAACTAACAAGCGTCTAGAAGCCCACAGATAGTAGGGTTTTCGGAGCAGTAAAATGGCCAAGTTTTTTTCGCTGATTGAGTCGTGTTGCGGTTGGAAGATGAAGAGTATAGGAAAAGCCCACTGCACTTAGCTGGGCCAGACGAGTTTAAACTTAGACAAAACAAATTTTGTATCGATTCACCACTGTCCATTGCCTTAAATAGAAAACGCGTAAGTGATGAGATGAAAGTCGTTACACCAAGTGGTAATAAAAACTATTTTAT
>JAWUXW010000005.1:0-18755 GCA_034111125.1 Paraglaciecola sp.
TATCCCCTTCGACGATAGTTGGCTGCATCGAGCCCGTTGGTACCAAGTACCAATCCGCAAATGAGCTGCGGGTCGCAAACATTAAAAACACAAAGAGAATGAAGCCCCTATTTTCGCGAATAATTTGCTGGGTGTTTTGCAGGAAATGTTTGTTTGATTTAGGCATGCTTAGGCTTTGGTTATTAATTTACTCTACCTTCGACTGAGTCATACCCTATTGGTTCACTGACAGATGTAAACAGATATTTCCATCGCTAAGTACCATGCACTGTAGTCAGCCTAGAGCCAATTTTACCGCGGCTTCGGCATGCAAGCTGGTAGTATCATACAAGGCGACTTGGGTATGCTTAGGTTTAACCAGCAGGGCAATCTCAGTACAACCCAGAATGATCCCTTGAGCTCCTTGCTTAGATAGCCGGTTAATAATGTCCACATACTGGTTTTTGGAATTGTCCAGTATATGGCCCCGACACAATTCATCATAAATAACCTGATGAACCATTTGCCTCTCTAGGGGGGTGGGGGTAATAACATCAATGTCAAAATTCTCAATGAGACGGTTTTTATAAAACGCCTGCTCCATGGTAAAGCGTGTACCTAGTAGACCCACCTTAGTGATCCCATCCTGGATGAGTTGTTGAGCGGTGGCATCGGCAATATGCAATAAGGGAATGTTAACCGCCGCCTCAACCTGCTCTGCCACTATATGCATGGTGTTAGTGCAAATGAGAAAAAAATCTGCGCCCGCAGCTTCAAGGGAGCAGGCGGCTGCTGACAATCTATCCGCTGTCTTATCCCAATCTCCACTATGCTGAAGCTGCTCTATTTCAGCAAAATCTACGCTGACCATGGCAATTTTGGCGGAATGCAGGCCACCTAGCTTAGTTCTGACGCTCTGGTTAATTGCCCGGTAGTAGCTTGCTGTCGATTCCCAACTCATACCGCCAATTAAGCCTATGGTAAGTTGTCTTGTCAAAGTCATTATTGCTTAATTTTAAACAGGAAATAAAGGGCGAGCACACCTGTTATAGCACCACCAAGTAGGTAGCCGAGGGTTTCGTCGCTATAACTACCGGTAAATGCTTCGTTTATTTCCCCCAAGGGAGAATTAGCCTGGTTTAGCCCCAGATAGATCAGAAAAGCAGCGGCAACGAGTAAGATCAATCCAATCAGTTTGCTTTGATTCATAATTTGAATAATTGTATTTGATGAGAGTGATAGAACGTTAACTACCGTGGCAGGTAAAGTCAAAGAGAAAAAGGCCCGGTTTTAATGGGCCTGTGTATATAAAAACCATGAAAACTACTGCTTGATACCTTCAATATGCAAGGTAAGATCGACATGGCTTGAGGCTGGACCTAGATTTTTGGTAATGCCGTAGTCAGCCATGAAAATTCTAGTTGTGCCTTCAAAACCGGCACGGTAACCACCCCAGGGATCTTTGCCTTCGCCAATTTTATTGGTCGTGATCACGATATTATTAGTCATGCCATGTAAGGTGAAGTCGCCATGAACCTTAAGCTTCCCCCCACCCAGCTCTTCGACTTTTGTGCTAACAAATTTGGCTTGAGGATATTTATCAACATATAGGAAATCATTACTTTTTAAGTGTTTATCACGCTCAGCATGATTTGAGTCGACACTATTAGTGTCTATTGTGACGCTAATCGTTGACTCTGTTGGCTTGTCCGCATCGTAGCTAAATTGACCTTCAAAACTATTGAAACGGCCAAGCAGCCAGCTATAACCCAAATGTTGAATCTTAAAATTTACCGAGGCATGTGCACCCTTGGTGTCAATCACATACTCTGCCGCATTGGCGCCGACAGTGAATAGACTGAGTAGGAGACCTGCCGCTAATAGTGTTTTTTTCATAAATTTTCCTTTTGCTTCTTTTGTTGAATAGTTTGTTGATTACTTAAGGGTTTGAGCATTCTAACTAGGCTGGTATCTTTATCTAAGTAATGATGCTTTAGCGCAGCCAAGACATGTAATACCACCAGGCAAACTAAACCATATGCCAGCCAATCATGAAAAGCTCCGGCAAGATCCTCTTGGTTATCGACAAACTCGCCCATCGAAGGCACAATAAACCAGTTAAAAACTTCAATGCCTCGCCCATCTGCAGTGGATATCAGGTAGCCGCTAATGAACAGACACAGCAGTAAAATATAAAGTGCAAAGTGAGCCACCTTGGCAGCTTTTTTTTCCCATTTTTTACCTAATGCTTGTGGCGCGACTTGCTTAGACTTCCAGAATACTCTGAACAGGGTCACTATGGCTAATAATATTCCCACGCTTTTATGGTAATAGGGCGCAGTCGTATACCATTCGTTATAGTAATCAAGATCTACCATCCAAAGGCCTACCGCAAACATGCTAAACACTGCAATAGCACTTAGCCAGTGCATAAAAATGGCTAGCCAGCCAAAACTTGATTGAGAATTTCTAAGCATGAACAGATTCGTATTCCTAAATATAGCGCAACTATATGCTTAGTTTTGGAAGATAAAAATAGTTAAATCACGACAGGTACGTTCTATTTTTTAGAAGTGTTGCTTCACGGTAGAACAACCATTATGTGGAAGATAAGAGGCTGTTAGCGATGTTAACAGCCATGACAGCCAAAACACCAAATTACTTATTGTGTCGGCTCTTAAGTACTGCAATCACATCGTTGAGATTAAGGTCGCTTGCCTGCAATAGAACAATCAAATGATACAGCAGATCTGCCGATTCATTTTTCAGCTCGTCCAGGTCTTTAACCGTTGCTGCGAGTGCGGTTTCAACCCCTTCTTCACCCACTTTTTGCGCGATACGTTTGATACCTTTGCTGTAAAGATGAGCCGTATAGCTGGAATCAGGATCGGCTCCTTTGCGTGAGGCAATGACTTGCTCAAGTTCGGCAATAAAGCTAAATGCGGGGGAAGAACCGTCAAACCAGCAAGTTTCAGCACCCGTATGGCAAGTTGGGCCAACAGGATTAGCCAGGGCTAAAATCGAATCCTGGTCACAATCGGCGCTGAGTTCCACCAAGTTAAGGGTATTGCCAGAGCTTTCGCCCTTGGTCCACAAGCGCTGTTTAGAACGACTGAAAAACGTGACCAGCTTAGTTTGCAGGGTATGGCTGATGGCTTCTCTATCCATATAACCTTGCATCAGTACTTTGCCGCTGCTGGCATCTTGCACAATACAGGGCAGCAGATTATCCATCTTTTGCCAGGCGAGTTGCTCAATATTATCTTTATTAATGATCATTCTTTTCTCAATAGGTTTTTAGCCACGAACAGCTTTCTAGTTTCTGATTGGGATTTGCTGATCCCGCAGATAGGCTTTTAATTCTGGAATAGGGATAATGCCCTTGTGAAAAACGGAAGCGGCTAAGGCACCATCTACATCTGCTTGTTCAAATACATCTTTGAAGTGGACTTTTTCACCTGCGCCACCTGATGCAATAAGGGGGACTTTGCAGTTCGCGCGGATATTCGCCAGTTGCACAATGTCATAGCCCTTACGTACACCGTCTTGATTCATGCAGTTAAGCACAATTTCACCTGCGCCTCTTTGCTGTACTTCCTTTACCCAATCGGCGGTTTGCCATGGTGTGACCTGGGTACGGCTTTCATCGCCGGTAAACTGATGCACTTGATAGGTGCCAGTTTGTTCGTTATAAAAACTATCGATACCGACCACCACACATTGCTGGCCAAAGGTGTCGTGCAAACGGGTAATCAAGCTTGGATCTGCCAGTGCAGGGGAGTTGACGGATATCTTATCCGCGCCCATTTCCAAAATTTTACCGGCCTCTTCCACCGACTTAATTCCGCCGGCTACACAAAAAGGCACGTCAATAACCTGGGCAATGCGTGTCACCCAGCTTTTATCGACTACCCGCTGATCGCTGGAGGCGGTAATATCATAAAACACCAGTTCATCTGCACCTTGCTGTGCATATTGCTGAGCGAGGGGCACAATGTCGCCAATGATTTCATGGTTACGGAATTTCACCCCTTTTACCACTTTGCCATCTTTTACATCTAAGCAAGGGATGATGCGTCTTGCGAGCATAATAAACCTTTATTATATTAATCAGTGAGACTAACTAGTCGACATTCATTGCAGGACGGACACTAGCTAACGGGGGTCAGCCAGTTGTATTTATCTGCTGCTTTACCCCATTGGATATCATTCAAGGTCTGGCGTAATTTAATGGTGCTGGCGCCTGCCTCACCGCTGCCGACCTTATATTCCTCACCCTCGTGGATAAAGGTGCCTACCGGGGTCAATACCGCTGCAGTACCAGATAACGCTGCTTCTGTGCCAGGTTTGGCGGCACGTTCCAGCAGCTCGCTTACTGATATATTGCGCTCACTGACTGTCATGCCCATATCGGCGGCAATGGTTAGTACCGAGTCTCTGGTGACGCCATGTAAGAATGAGGAATCCAAGCCTTTAGTAATGATTTCATTGCCATCAATGAGTAAAAAGTTGGCAGCGCCTGTTTCTTGTACGTCACCATTAGGGCAAAACAAGATTTGATCCGCTTGTACCTGCTCTCTCGCTTCGAGAATAGGCCCCAAGGCACTGGCATAGTTGCCACCACTTTTTACCATGCCCATGTGGGGTGAACAGCGCATGCCGTTCTCATCAAGTAATAAACGTAATGGCTTCGCGCCACCTGAAAAGTAGTCACCCACCGGGGACAGCAGCACATACAACATGGACGTTAGCGACGGAGCCGCCGCCTTACCAATGGATACTTCAGTACCGAAATGAGTAGGGCGAATATACATGGACCCTGGAGGCTCAGGTACTTCACTGGCAAACTGAGCGACAATGTCCAGGATCATCTGGTTAACTTGTTGCTCATTGATTTCAGGCAAATGCAGTAAGCGACTACTTTGCGCCAGACGCTGGATGTTTTTGTCCATACGGAAGATGTGAACACTGCCGTCTTCGTGACGAAAGGCCTTTAAACCTTCAAAACAGGTGCTTGAATAGTGCAGGACATGGGCACCCGGATGCATTTTAATACTGTCTGCTGCAACGACCTTGGTTGCACTCCATTGATTATCTTTAAATGTGCTGAGCGCCATCTCTGGCATAAAAACAGTCCCGAATACGGCCATGATCACTTCCTGATTTCTTGGTTGTTGACTCGCAATTTATTAAAAATAGCGGCTTCTTATATTTAACTGCAATTTACAACATTATACCCGGTGAAACTAATACCTGGGGTTAAAAACTAGTACTAATCTGTGTAGTTTGTTGTGTACAAATACAGTTGTGCACACATTCGCCCTATTCTTGCCAACATTCAATGGCTTGCTCTACGGTAAATTTTCCTTCGAGCAGGGCTCTACCCAGGATCACTCCGCTAACCTGTGTGGGTTTCAGCACTGCGATATCATCTAAGCTGCCGATGCCACCGGAAGCTTGCCAGGCGATAGTCGGAAACTTTGTCGTCATCTCATGATATAGCTGATGATTCGCACCCTGTAAGGTTCCATCTCGGCTGATATCGGTGCAAAGCACATGTTTAGTACCAACGGATAAAAAGTCATTTAATAGGGCTTCAAGAGACACCCCTGAGTTTTCCTGCCAACCATGGGTGGCAATAAATTTGTTGCCTGACTCATCAATATTGATATCCAGAGCCAGCACAATGGCCTCACTGCCGTATTTGCTTACCCAGCTCTTGACTAACGCGGGCTCTTTGACCGCTAATGAGCCAATCACCACGCGCTTTACACCAATCTCCAGCAGTTGGGCCACATCCGCTTCGCTGCGAATACCACCGCCAGCTTGAAACTGCATCCGGCCGGTTGCCACCATTCTGCCGATTAACGCCAACTGACGCTTACTGGTGTCCTTGGCTCCGGTTAAATCCACAATATGCAGCCACTGTGCTCCTTCATCCGCATAGCTGTTAACTACGTCAATCGGATCTAGCTCATATTGGGTCTTCTGTTCATAGTCGCCTTGATAGAGTCGTACTACAGTACCTTCAATTAAATCAATTGCTGGGATGATCATAATATGGCTTTATAACTCGATGAAGTTTTTGAGAAGTTGTGCCCCGGCGTCACTGGAACGCTCCGGGTGAAATTGCACACCGAAAAAATTGTCTTTGTGCAGGGCGGCCGAAAACGCCATACCGTACTCGCAGCTCGCCATGGTGAACTCAGATACCGCCACAGCAAAACTGTGCACAAAATAGAAATAACTCGGCTCGTCAATGCCTTTAAATAAAGGGGTGTCGTCGATGGCCTTAACAGTATTCCAGCCCATATGAGGTAAGCGTAAATCACCTACCTGCATGCGTTTAACCTGTCCAGGAATAAGCCCTAGACAAGCAGTATTGTCAGTCAGGCTTTCTTCTGAGCGCTCAACCATCAGTTGCATACCCAGGCATATGCCGAGTACTGGTTGGCTAAGTTCTTGAATACATTGACTCAACTGCTTTTGTTCAATACTCGCCATCGCGGCATTCGCACTGCCTACTCCGGGTAAAAACACCTTATCGGCTTTTTGAATAATGCCTGTGTCGTCGGAGACAGTAACCTGCACGCCAAGTCTTTCAACGGCAAACTTCACCGAAGATATATTGGCACAGCCAGTATTGACGATGACAATGTTGTTTGAGTCTGCCACTAGAGTGTGCCTTTGCTGCTTGGCAGGACTTCACCTTGTTTGTGAATGGCTTGGCGCAATGCCCGGCCAAAAACTTTGAACAGGCTCTCTACCTGGTGGTGAGCGTTGCCTTCGGTGGTAGATAAGTGCAATGACAAACCCATCGCCTGGGCAATTGAGTAGAAAAAGTGTGGCACCATTTCTGTCGCCATCTCACCCACATTCTCACGGCTAAACTCGGCTTCAAATTTCAGGTGGGGGCGGTTTGAAATATCCAATATGCATTCTGCGCGACACTCATCCATTGGCAAGGCAAAGCCAAAGCGGCCAATGCCCCGTTTGTCGCCCAGTGCTTTTTTGAGTGCTTCGCCTAAGGCCAGAGCCGTATCTTCCACACTGTGGTGATCATCGATATGCAGGTCTCCGTCCACCGATAAGGTCAGCTCAAAGCCTGCGTGGGTGGCAATTTGGTCGAGCATATGATCAAAAAAACCAATGCCCGTTGCTATGCTCGACTTTGCCCCTGAGTCCAGGTCTACTTTGACATGAATGTTAGTTTCAGAGGTCTTGCGCACAACCTGGGCAATTCGAGCCGATTGCAGCAATTGTTTTTCGATAGCGGGCCAATCGTTGCTGTGGCGATCGTATTTGATGCCAACGATCCCCATATTTTCTGCGAGTTGCAAGTCAGTTTCTCGATCACCAATCACAAAAGAACGGGTGAAATCGACTTTGCCTTGTTGCAAGTAGTCTTTTACCAATCCTAAGTTGGGTTTACGGCAACTGCAGTTATCTGCGTCGAAGTGGGGGCAAATAAGCACATCGTCAAAAACCACGCCCTGGCTGGCAAAGATGGACATCATCATGTCATGAGGCCCGTCAAAGGCAGCCTGAGGAAAACTATCACCGCCCAGACCGTCTTGGTTGGATACCATCACCAGACGAAATCCCGCTTGCTGCAGTTTTAATAGTACGGGCAGTACCAGTGGTTCAAACACCAGTTTTTCCAGGGTATCGAGTTGCTTATCGATGGGCGGTTCTTCAACCAAAGTGCCGTCCCGGTCAATAAATAAGATACTTTGTTGACTCATGCTGTCTGTTCCTGTTGTGCAAAAAAGCTCGCTATCTCAGCCAGCAATTGTTCATTTTGTTGAGGATTGCCGATGGTAATTCGCAGGCAATGTTCTAAGTTAAGCTGTTTACTTTGGTCGCGGAGCAAGATGCCATTACTGACTAGGTAGGCCATCAAAGCTTGTTTTTTAGCTGTACGAAACAGTATAAAGTTAGCCTTGTCATCGCCGACTAGCGCTACTTCCTTAATCTCTGCCAGCGCATGCTTCATTCTGGTCTTTTCCGCCTTGATCGCCAACACCTGCTGGGACATTTGCAGTAATCCTTGTTTGCTCAAAGCTTGTGCAGCTATCTGTGCTACCGGCTCAGGAACAGGATAGGGTGCAATTACCTTCATCATCGCCTGAATAATCGCTGCTGAGGCGAGGGCAAAACCGCAGCGTAAACCCGCCAGAGCAAAAGCTTTGGAAAGGGTTCGCAGTAGAACCAGATTAGGGTGTTGGGCTAACTGCATGGCCCAGTTGTTGGCCAAATCAAATTCGATATACGCTTCATCCACCACCACTAGGGCTGAATCGGCAAAGTGTTCGATAACGTGCTGCAATTGTGCTTTATCAACCGAGGTGCCAGTGGGATTATTCGGTGAGCAGATAAACACCAGATTGACCTTGCCCTTAAAGGCGCAGATTGCCGCAAGGTCTAAAGAAAAATCAGCCAATAACGGTGCTCTTGCTATGCCCACATTGCAGGTCTCGGCACTGATGGCATACATTCCATACGTAGGAGGGCAGATAAGTATTTTATCCTGTCCAGGCGTGCAGAAGGTTCTGATCAGCAGTTCAATGGCTTCATCGGCCCCGCGACTGACCAATAGCTGCTTATTATCTATCCCTGCATACAGGGCGTAGGAATTAACCACTGCTGGTGGTTGACAATCCGGGTAGCGATTAAAGCGCTCAGGGTCAATTTCATAGTCATTGTTATAGGGGGACTCGTTGGCATTTAGCCAAACCTGCCGTGTTGTGCCTGCATCAGCACAGGAATACAGTCGTCGGGCCGACTCATAAGGTTTAAGCGCCTTTAGATTGTCAGCCACTAACTTATCGATAAGCGTGCTCATTTTTGTCCACCATTGAGTCTCAACGCCACGGCTTGCTTGTGGGCATCTAAGCCCTCGGCATCGGCTAGATTCATAATGGCATCTCCGATATTTCTTAAGCCTTCATAGCTAAGTTCTTGCACAGTGTAACGACGCATAAAGTCGGCTAAACCTAAGCTTGAATAATTGCGTGCATAACCATAGGTGGGTAATACGTGGTTGGTACCACTGGCGTAATCGCCTGCTGATTCAGGCGACCATTGGCCCAGGAATATCGACCCCGCATTTTGCATCTTGGGCAAGTAGGCTCTGGGGTTTTCGATTTGCACGATTAAATGCTCTGGCGCATACAAATTGCTGATCTCAATAGCACTTGGCAAATCTTCACTTAAAATATAACGACTATGCTGCATCGCCTGTTCGGCGATATGCTTACGGCTTAGGTTCGCTAGCTGAGTCTCGACCTCTCGTTGTACAGCACTTATCAAACTTTCACTGTCAGATACCAGTATTGCCTGAGAATCTTCACCGTGCTCTGCTTGAGAGAGTAGGTCTGCTGCGACAAATATCGGATTGGCACCAGCGTCTGCAATAACCAAAACTTCAGAAGGTCCTGCTGGCATATCAATAGCAGGGCCTGCGGGTATGCGGCTCACTTGTTGCTTAGCTTCGGTGACAAAGCTATTGCCAGGGCCAAAAATTTTATCTACTTTGGTAATTGTTTCTGTACCTAGCGCTAAGGCCGCTATTGCCTGAGCGCCGCCAACTAAGTATATTTCATCTATGCCACACAGTTTAGCCGCGTAACAAATTTCAGCCGCTACCTTGCCTCGCTTGTTTGGGGGAGTGCACAGAACTTTGCGGGCACAACCCGCTACTTTTGCAGTTACGCCAAGCATTAACACGGTTGAGATAAGTGGCGCACTGCCACCGGGAATATACAAACCAACCGAGGCAAGCGGCGCATGTAAGAGCTCGCACACTACGCCAGGGGCCGTTTCAACCTTTACATTATTGGGGCGCTGAGCTTGATGAAATGCGTGAATATTGGCGTAAGCCTGCTCAATCGCCACCTTAACCTTGGGGCTTATTTCATTCTCGGCTGTCTGAGCAAAGTCAGTATCAAGAGTCAGTTGTTCTAGCGCTATACCATCAAAGCGTTCAGTTAGGGCGTACAATGCTTCGTCGCCTTGTGAGCTTACCTGCTGAATAATATCAGACACGATCGCGCTTAACCTGGCGTTATCCGCCATGGCTGGACGACTGAGTAACTGTCCTTGCTGCGTCTGATTAAGGCTTGACCAGTTTTGCATTGTGTTTTTCATACTCACTCAGCTTATTCCAATTAACCCATCATTTTTTCAATTGGCATGACCAAGATAGAACTACAGCCCAGGGCTTTTAATTTTTCCATGGTTTCCCAGAATAAGGTTTCAGAGCTGACCACATGAATGGCTACTGCCTTGTCGTTACCCGACAGGGGCAGCACGGTTGGGGTTTCTGAGCCAGGCAGCAAACTCTTTACTTGTTCCAGATAGGCTTTAGGTGCATGCAGCATGATGTATTTGCTTTCCTTGGCTTGCATCACGCCGTCCATACGGGGCAACATGCGAGAGATCAGGGCTTGTTTTGCTTCGGGCATTTCGCCGGCCCGTTGAATAAATACCGCTTTAGACTCAAATATCACTTCCTCTTCCTGCAAACCATTGGCTTCCAACGTGGCCCCGGTAGAGACCAAATCACAGATCGCATCTGCCAGACCTGCCCGAGGCGCCACCTCGACTGAGCCGGTTAACATCACCGTACTGGCGTTAACCTTGTGCTGCTTAAAATAACGCTCTAATAAAAACGGGTAGGTCGTGGCGACTTTTTTCCCTTCAAGAGAGTGAATATCTTGATAATCAAACTCGTTGGGCACCGCAATTGATAAGCGGCAACTGCCATAATCAAGGCGTCGAAGTTCAACATACTCGTGCTTTTTATCGGACGCTTCACGCTCGAGCATTTTTTCTTCGAGCTCGTTTTCACCAATAAATCCAAGATCAACCACTCCATCCATGACTAAGCCTGGGATGTCATCATCACGCACTCGCAATAAATCGATGGGCTGGTTGGTTGAATGAGCGATCAGTAGGCGGTCACGAATTTGTAATTTAATGCCAATGGCCTTAAGCAGGGCAATGCTGTCGTCGCTTAAGCGGCCTGATTTCTGGATCGCGATACGTAGTCTTGTGCTATCACTCATTACTTATTAATCCTGTTGTTATTCAATATTAAGCAGTTATTTACTCATGCCAAAAACCCTTTGTGGGTTAAAACAAAAAAACCCCGGAAGTTTCCTTCCAGGGGCTGTTTGTTAATTACGCCGAAGGAAGGAACAATAGACCTTCCAGCACCAACCTGAAAGGTTATGCTATAGGATGATGGTGATCCGCAGGCGTATTTAGAATAGTCATATAATCTTAATTGGTCGCTGTTCGACTTAGGGTGAAAATATTATCGAATTGGTCTAATTAATGCAAGTGTAAATCAGTAAAAATCATCGAAAAGGCCATGGTTTTTGTTCATGTCTTACAACCAAATAGACTATGGCCTTGCGGAGTATTAGCATGTAAATCTGTTTGCAATATGAAACAAAAAAACTAAAGTAAGTCTATAAAAGTAGGATCTATTTTATAATCCGAATAAAAAACAGCTAGGTTGGTGATAAATGTCCAGTGATTTATTGTTTTCCATATTGCCCAGAGAGGGCAAAGTGCCCATGGCTCAGAATGAACAAAAAGTTCAGAAGGTAAGCAAAGAATCGAATTTAGGAGCCCTGAGCGACGAGGAAGAAGAACTTCATCATGAAGAGTTAGAAGTGCGCGAGAAATATCACCCTAAAAAACACGCCAAAAATCCTAAAGAGCAGAATAAGCACAACCACAACCAAGCTTCAAGTAGGGATGCAGAACAAGCACCAGATGATGAAGATAAGAAAGGCCCAAAACATTTAGATATTTATGTTTAAAGGCTGTCCGCACGTTAATAACGTCCATCTAGTTACAACCCTTGTGCCAGTGAAAGCTGTCGTTGATCCATCTTAATGCTCGAAAAAACCGATCCAATTGCAAATGTTATTCGACTTTTCCATGTGTAAATGGCTTGTATACTGAAATTTGCCTTTATTAATCTGCAGAGCAAACATGTTACGTTTTAAAAACATATTAGTTGTAGTGGATGCGCAAAACATCTCCAGTCAGAATGAAGCTATTAGACGTGGCACTGAATTAGCCAGAGAAAACGATGCGACTCTGACACTTTTACATGTATTTGACGAGCCGAAGTCTTCAATTGAACGGTATCAGGATTTTATTAGTGCTGAAGAATTAAGTTCCGTGATCAGACAACGAAAAATGCTTGCTCTTGAAGAAATTGTTGAACCAATAAAAACAATGGGATTCACCGTAGGTGCCCGAGTGGTGGCCGGACGAGGATTTATTGAGATTATTACTCAGGTACTCAAGCATAACTACGACATTGTCATAAAGGTTGCAGAGTTACACGGGGATCTTTTCAACAGCAACGATGTCCATCTCATGCGAAAATGTCCTTGTCCGGTATGGCTTATTCGTCATGAGGGCGCGTCCAAGACCATATTGGCCGCTATTGATCTTTCACTCGAAGATTCCGCTCAAGGCAAAGCCTTAAATAAGCTCATAATGGATCTCGCTACCTCAGTCGCTGCACGAGACCAATCCCAGTTATACCTGCTTTCCTGTTGGACTCTATACGGCGAGAGCACGCTCAGAAGCAGTGGCTTATTAAAGGTATCACAAGACAGAATAGATGATATGTTAGTCGGGGAACACTGGGAAAATTTACTACGTCAAAGAGCGCTCGGCCAGTCCTATTCTCTTGATGACGAGCAACTTGTTCTGGTTAAAGGCTCTCCCGACGATATCATTCCCCAGTTTATGGGCGAAAAACAGATAAACACCGTGGTGATGGGGACAATTGGACGCACTGGAGTTCCAGGGCTGATTATTGGCAATACTGCTGAAACGGTGCTGCATTCAATTGATTCATCTGTTATTGCCGTTAAACCTGACAGCTTTGTTAGCCCTGTGAAAATGTAGGCATTGAAGGAATATAAAAGCCTATAATGGATGTCTCGCCAATTTGTTTTTACCCCGCCTTGGTATTCCTGCTGGCTGGGTAGAGTCCTTGCCCAAGATGCTTGCTAATTAACCAGCAACTCTTAAACTGCAAGACAGTCACAATCTGAGTTCAGATAGGGAAAATGTAATGGCCGAAAAATTCAATTGTTGGAAGTGTGGCAACAAACTAATTGACGTTATTTTGCCGATGTCCCGCCGGGAAGAATGCACTAGCTGTGCTGCGGATCAGCACGTATGCAAAATGTGTGAGTTCTACGACGACAATAGTCGTGGAAGTTGCAATGAAGAGCGTGCAGAGTCGGTATCCGACAGTGAGCGCGCCAACTTTTGTGATTACTTTAAACCGAGCAATGGCTCATTCAAGGGGACGGCTCGTATAAAATCTGAACAAGCCAAAGCCAAGTTTGCTGCACTTTTTTCTGATGATCCCGCAGATAGCGCTAGCGAAACAAGCACTTCTGAATATATGCAGGAAAGTCCAGGCCAGAATGCGAAAGATATAGCGCCACTTACCTCCAAACAGCTTGCGGAGCAAAAACTGCGCGACTTACTCGGCAGTCAATACAACTCAAAAGAGTGTAAAAATGACTGAAAAAATAAATGACGAGGCCCTGCAAGCCTTGAAAATAGCCTTTACTTACATGCCTAAAGTCATAGAGGTCAATAAATTTGAATATGCTGAGAGTTACCAAAAAGTACTGGATCATATTGAAACCGTTCGTGAAGTACTGCTCATCAATGATGTTGACCCAGAAGAAGTGGCTGGCGATATCAATCCCGAAAGCACTCCTAATTCGAGTTACTAGTTTACCTAGTGGTATTGCCTATTGCTGGTAGCATATAGGTAAATTTCAAGCCATTTCTTAAAAACTGAGCTGTTGGATATTCATTATGTTTCTTGTGAAAGAGCTGCTGTATACAGGAAGCTGAAAAGGACGGATTTTTGGTTAGTGAATGAAACTCATATCGACAGGACAGGCAGGAGATAGAGTGAATAATACAAGCAAGCCAGGGACGCTATCTCATCAGCAACTTGCTGAAAATTTTGACGACCTACATAAACCCCTAAACAAGCTTCAGGTAATCACAGAAGCGGCTCGGTGCACTTATTATTATGATGTGCCTGATATCAAAGCCTGTCCAACGGCCATAGATATTCCTATCTTAATGAATAACAGGTAAACCCCCGGCTCTGCGGGAGGTACTTTAACTCATCAAAATCGCACCCACAATACTGTTATTAGCGTGTTTTTAGCACCTTCACTAACTCAAATGGAAAATAGAGTCCGTCCAGCTTTCATAAGAATTTGACTGGGCTCTCTGTAATAGTGTGCTTGGCCAGTTGTTCAAACTGCGCCCAGTGCAGCGTTTCATTACCTTTTTGTGGGCGTGTTTAGATCCGCAGCCTCGAATGTTGCTGCTCATTAATAACATAGGCAAGCGGGTTATCTTGCTAATTTTAATGCTAAGCCCGCCGTGGATTTGTGGGTTAGAATATGGGGATTAAATATCCGGTTTATTTATGATTTATTAGAGAGAAACCCTTACGATGAATAATTTACAGTCGATAGACATTCGGTCCATTAAAGTCGCTAACGATCAGCCTTTTGTGCTGTTTGGTGGAATGAATGTGCTCGAATCTCGAGATATGGCGATGCGTGTCGCCGAGCATTATAAAGAAGTCACTACCAAATTGAGTATTCCCTACGTGTTTAAGGCCTCATTTGATAAGGCAAATCGTTCTTCGGTAAATTCCTACCGGGGTCCTGGTATGGAAGAGGGCCTGAAGATATTTCAGGAAATCAAAGCAACCTTTGACGTGCCTTTGATCACAGACGTACACGAATCTCATCAAGCTGCGCCAGTTGCCGAGGTGGTTGATGTTATTCAATTACCCGCCTTCCTAGCTCGGCAAACCGATTTAGTGGTCGCCATGGCCAAAAGCAATGCGATTATCAATGTGAAAAAACCGCAGTTTTTAGCCGCTCACGAAATGCGCCACATTATTAACAAGTTTATTGAAGCGGGTAACAACAAGATAATTTTATGTGAACGAGGCTCTTGTTACGGCTACAACAATTTAGTGGTCGATATGCTGGGCATGGATGAGATGAAGGATTATGCACCGGTTATTTTTGATGCTACTCATGCCTTACAAGTACCCGGGGGCAGAGCGGATTCCGCCGATGGTCGCAGGGCGCAGGCAGCACAATTGGCGCGTAGTGGCATGGCTTTAGGCTTGGCGGGCTTATTTATTGAGGTCCATCCGAACCCGAATCAGGCAAAGTGTGATGGACCTTGTGCATTATCTCTGGACAAGCTTGAACCTTATTTAGCGCAGATGAAGGCTTTGGATACGCTAGTTAAAAGTTTTCCAGTGCTTGATACCAGCGCAAGCTAGCAGAAATTAGCAGGAGTAATGTAGTAAAGGGCTAATGTTGCAAATGGGGGCTGGAGCAAATATTTGGCGCACATTGTAGGTGCGCCTATATCTGTCAAGAGAACCTATATACAAATATTGGATGGGATTATTGTAGACGCTTTTGTCAATTTCTAGCTTGTGATGGCAAGTGCTTCACAATGGATAGGACAATTAGTCTGCGATAACCACTTTAAATTTGTATTGTGGTAATGACTCACTGGCGGTTGCCACCAATTTATTGGTTTGTGTGAGCACGTAGCCGTGGTTTAGTTGTTTAACAAGGTTTGTATTAATGTTAGGAGCCTTTATATCTGCCAACATTAACTGTAAATTCTGTTCAACTTCCTGCTGTAGATTAAACTCTACGTTTTGATTTACTGTGTTAGCGAAAGCTGCATTGCTCACTACTAGAGTAGCAAGGGTGTTGATAAATAGTGTTCTAAAACGTAATTTCATAATAATCACCTAAAGTATATTAATGGTAAATGTAAACATTTTGGTAAAGTTGTTACGTAAATGTTTATTTATTGGTCTTTGTTTTTAAAAGACTTTTCTCTTCGACGGAGTGAATAATATACAGGTGTTGCACAAAGTTAAAATGACATTTACTATGGTATCTTAATTAGAAAAACTAATGAATGCGTCATTAAAATGATATGTACTGAATCAGTAGCACCCTATGAATCGTAGATTACCCCCACTTAATTCGCTGAAAGCCTTTGAGGCTGCTGCCAGGCACCTTAGTTTTACTCGTGCGGCGGACGAATTATTTGTCACGCAAGCGGCAGTGAGTCATCAGATAAAAGCATTAGAAGATTTTTTGTCGATGAAACTTTTCTTGCGTAAGAATCGTTCCTTGTTTTTAACCGAGGAAGGTCAGGGCTATTATCTTGATCTCAAGGATATTTTTCAATCACTGCAAGAGTCTACGGAGCGTTTGCTGGCCAGAGGAGCCAAGGGGGCAATCACTGTTGCCCTGCCGCCTAGTTTTGCTATCCAGTGGTTAGTGCCCCGGATCAGCCAGTTTTCCCAGCTTAACCCGGATATTGATGTGCGCATTAAAGCGGTTGATTTTGATGAGGGCTTTTTAACCGACGATGTGGATGTGGCTATTTATTATGGCAAGGGGAAATGGTCTGGCTTGGTAGCTGACAAGTTGCATACTGAATATTTAACCCCGGTCTGTTCACCTTTATTGTTTCAAAGTGGCAAACCACTGAACACTCTGGATGATTTGCGTCATCATTTACTGTTGCATGACTCCTCCCGGGATGCGTGGAAGACTTGGATAAGGCACTTTAACGTCAATGGGGTGAATGTTAATCACGGGGCGATATTTAGCCATTCTATGTTGGTACTGCAGGCTGCCGCTTTGGGGCAGGGCATTGCACTTGGTCACAGTGTGTTAGCAAGGCCTGAGATAGATGCCGGGCGATTGGTTTGCCCCTTTGAAGAAAAATTAGTCACTAAAAACGCCTATTATTTTGTTTGTCACCAATCACAGACCGAATTGGGTAAGATAGCCGCTTTTCGTAGCTGGCTGCTTAGCCAGGTTCATGACGAGCAAGACCATGACGACTTCAATTAACTTGCTTGAGTATTTGGTGTCGACCAGAAAAATTACCAACCGTAACGGAATAACAATATGAATATGATTTTAGCCGCCGCCGCTGCCAGTGGGATGCTGGCGGTTATCTTGGGCGCGCTTGCGGCTCATGGTCTCAAAGGAAAACTGTCGGAAAGCATGATGAGCGCCTTTCAAACTGGTGTGCAGTATCAGATGTACCACAGTTTGGCACTGATCTTATTGGTGGTGCTTTATCGTCAAATGCCGCAAAGCCTGTTGCTTTACAGCGCTGGTTTTATGTTAGCGGGGATTCTATTGTTTAGTGGCAGTTTATATCTGCTGGCCCTAACGCAACTTAAGTGGTTTGGTCCTATAACGCCCCTGGGTGGTTTATGTTTTATTGTTGGCTGGGCCCTGTTGGGTTTGTCCGTTTTGCGCACAACAAATGGGGTTAATTAGGTAAATGGCCGGTTTATTACTGTATTGTCGTAGTGGTTTTGAAAATGATGTGGCTAACGAAGTGCAAGATAAAGCCAGTCCGCTGGGCGTATATGGCTATGCTCAAACCAAGGCCAATTCTGGCTACGTATTGTTTCAATGTCATCAGGCCGATCAAGCTGATGTGTTAGCTAGATCCTTGGGATTTGAGCAGATGATCTTCGCCAGGCAAATGTTCACCTGCCAGTCGAGTCTGGACGCTCTGGATGTGAATGATCGTATCGGGCCTATTCTACAAGCTTGTGACGCTTTTCCTGTGTGCGGCGAGCTAAGAGTAGAGCACAGCGACACCACCGATGGCAGGGAGCTATCTAAGTTTTGCCGAAAGTTTAGTGTGCCTCTGCGCCAGGCCTTGCGCAAAAAGAACAAACTGAGCAACAAAGACAACCCAACTAAACCGGTGCTGCATGTGTTTTTTACCAAGACGGATGAGGCTCACCTTGGCTATTCCTATCCTGACAATAACTCGCCTCTGCCTCTTGGCATAATGCGTCTCAAATTCCCCAATGCCGCTCCGAGCCGTTCTACTTTAAAACTGGATGAGGCTTTTCAGACTTTTATCCCCAAGCAAGAACAGGATCATCGACTGCAAGGCGGTTTGCATGCGGTGGATTTAGGTGCCTGTCCCGGAGGCTGGACTTATCAGCTAGTGCAGCGTGGCATGTTTGTGCATGCGGTGGATAATGGCGCAATGGACGAAGCGCTGATGGAAAGTGGCCAGGTAAAGTATTACCCGGAAGATGGTTTTAAGTTTAAAGCCAAGAAAAACAATATTTACTGGCTGGTTTGCGACATGATCGAACAACCCCAGCGAGTCGCTAAATTAATGGCTACCTGGGTCGCAGAAAAACGCTGTCAGGAAGCCATGTTCAACTTAAAACTGCCGATGAAAAAACGCTATGAATGTGTGCAGGAATCTCTGGGGATCATTGCTCAGGTGATGAAGGAACATCAGCATAAAGGCTATCAAATACAGGCCAAACACCTTTATCACAATAGGGAAGAAGTTACGGTGCATCTGCGTTTAGGAGCGGGAACGTAGATTGTTATACCTAGTAAATAGCAAGTCCCAGAGTGAGCAAAGTGATGTAGCACTTTACAAGCTGTTGCCACTCCAATGTAAACTCAGATGGTTAATTGAACGGGATCCGGTTTTTGCCGGATCCCGTCGTTGAATTTTACGGAATTGAAGCGGTATCTTGCTTAAAAATTTACCGCCGTGGTCGTGGCCAATGTCGGCTGATTTGCTATTATTCAAAGAGCCTTGCTCTGCAAATCCAGCGAGTCGGCAGTGACCTTTAAGAT
>JAWUXW010000006.1:0-14020 GCA_034111125.1 Paraglaciecola sp.
GCTCCTTCCCGTCTATTCCACCGTGACGCTCTTAGCCAAATTACGTGGTTGATCTACATCCGTGCCCTTAATAATGGCCACATAATAGGACAATAACTGTAAGGGAAGGGTGTAAATAATCGGTGCGATGGCAGCCTCGCAGTGAGGTACGTTGATCACCCGCATGGTTTCATCACTTTGGAAGTTAGCCTCTTTATCGGCGAATACATACATGATGCCACCACGGGCGCGTACTTCTGCTACGTTGGATTTGAGTTTTTCTAGCAGCTCATTGTTGGGAGCAACAACGATCACTGGCATTTCATCATCGATAAGGGCTAAGGGACCGTGTTTTAACTCACCGGAGGCATAGGCTTCCGCATGGATATAGGAGATTTCTTTAAGTTTGAGTGCCCCTTCCATGGCGATGGGATATTGGTCGCCTCGACCTAAAAACAGGCTGTGGTGTTTATCGGCAAACTCTTCGGCTAGATCTTTAATGCCCTCGGTCAGTGCCAGGGTTTCTTCCAATTTACTCGGCAGGGTATGCAGGGCCGCAACAATGTCCCCATGATCTTTTTCGCTCATGCCGTTGTGACGACCAAGAGCTAAGGTCAGCATTAGAAAACCGGTTAACTGAGTGGTGAAAGCCTTGGTTGAAGCCACGCCAATTTCAGCTCCAGCGAGAGTCATAAAGGCTAAGTCTGACTCTCGCACCAGTGACGAGCCCGGCACATTACAGATGCTTAAACTTGAGCTATAACCCAAGGATTTAGCTAAGCGCAGGGCGGCTAAGGTGTCAGCCGTTTCACCTGACTGGGAAATGGTTACCAATAAACTGTTTGGATGCACAAATGACTTGCGATAACGAAATTCGGAGGCAATTTCCACGTTGCACGAAACGTTGGCATATTGCTCCAGCCAATATTTTGCTGTCATGCCTGAGTGATAGCTGGTGCCGCAGGCAACAATTTGCACATGTTTTATCTCGGCTAAAATGCTATCCGCATCGTGGCCAAAGATATTGGGACTGATACCGTTTTCAGTTAAGCGCCCCTGCATACAGTTGCGCACCACACTAGGCTGCTCATGAATTTCTTTGAGCATATAATGGCGGTAGCCGCCTTTGTCGCCCGCATCATGTTCTACATCTGATTCAGTCACTTCACGCTCAACAACATGGCCTTCGCTGTCATAGACTTTAATGCTGGTGCGGGTGATTTCTGCGACATCCCCTTCTTCAAGAAACATAAAGCGACGGGTTACCGGCAGCAAGGCCATTTGGTCAGAGGCAATAAAGTTTTCACCAATGCCCAGACCTATGATCAGGGGACTGCCGGAGCGGGCAACGATAATGCGCTCGGGATCATGTTTATCCATGATAACGGTCCCATAAGCGCCATGGAATTTACTGACCGAAATTTGCACTGCTTTGAGTAGGTCGGCGCATTGATCCAATTCATAATGTACCTGATGGGCGATGGTTTCTGTGTCGGTATCCGAGGTGAAGCCGTAACCTTGCTCGCTTAATTGTGTGCGTAAGGTCTGGTAATTCTCGATAATGCCATTGTGTACAACGGCAATGCGCTCGCTGGAAAAGTGGGGATGGGCATTGGCTTCGGTCACGCTACCATGGGTTGCCCAGCGGGTATGGGCAATACCAGTTGAACCTTGGACTGGAGTGGCGAGCAAAGCAGCGGCGAGCTCTTTGACTTTGCCGATACGCCGGGTGCGACTCAGGTTGCCCTTATTGTCTAATAAGGCTACACCTGCTGAGTCATAACCACGGTACTCTAGGCGTTTTAAGCCTTCGAGTAATATCTCTACTACATTACGTTCGGCAATTGCCCCTACGATCCCACACATACTATGCTCCCCTCTCACTGGATATGGCGCAGATGACTTCTACGCCCTGTTGTTCGATTTGTAGTTTGGCATCCGTCGATAGTTGATCGTCGGTTACTAGCACCGATATGGCCTGCCAAGGTAACTCTACATTTGGAATTTTACGTTGTAATTTTTCTGACTCGGCCATCACAATGACTTCGCGACTGACCTCTGCCATTACCTGGCTCAATTGGGTGAGTTCATTGAAAGTCGTCGTTCCCTGAGCCAAATCCAGGCCAGCAGCGCCCATAAAGGCTTGATCGAAGTTATATGAACGCAGCATTTGCTCGGCCATTCGGCCCTGGAAAGAATGGGATTGAGCATCCCAGGTGCCACCGGTCATCAGCACCTTAGGTTCGTTTTCTTGTTCGAGTAGTTGGCGGGCCACATGCAATGAATTCGTCATCACTACCAGATCTAATTTGAATTTTAGCAAGGGTAGCAAGGCGGAGGTGGTGCTGCCGCTATCGATAATAATGCGATTGTGATCTTTGATCAGTGCAGCAGCGGCAGTCGCGATGGCTATCTTTCGACTCGAAAGTTTTTCACTAGATAATTCGGACGAATCTCTTGGTAAATGCACCGCACCGCCAAATTTTCGGATCAATAAACCGTTATTCTCCAATTCAGCCAGATCTTTACGGATCGTTACCTCAGAGGTTGAGAATAAGCTAGCCAGCTCATCCACCACAACTTCGCCCTGAGTATTCAGGCGCTCAATTATGGCGCGACGGCGTTGTTGGGTATTACGTTTTTGCATAGTTAAAATATTTAAGTTTCAAAACGTAATATATTTTAGCTATTAAATTTCATAGCGCAAGTTAAACTGAGTTTTAATGATCTACCTACTTTTTACTCGGCCTTTGCCAATCAGTAATGTTCCGTTGCTTGGCTCGGGCAACGGATAATTCTTTATCGGCTATCGCTTTGGTTATCACTGAGCCAGCTCCTACCGTGGCATTCACACCAATAGAAGCGGGGGCGACGAGGGAGCTATTGGAGCCGATAAACGCTCCGTCTCCGATGATGGTTTTGAATTTATTTACGCCGTCGTAATTGCAGGTGATGGTGCCTGCGCCAATGTTGGCACCTATGCCCACTTCTGTATCACCGAGGTAAGTCAGATGGCTGGCCTTTGAGCCCTTGCCTAGAATTGTTTTTTTCATCTCCACAAAATTGCCCACTTTGGCCCCTTCATGCATCACTGCGCCCGGGCGCAAACGGGCAAAGGGTCCTACGGTGCAATTGGCACCGACAATTGCCTGGTCTAATATTGAATTGGCTTCAATCACCGCACCATCGTCAATTTGGCAGTCTTTGAGAATACAATTGGGGCCAATTTTGACGTTTGAACCGATACTGACGGTCCCCTCAATGACAACATTGACGTCAATCACAATGTCCTGTCCTATGACCAGGTCACCCCGCAGGTCAAAACGCTGAGGGTCGAGCAAACTCACGCCCCGCATCATTAATTCATCAGCTTGCTCTAGCTGAAACGCTCGCTCAATGGTCGCCAGTTGTCGGCGGTTGTTAATGCCTTCTACTTCCACTGCTGAACTGGGTTGGGCTGCTTTTATCACCTTACCTTCCTGAAATGCCATCTCGATAACATCGGTCAGGTAGAATTCACCTTGTGAGTTATCGCTATTAAGATTACCTAACCAGCGTTTAAGATCTTTGCCGCTCATGATCATCATGCCAGTGTTAATTTCAGTGATCTGGCGCTGTTGTTCCGTGGCATCTTTGTGCTCAACAATGGCCTTGACCTGTTCACCCTGGCGAATAATGCGTCCCATACCAGAAGGGTCATGCAAATGTACGGTTAGCAGTGCTAAATCGGCTTGTTGTTTAACTGTCAGTAATTGCTCTAAGGTGCTTTGTTTTATCAGGGGGGCGTCGCCCACTAATATCAACACATCTTCGTCATCGCTAAGGTTGGGAACTGCCTGCATAACCGCATGACCGGTACCTAACTGCTCACTCTGTAAACACCAATTCAGCGTATTGTGTTGCAAGGCTGTTTGTAATTTTTCGCCGCCGTGGCCGTAAATCAAATTAACGCTGCTCGCGCCGAGTTGATTGACCGTGTCAATAATCCGTTGCACCATGGGTTTACCCGCAATGGGGTGTAATACTTTTGGTAAGGTAGACTTCATTCTTGTACCTTTGCCTGCCGCGAGAATTACCACTGAAAATGCCATTCGGGATCCTGAGAAATGTTGGTTTTCAATATTCTACTGAAGGTAGGCAAGCATGTCAGTAGCTGAATCTTTAAATCCTATTAGATGGGCGATAATCTGTCCGACATTCACTCGGTCAAGGTCGATTAATTGTTGGTGCTTTTTTTCTTGGTGGCTGCCACTCCAGCTTATTCGGCGATCAGCAATGTCGTTGCAGATCAGAGTCGTATTCAACACGAGTCGATTTCACCGGTATTTGCATTAGTGGATAGGGGAATACTTAAACCACTTTACCTCAGCAACGCTGGCCCATGGTGAGCTGTTTAATCACTTAATTGAAGCTGAAGAGCTTAAGCATGACTTAATATTTGAGCTGCTTGAAAAACTCGAGAAAAAATTTGATTGGAAGTTTTTCGTTGTAAGTGAAAAACGGCGTCAATTTTTCTCAGAACAAGTCAGCATTAGATTGGTAGAAGGCGAGCTTGACTGGTATTTCAAAATCAGAGACATGGAGCAAGATTTGGTGGCTGATGTGGGGCAAAGATATGATCCACAGCTATTCTTCGACGTAAAAATATATAACCAACAAGGTGAATTTATTGGCATGGCGGGCGTAGGTAAAAGCCTGCGGGTTTTTTTAGATACATTCACCGAGTATAAGCGTCGTTTCGGCTATAATTGCTGCTTATTAATGAGCAGAAGCAGGTGATGCTATCTTCATATCTCCAGCAATTGGAAAGCGGATCGTCACTGTAAAACCTAAGTGATTTTGCCTGGTATCAGCAAATCGACCACTCCCGCCTGGTTAATGATTCCCTGACAGCGCTTTAGTCAATATTGATGGTGACGATTTTCTGATTTCAGAGCTCAATGTTGAAGAATTGGGATGGCGCTTGTTATTGTTATTGTTGATGCCGCTGAAAGCCCAGTAGTTACGATTAATAGAAGGTAAACCCCCGGCTCTGCCGGTGGTACTTTAACTGAATCTGAATAATGATACCAATCCACCAAGATATCTGCTTACTCAGTGATAGATAAAATTGACTTAATCGCTGTGTGCTTTTACCCTTATAATGGCGACAGCGTAAGCGAGTTTGGCATCACCCTTCGGGAAGGGCTGGCAAGCTCCCTAGCTACATTGTATTCCGCGTATCCCTGCACTCCACCCTTTCAGGGCCGTCTTTCAGACGTTCAGCAAAATTTGTTGGAACAAATCACAACAGCTTCAGCTGGCCTGCGAAGCAGGTGAGCCACATGGATGTGGTGAATAAAAAGCACTCCAAATGTTTTTGTAAGGTCTATGAAGGCAACCAGCATTCCTTCGACATTACGCTTTGCTATGAAACCTGCCATCACCTTCTGAGTTGATCGCATATCTAGGGTGATTGGTATTAGCATAGATTGCGGTTATTTTTTTCGGCTAATGGCTGGACGTCCCTGCCCAGCGTACTAGACAGTGGCCAACTGTTTTCGGTTTAATATTCCAGTGGTCAGAGCAACCCCTAAAATAACTAAACCGGCTCCCACCCACATACCAGGACTTAGGTGTTCGTCAAGAAAGACGATCCCCCACATTACGCCAAATACTGGTACCAAATAGGCCACGGTGATGGCTTTTTCTGCGCCTACATTGGCAATCAATCTGAAATATAAAATATAGGCTAAGGCTGTACAAGCAACGCCGAGTATCAGCACCTGTAACCAACTATGTAAGCCAGGCATTTGCTCGGGCCAGAAAGCCAAACTTAGGGGCGCAAGAGATAAAAAGGCAAAGCACTGGCTGCCTATGAGATATTTTTTTGCGTAACAGGCCGCGGCACCATAAGATAAGGTTGCCAGCAACGCAGCTAATACCGGTAGCAAGGCTTCAGCTGAAAACGCGGCATCTCGGGCAATGCTAAGTAGTAATACTCCACAAAATCCGACTAACAAGCCGAATATGGCGATGTTTGATAAATAATCTTTCAACCAGAAAAAGCCGATTATTGCACCAAACATGGGGACGGTAGCATTTAATACCGAAGCATAACCTGCTCCCAAATAAAGGGTGCTATAACTAAACAGACAAAACGGAATTGCGGTATTGATTAATCCGACGACCAATATCGGTAGCCAGTGAACCTTGAGTTGACTTAGCAGTTTGGCTTTTATCAAAAAGGGTAATAAAAAAACAGCCGCGATACCGGTTCTCAGGGTAATAAGCATAATCGGTCCAAAATCGGGCACAGTGGTGCGCATAAAAATAAATGATGCTCCCCACACAGCGGCCAACAATAGCAATTCTAGTACGTATTTTACTGGCAATGTATTTCCTTAAGAAAGTTGATATTCGGCGATGTTCATTTCATGCTTCAGTAAATATTCTTTGCGCGACACGCCCCAGGCATAGCCTGTCAGACTGCCATTTGCGCCAATCACCCGATGACAGGGAACCACAATGGTTAAGGGGTTCTTACCATTTGCATTGCCAACTGCACGCACCGCTTTTGGATTGTCTAAGCGATTTGCGATGTCCTGATAGCTGCACGTCTGTCCGTAGGGGATAAACGTCAGTTGTCGCCATACGTGTCGCTGAAACTCCGTACCTGGAGCTGAGATCGGCAAATCGAACTCCTTTCTGTCCCCTGCGAAATATTCTGTGAGCTGGTGCTTAGTACTATCTGTGATCTGGTTAGGCTTGACCGTTGTCTGTTGTTCTTGTTCTACAAAGCCAATCGCCATTAAGCCTGCAGCATTAGCCTTTAGCTGTAATATACCCATGGGGCTTTTCAGGTAGTCAATAAATACACTCGAAAGGTCTGAAGTACTCATGCCATGCTCCAAAGTTGTAAGGTTAAATAGCTACGCCATGGTTGGGCTATATCGGCATTGATTGGCGTTTTCTCCAACTGCTTTTTGATCACCAAGTCACTATCCAGCCATATATCTGGTTGGGATTGACCACGCATCTTGGCATAGGCCACGGTCCAGGGACCTATGCCCTTTAGTGTCAGCCAGGTATCTGGATTGTGATTCTCAGCTAAAGTGTAAAACGCAGCTAAGTTGCGCAATGTTTTGCGGCGGCTTGCGGGCATTTTTAGGAACAGCAGTTCACTGGCGGCGACCTTTTCAGGGGAAGGGAAATAAACCCTATCCCGCTCACGTTCACCCAGCTCAGTAACCAGTTGAGTGACGAGCTTAATGGCTGCGTTGACCGAAATCTGTTGTCCCAATATCGCTCGACAGCCGGCTTCAAAGGTATCCCATATTCCAGGGAGTCTGAGGCCTTCACGCAGTTCGCTGTGACTAACACCACTGCTGATGAGCTGACTTTGTATGACAGAGATATCGGCATCGAGATCGAGAATTCTACGAATGTTCTGTAAGGTTATTTTTAAATGACTGATATTGTCCAGTTCTAACTGCACTGCAAAGTGTCGTTTCTGCGGAACAAAGCGGGCACAAAACCATCCTTTGTCTTGGCCAATATGAAATGTTCGGGCATAACTGTTGGCTGCCAGTTGTTCCATTTCAGAAATAGCCCGTTTCGCTAAGAAATCCCTAATATGTTGCCAGTCATATGGGGTACGAAACGCCAACTCAACAGTGATAGTTTGTGTGCTGATAACTTTGTCTCTACGGATTTGTCTGGGGCTTAAGCCTGTGACTTGTTTAATATTGTCCTGCAAACGTCGAGCGCTGGCAAAACCGCTAGCCTGGGCAACCTGCTCAATTGACAGCGCACTTTGATGCAATAACTGTTTGGCAAACAACAGTTGTTCAAAAAGCTGGTATTGCTTGGGACTGACTCCCAGAGTACGTTGAAATAACATACGAAAATATCGGTCGCTTATCCCTAGTTTAACGGCAATGTGTTGAACTGACATGTCAGGATTATCCCTGAGTAATTTTACTGCCCGTTCTACGGTAGTATCCACACCTTCCCAGGCGCATGACTTTGGCGCACTGTCGGGTCGGCATCGCATACAAGGGCGATAGCCAGCCTGCATTGCTTGTTGGGCGAACGTGAAGTATTCAACGTTCTCCTCTTTCGGCAAGTTGGCTGGGCAGATAGGTCGACAAAATATGCGGGTGGTTTTCACTGCGACAAAGAACTGGCCGTCGAAGCGAGCATCTCTTGCCATCCGTGCTTGTTGACATTGTTGTGCTAACACCTGGCGTTCACTATTTATTAATCGTTGTGCATAGTCTAACGTGCTTGAAAATTATAATACGACGAAAGCGGAAGCAATAACTTTATCTCGCATGGGTGACACTAACTATTGCTCCCATGGTAAGAAAGCGGATAATGCATATTCTTATTTATAGGCTATATGTTCAACAGCCCCTTATAACAAAAAACGGCTATTCAAATTTGCTAGTTTGTAGACATTTTTTACGCCCTTTTCAGGTTAACCATGACTAGCTCCTTAAGCATTCGCCTCTTGTTTTTCCTGATTTTAAGCCTACCAAGCTGGGCAGTAAGTGCCGAAGGCTGGTTAAAAAATTATGCTAAATATGTGCAAGGAAAGGCACAAAAGCAAAATGTGCCCGGTTATTTATTCGCCTTTGTAGAAAAAGGTAAACCTGCGAAAGTCGTGACCTATGGTAAGACTAAACGTGCAGGTAATGCCATTGAACAAGATTCAGTATTTCGATTAGCTTCTGTATCCAAAACGTTTACGGCTATGCTGGTAGCCAAGCTGGTGGAGCAAAATCGTCTTGATTGGCGTACTTCGATTTCTACTCTTGCGCCTAGTTATGGTTTTACTCTTGCGGGTGCTAATAGGCTTAATTTAAAACATCTCATTGGCCAGTCTAGTGGTTTTACGCCCAATGCCTATGACAATTTGATTGAGGCTAACTATCCGATCAAGCGTGTACTGAATATGCTTGCCGACCTGAAACCCTTGTGTACGCCGGGTCAATGTTATACTTATCAAAATACCTTGTTTGGGGTTTTGGGCGAGTACTTTGACGAGCAACAAAGCTCCTACGCTCAAGAATTACAGCGCGAAGTATTGTCGCCTCTTGGCATGGCAACGGCCAGTGTTGGCAGCGCCGCTTTGCGCTCGTCCGACAAGTGGGCAAGACCCCATGTGGCGATTGCCAAACGCAAATGGCGAGATGTAAAAGTACGTGAAGACTATTATCGTTACTCTCCGGCCGCGGGTGTGAATGCCAGTAGTAAAGATATGATTTTATGGTTGCGGGCCATGTTAGGCGAAATGCCACAGGTGATCAGCCCTCAACTAATTGAAAAAGTGACTACGCCCCGGGTGGTGACAAAACGTGAGTTATATCGCAGGGGTTGGCGTAAATACTTAAAAAGTGCCCACTATGGTTTGGGCTGGCGGGTTTATAATTTTGAGGGACATAAGCTTAACTATCATGGCGGTTGGGTGCGGGGCTATCGAGCGGATATTGCTTTTGCACCGGATCAGCAAGTGGCGTATGTAATGTTGATGAACGCTGAGTCTAATTTAATTAATGAATTTACTGCAGAGTTTTGGCATCGTTATTTTAAAGAGCCTAAAAGAACTCAGAACTTGCCGCAGCTTGCGAGCATTGATAAGACTAAATAGAAAATACACTCGCCTAGTTTAGGGACCTTGTTTGTATCAAGGCCCCTGATTTTCCCTGAATCTAGTTGCTCGTTTTTAGGTAGGTATAGCCCTTCAAGCAGTTTTCGTAGAAGTCTGTCCATTTTACCCCTTCCCGGGGTTTGATTTCGCCACTGGCAATATGTTTGTCGATCAATTTTTTAACGGTTTGTGCCATCGACGGGGGGTGATATTGCATGATGTTGAGTACGTTTTCTACTGACGAGCCAGTCACTACTTCTTCGATATAAAAGTCCAGGGGGTCATCGTCATGGCTATAGATATGTACTTCGTTTAAGCGTCCGAAAAGGTTGTGCATGTCGCCCATTACGTCTTGATATGCCCCGGTTAAAAACAAACCTAAATAGTAGTCCTCATCGGCTTTTAAGGGATGCATAGGCAGTACATCCGAAATACCCTGAGCAGTGACAAACTTATCGATTTTGCCATCACTATCGCAGGTAATATCTGCTAACGAACAGTTTACCGTAGGCTCTTCATTCATGCGCGTTAGGGGCACAATGGGCAATACCTGATCGATTGCCCAGGTATCAGCCGCAGATTGAAACACCGAAAAGTTACATAAATATTGAGATGAGAGGTTGTAGTCTAGCTCTTGTAATTCTTCAGGAACAAATTCAGCATGTTTGAGGCGCTGCTGTAATTTGACCATCATCTGCCAATATAGCGTTTCGATTTTTGCCAATTCTTCTAGAGAAACAACCCGTAACTTAAAGGCATCCATGGCCTGTTCTTTCCATTGTGATGCATCGTTGAATATTTCCTGAAGATTATCTTGTTTGTCTACGCCCTCAGCGAGTTCACGAATATTGCTTAACAGGATATGTTCGCCGTTTGCTTTAGCTGTACATATTTCAGTGCTGTTTGATCTTATTTCACCTACTACTTGAGCGACGACACAACTATGGTGGGCGGTGATTGCCCGGCCACTTTCGCTGACTAAATTGGGGTGGGGGACATCTTCCAGATCACATACTTCCTTCATGCCATAAACTACATCGGCAACGTACTCGTCCATGCTGTAATTGCGAGACGAATCGCTAGTGGATTTACTGCCGTCGTAGTCAATGCCTAGACCGCCGCCTACGTCAACATAGTCGAGCTTAAAGCCCATTCTATATAATTCTGCATAGATACGCGCCCCTTCACTAACGGCTTCTTTGACAGCACGAATATCGGTTAATTGGCTGCCAATATGAAAATGTAGCAGGGTTAAACACTCAGCCATGCCTTCACTTTCCAGGTAGCGAGCGGCACTAATGATTTCGGCAATGGTTAAGCCGAATTTGGCCCTGTCACCGCCAGAGCCTTCCCACTTGCCCCGGCCTTTAACGGTCATTTTTGAGCGCAGGCCGATGAGAGGAGATATGTCGAGTTTTTTGGATGTCTCTACTAATAATAGTAATTCTGAGTATTTCTCAATTACGACAATAGCCTTGCGTCCAAGTTTGCGACTCAGTAGTGCTAGGCGCATAAATTCTTCGTCTTTGTAGCCGTTTAGAATAGTCAGGGAATCGGCATTGGTATTGTACGCCATAACTGTTAGCAACTCGGCTTTTGAACCCGCTTCAAGGCCGTAGTTGTAGGGCACGCCCGCGTCGACGATTTCTTCTACCACTTCGCGCATCTGGTTAACTTTAACCGGGTATACGCCCATGTACTCGGCCTGATAAGCCGCCTCTTGAATGGTGCGATCAAATACCTGATTTAAATTCGCGACCTGGGAGCGCAGGATATCGTGAAAGCGCAGGACCACAGGAAACTGAATACCCTCTTCCTTGATTTCATTGATCACAGCTTTGAAGTCAATACGCATCTCTGGATTAGTATGATCCGGCGTAACCTGTAGATTACCATTTTGACCAATTTCAAAATAACCCGAACCCCAGCGTTTTATGCCATATAACTGTTCTGAGTCCTCTACTGTCCAGTTGCCATTATTACTCATACTGCTTCATCGCTCATGCTAGTGGTAGGAGGTCGACCAGCAGTTATTACTGGGCACAAAGGAGCGGATTATAGAGAACAAAGAGCAGCAATTCTATGATTCACTGATGACAGGTTCTAATTGCCCCTAGACGGGACATTCAATTCTATTCGGTTATGCCAAACTTGTTCAAATCAGCAACAATGATGCTGAGCCCAAAAATACAAAAAAGCCGACGACATCAGTGAGAGTAGTGAGTATCACTGAGCCGGCCAAGGCGGGATCGATCCCAACTTTGTTTAACAAAACAGGAATTCCAATACCAGAGAATGCGGCGACCAACATATTGACAAGTAACGCTCCGGCGATAATCATCGATAACAAGGCGTTGTCAAACCACAGGCCAGTAATGGCAGCAACTACCAGCGCCCAAAGCAAACCATTAAAAAACGCGACCTGTACCTCCTTGCTGCCAAGCGCTCTCAGGTTGGAGCTGGCCAGTTGTCCGGTAGCCAATCCGCGGATGGTCAGGGTTAAGGTTTGACTGCCGGTAATTCCACCCATACTGGCTACAATTGGCATTAGCACCGCAAGGGCCACAACTTCGGCAACAACCTCATCGAAAATATCGATAACAAAGGCCGCCATAAAAGCGGTAATCAAGTTAATACCCAACCAAACTGCCCGACGCCGGGCACTGGTGAAAATTGGCGCAAACAGATCTTCGTCGTTAACTCGTCCCATATGGGATACTTGCGCTTCGTAATGTTCCTGAAATACATCCAGGGCATCCTTGATAGAAAATCTGCCGAGCAATCTGCCATCTTTAGTGATCACCGGCAACATGGAACGACCACTGCTTTTGACTGCGTCCGAGGCCTCCAATAAATCCATGTCAGCGGCCAATACTTTGTCAGAGAATTCGGCAATTTGCACCAGGCTCACATTACGCTCGCAGCTGAATAAGGTGTTGAGATTTACCTGACCCATAAAATGGTTAGCATCATCCACTATCAAAAAGCTGTCGGTAAATGAGGGTAAATCCTGCAATTTAAGCTCATCCAGTAGCTCGCCTACATCGACACTTTTATTGACGGTGTAAACCTCATGGTTAACATAACGCCCAAGTTGATCCTCCGAATAGTGCAAGGCATTCTCAATAATGCCAATGTCCTGAGGTGTGAGTTTTTTAATGAGGCCTTTGGCCACCCGGTGAGGCAGAACATCGAGTATTTCTACCAGATCCTCGTTGGTACTGGACATCGCCACTTCTTCAAGGGTTTCGTTGGACAATAAGCCGATGAGTTGCTCACGTGAGTCATCCCGCATAGCCGCCAGAATCGGACTTTTTTTATCGTCGCTGAGGGTTTCCCACAGGGTAAGTCTTAGGCCCTTTGGCATGCCCTCAAGCATGAAGGCCCAATCTTTCGCGCTGAAGTCCTTGGCGATGATCGGGACTGCAATCTGCCCCTCATTAAGTGTATCGAGGGTCCATAAAAGTGCACTTTCTCTTTGTTCTTGATTAACCATACGGAGATCCCTGATATTTCTGTTATTGCGCCACATTCGTTGTAGTTGGTCTGCAAACTACGGCCTGAATTAATGGATGAGGTTTTGCCACGGACTCATACCACATGGTATAGGCATTATCGTGACAAAGCCGAAGTTGATTGGCAAGGTAAGTCTCTTTAGAACCTATGATAAACGGTGACAAAATATGCGGATACATCCGCTGAGGCAGTATGGAGCATGGTCGCATATTGCGACTCAACTGTAAGTGAAATTCTTCAATTTTCGCTTACGCTTAACATTGATGGGATCGCAGATTCTTATCATTTTAGATAGACATCAATAGTGGCCCACTTCACGTAATACCAATCGCAATTACTTGTGGTGATTGGTATAAGACGTTGCCCGAGGCGAGAGCCATCGAAAAACTGAGACAAGTAAATAAGTACAAATTAAATCCAGCTGAAAAAGTAAGTGTGTAAGTACTTGCTTACTAGAGTTTGGTGGCAAGTTTTTATGCTAGAAAAAGGAATCATCCGTCTCATTAGTAAAGCCTTTTTCGACTGTAAAATCCGAATATAAGACTTACATTTTTTTGCGAGCAATGCTTCTTAAAGCCCTTAAATAACTCAGTTTTCTTGATACTGGAAAACTTCTTCCAGCGATTGACCAAAAATTTCTGCTATTTTAAATGCTGTTTCAAGTGATGGTGAGTACTTACTCTTTTCTATCGCCATGATCGTTTGACGTGTCACGCCTACGAGTTCGGCGAGCTCTTGTTGAGTCATTTCATCGGCAAAGAAACGCAGTTCACGGATCTTGTTTTTTATTGGTAAACTGGCCATGTTAGTAGTTACTTCGGTAATAAACGAGTTGTGCTGTAAATCTCACAATCTCTGACAAGATAAAACTAAAAATTAAAATGTGAGCCG
>JAWUXW010000007.1:0-9802 GCA_034111125.1 Paraglaciecola sp.
CGAATTATTGCCCCCACAAAGTCGAGCACCGCCTCAGATAAGCCTGTTTGAATAAAAGCCGTTCATCATCATAAGCAAAACTGGTTTTCACAACAGTGGGAGGCGCTTGTTTTGAATTCTGAATTACGTGGAAACAGTTGAGTAATAGACGAAAAATAACCGACTTTCACTCCCTCAAAGATATAATAGACTGGTAAACGAAAAAAAAACTAGGCAAGATGTATTTTCATTTTATAAAAAATGACGTTTTATTTTACCTATACACTATATATACTGCAAAATGTTTGAAATCGTATGTTGATGGGAGGCTTGATTTTTGGCGTCTAATTTAACATTTTTAGTGTTCTCAACATTGTCAGTTCGAAGACAAAAATTTAACCGTCGATAACGTCAACCTTAGGAGTAGCCGGATGTCAGAAGACATAGCATTTAAAATTCAATTAGGCATTATTTTACCCAAATTAAAAGATTCCATCGGGAGTAACCTTTCAACAATTATTGAAGAATTGGTGACTATTCTGCAAGCCGGGACCTTAGAAGGCGAAGAGTCTGTTTCGATGGACGCGGTTAAAGGTATCATTATGAAAGATTTGGAGATTTTTCTTGATGATTCAGTTCTGCCACCTATCGATAAGAAATTTAACCCCCCGATAGAAGAGCCAGTAGCCGAGGCGGCTGAAGAAGAAGTCGCCGAAGCAGAAGCGGTCTAAATAGCCGCTATTGAGCGGCTGCCCAATCAGAAATAGGCATTCGCTATATCTGGATGGACACTAGATAGGTTTCGATAGTCAGACGATCATGTTGGTCGCCTGACATACTGCCTTACCTAAATACATTGCCTGTACAATATTAGAAGTAAGCGTTTACTTTTTTCTCGCTGACAAGGCTGCTTAAGAATACTCTTTCATTTAAACTCTTGCTAATCCAAGCCAATCTTTGATTCGTTCGGAGCGCCTGAAAACACCCTTCTCCAGTAAAAAGAGAAGCACCAGTGATATTGCCAATAATGGTAGTAATGATGCTATTACAAATACAATGCCGGTAACAAATTCGCCAATTCGTGCGTTCGGAAGCGCTGGTGGAACGCCGAGTTTTCCTTATGGCTTTCGTTTTCTCCATAATATAAAACCGCTGATGCTAATGAGTATCAGCCCGCCTGCGGTCATTACCCCAAGTAGCTGGTTTAGCCAGCCAAAAATTTGTCAGATGCGCACCACAATATATGGATGTGTGGTTGCTCCCACTCGCGATATATTGTGGTGTGCAGCTGGCGAATTTAGTGTTTCCGCAGTAGGCATCTATTTGAGCAGTACCGCTAGCTATAACAAATAACAAAACATGCGGGGTAGATGGTTGACATATAGACGTCTATACGGCAAATTGCATGTATGAATAAAGATTCAAATACAATTATAAGCACCACCGGCATGATTATTATTACCACCTACTACGAGATGGTCGCCGGCTAGTGCTGTAAGAATAGTTACTAGAAGCCCGCGACATAAAGCGGGCTTTTTTGTTATTAGAGTAGCCAAAAATTCAGTCGCTGGTTTTTCAACAACGAAGATAAAGTTAATAACAGCAAAAAGAACAGCAGAGAATAATAGGAGTGAACAATGAAGGTGTTGAAATTTGGCGGGTCGTCCCTTGCCGATGCAGAGCGTTACCTGCGAGTGAAAGAAATCAGCATGGCCTGTCATCTGGACACAGGTGCCGCAGTAGTGTTATCGGCCCCTAAGGGAGTCACCAATGCCTTGTCACTGCTGTGTGACGAGGCGGCCGCTGGTAAAGACTACGGCGAATTATTTGCCAAGTTAAACATGGTACTGTTTGGTATTTTAGACGACTTAAAAAATACTCTGCCCGATTTCGATGACATAGCCCTTGCCGAATTTGTTAAAGACACCTTAAAGGATCTAAATCAGTTCCTTGAAGGCTTTGCCTTATTACGCTGCGCGCCTGAGCCAGTTGTTGCCAAAATTTTAAGCCTGGGTGAATACCTCAGTGTTAATATTTTCAGTCAGATATTGACCACCGTAGGACAACTTAACCAGATTATTGACCCGGCTAAATTGATAGTCGCCGAGGGGGATTATCTGGATAGCATCGCCGATGTGGCTGCCAGTAAAGCGCGCTTTTGTGACGTTAACAGTTCAGGCGATACCCTACTCATTATGCCGGGCTTTGTGGCCGTCAATGAAGCCGGAGAAAAAGTCACCCTCGGGCGTAATGGTTCCGATTACTCTGCCGCAATTTTGGCAGCCTGTATTGATGCCGAGTGTTGTGAAATTTGGACGGATGTTGATGGGGTGTATAATGCCGACCCTAATCAAGTGGATGGAGCCGTGCTGCTGGATAAGCTTACCTATCAGGAAGCCATGGAGTTGTCTTATTTTGGTGCCAAGGTATTGCATCCAAAAACCATTGGTCCTATTGCCCAGCACCATATTCCCTGTTTAATCCGCAATACTCTTAATCCCGCTGCTCCCGGCACGCTTATAAGCAATGAAGCCAGTGAGAAGTGGACCAGCGTGAAGGGTATTTCTCACCTTGATGACATGACTATGTTTAACGTAGCCGGCCCGGGCATGAAAGGCATGGTGGGTATGGCCAGCCGTGTGTTTGAGGTGATGTCTCACGCCAATATATCCATTAGCCTGATCACCCAGTCTTCCTCTGAATACAGCATCAGTTTTTGTATTCACAGTAAAGATGCGGAGCGGGCCCAGGATTTATTAGAAGATTCATTTGTCCTTGAATTGGCCAATCAATTGCTTGAGCCGATTGAAGTGCGTCATGGACTGGCCATTGTAACCTTAGTGGGTGACGGTATGCGTCATTCAAAAGGGCTGGCAGCCAAATTTTTCAGCTCACTTTCCCAGGCACGGGTGAATAACGTGGCCATTGCTCAGGGCTCATCAGAACGTTCCATCTCCACCGTTATCGAAGCCGACAAAGCCAGAAAGGCGGTCAAGGTGGTACATCAGAATTTTTTCTCGAACCTACACACCATTGATGCTTTCCTGGTGGGCTGTGGCACTGTAGGTACTGAGCTCCTTGCTCAGATAGCTCGCCAACAGAGCGCCTTGCTGGAGCGTAATATTAGTCTGCAGGTGTATGGGATTGCCAATAGTAAAAAATTATTGTTGCAAGCCGGTGGTATTGAAATAAAGGGTAACTGGCAGGAACAACTTTGTGCCAGTAGTATCCCATTAAGCATCGATAATATTCAAAGCTTTGTACATGATAATAGCCTAGTTAATCCAGTGGTCATCGACTGTACCAGCAGTGAATTTGTCGCCAAGCTATATCCCAATATGATGTTAGCCGGATTTCACGTGGTTACGCCGAATAAAAAGGCCAATACCGCCGACTATGCCTTTTACCAAAAATTACGTGACACGGCTCAAAAAACCAATCGCCAGTTTTTATATGAAACCACCGTAGGGGCAGGATTGCCGGTAATTGATAATCTGCAAAAGCTAATATACGCCGGTGACGAGTTAGTGCGCTTTGAAGGTATTTTGTCTGGCTCATTATCGTTTGTGTTTGGTAAGTTGGACGAAGGTTTGAGCTTGTCCGAAGCGACAGAGATCGCCAAGCAAAACGGTTTTACCGAGCCGGATCCCCGTGATGATTTAAGCGGTATGGATGTTGCGCGCAAGTTACTTATCATGGCCCGTGAGGCAAATTTGCAACTCGAACTAAGTGACATAACCATAGAATCTGTGTTGCCAGACTCCTTTGATGCCAGTGGCAGTATTGACGAGTTTATGACTAAGTTGCCCGAGTTGGACGGTCCTTTTGCAAAAAAAGTGCAAGCGGCCAAACAGCAGGGTAAAGTGCTGCGTTATGTAGGCTCTATAAGTAAAGGAAAATGCGTTGTTTCGGTTCAAGCGGTAGGGGCAGACCATCCTTTATCGTCGATTAAAGACGGTGAAAATGCCTTAGCAATCCATAGCCATTATTATCAGCCGATTCCTTTTGTGATAAGAGGATATGGTGCTGGCGCAGCAGTGACTGCGGCAGGCGTATTCGCCGATGTATTGCGCACTATGCCCTGGAAACAAGACCTGTAATGATGGCCGTCATGTTTGACCATAACAAAAGAAGAATGAATTAATGACATTATGTGCCTATGCGCCAGCTTCAATCGGCAATGTAAGTTTAGGATTTGATTTACTGGGTGCCGCTTTGGCTCCGATTGATGGCAGTTTGTTGGGTGATCAGGTAGAGCTGAGGCAGGCTGAGAGCTTTAGCTTAGAAGTTAAAGGGGCATTTGCCGATAAGCTTCCGCCGGATCCTGATAGCAATATTGTAACTCGTTGTTATCAGCATTTTACCCGGGTGCTGGCTGAAAAGCAGGGAAAGCAAGTGGCTTTACCGGCGGTCAGCATGGTTCTGCACAAGAACTTGCCGATTGGCAGTGGTTTGGGCTCAAGCGCCAGTTCGATTGTTGCCGCCTTGCATGGTCTGAATGAGTTTTATTCTAAGCTTTTAGGCAGCAAGACGTTTTCCAATAATGAACTGTTGTTGATGATGGGCGAACTGGAAGGGCAAATTAGCGGCAGTGTACATTACGACAATGTCGCCCCTTGCTTTTTAGGTGGCATGACCTTGATGGCAGAGCATCAAGAGAATGTGGCTTTGCAGCTGCCCGTCTTTGAGAACTGGTATTGGGTGGTGTGCTATTCTGGCATAACAGTGTCGACGGCGGCCGCTCGTGAAATTTTACCCAAGCAAGTGTCGATGCAAGACACTATAAAATTTGGTCGTCAGCTAGGGGTATTTGTTGATGCCTTGCATCGCAAAGATGATAAATTGGCAGCCGCGATGATGACCGACGTGTTGGCCGAACCTTATCGCAAGTCTTTGCTGCCGCATTTTGATGAATCTCGCAGCTTTGCTAAGCAAAATGGCGCGTTAGCCTTTGGTATCTCAGGCTCCGGCCCTACGGTATTTGCCGTGTGTGATGACTTAGCCCAGGCACAGAATATCAACCAGTGGTTGAACGAACATTATATACAAAATGACAGTGGCTTTAGCCACATATGTCAGCTTGACCAAGGTGGTGCGGTAATTACCTCATTGTCGAATAACAGGATTTAAAGGTAATTAAGTGGAACTCGTAAATTTAAAAGACTCGTCCGATACAGTAAGCTTCGCACAAGCAGTCAAAAAAGGTTTGGGCAAAAACCAAGGTCTATATTTCCCGACTACCTTGCCTACCTTTGATGATATTGAGGCCATTTTGGCGATGCCATTTGTTGAGCGTTCGGTGGAAATCCTTAGTCAGTTAATCGGCGATGAAATTCCCCGGGATAGACTGGCAGGCATTGTCGAACGTGCCTTTGCATTTGGTGCGCCCTTGGTACCAGTCACCGATAATATTTACAGCCTGGAATTGTTCCACGGGCCAACGTTGGCCTTTAAAGATTTTGGTGGGCGTTTTATGGCCCAGGTCTTAACAGAAATAGCCAAGGGTGAAAAAATCACTATCCTAACCGCCACCTCCGGTGATACTGGTGCAGCGGTGGCCCATGCGTTTCATGGTCTGGATAACATCAACGTGGTTATCCTCTATCCCAAAGGCAAGATCAGTCAGTTGCAAGAAAAGCTGTTTACCACCCTTGGCGACAACATTCATACGGTAGCGATTGAAGATAATTTTGACGCCTGCCAGCAGCTGGTCAAATCTGCCTTTGATGATGTTGATGTGCGTGAGGGTTTGCACCTTAACTCGGCCAACTCAATCAATATCAGTCGTTTAGCTGCTCAGGTGTGTTATTACTTTGAGGCGGTATCCCAGCTTAGCGCTAAGCAGCGGGAAGATTTGGTTATTTCCGTGCCCAGCGGCAACTTTGGCAACTTAACCGCCGGGATGATCGCCAAGGTGATGGGCTTGCCGGTGAAACATTTTATTGCCGCGACCAACTTAAATGACACGGTACCCCGTTATTTAAAAACCGGCACTTGGGCGCCGAAAGACACCATTGCGACTTTGTCCAATGCGATGGACGTGAGTCAGCCCAACAACTGGCCACGTATAGAAGCCATCATTGAGCAAGGCTATTTAGACAAGTCGGCAATCTCTGGGAATACCATCGACGAAGAATACACTCAGATTGCCATGCGCCAACTTGCCCAACTAGGTTATGTGAGTGAGCCCCATGCCGCCATTGCCTACAAGGCCTTAATACGCAAATTAGAAGACGGGCAAACAGGTATATTCTTAGGTACTGCCCATCCAGCCAAATTCCGTGAAACGGTTGAAAATGTGCTAGGTCAGCCGATTAGCTTGCCACAGCCCCTGGCAGATTGTGCAGGTAAAGAAGGGCTGTCAGCAGAGCTGCCAAACGATTACCAATTGCTTAAGCAGCATATGTTTGATTTGCTCGGCTAGTTATAGATAAAGATGACTACCTGGGCCGGCATATTGGCTGCGGAACAGCAGCAGCCTTATTTCAAGGCCATTCTGCAGCACGTAGATGATAGACGTGCTGCAGGTGTTGAGGTTTTTCCGCCCGAGCAAGCAGTGTTTAACGCCTTTGAGCATACCCCATGGGATCAGATAAAGGTGGTGATCCTGGGGCAAGATCCCTATCACGGTCCCAATCAAGCCCACGGGCTATGTTTTTCGGTGCAAGGCGGGATCAAAACGCCGCCGTCATTAGTCAATATCTACAAAGAATTAGCCCAGGACATTCCCGGTTTTGTCATACCCGCTCACGGTTGCTTGCAATCCTGGGCTGAGCAGGGCGTATTACTGCTCAATACCGTGCTCACGGTGGAGCAGGGCCAGGCCCATTCCCACGCTAAAATTGGTTGGGAGCAATTTACTGATGCAGTTATCCAGCAACTCAGTGAGCAGCGCCAGGGTTTGATTTTTTTGCTGTGGGGCAGCCATGCTCAGCGCAAAGGACAGGCTATCGACCCGAGCAAACATCACCTACTAAAAGCCCCCCATCCCTCTCCCTTATCTGCCTACCGTGGGTTCTTAGGTTGTCAGCATTTCTCCCAGGTTAATCGGCTTTTGCACGAGCAAGGACTCGCTGAGATTAACTGGCAGGTTTAGCTTTTGTTTGGTCATATTAGATTAGCGATTAAATCCTTAGTTATTGGAAGCTCACCCCTGCCTCGAAAAAGGAATGAAAGCCACCCGCTGCCTGTTACCTTGTGAGCAGGATATATCTTTACCTCTCCTTGTAGAAAATGTGCACTATCCTTGTAGAAGATGGTTTTCTTAAAGGATTGTTTTAAATGGCTAGTAATAGAGAGCGTGGCAAACTAATTCGCCAGCAAATTTTAAGAGATGTAAGACATCATCCAAAAGATATTAGTAAGCGTCCGGCAAACCTCACATTCCATTAGATCATCTTCCAGAGCAGAATGTCAGCTTTGAAATATATCGGAGTTGATTATGGCAGGGGGGGGTCTCAAGAGTGGCAAACAATCATCGAGCAGCAGGAAGCCAGTGACTTAACGGTTGTCGATTTCTGTGAGCAGATCAGTCGTTCGACTAAGGTAGTTCGAGTTACCGCTGATCGCTCATTTTTGCCGGTTACGAACTGAAACTTTTAGTACAAGAAATTGGCTTAGAAACCAGTGAATAGCATATCTAATGCTTCTGTAATTTCATGATGATAGCTATTGAGATCACTTACCCTAGTTTTAAGTTCTGATTCTGGTACGGCAGCTATATACTGAGTTACCATTATGATCATTTCACCATTAATCTGAAAAGTAGGGTTCAAACGCCCTGCGGGCTTAGGGGAGTCAGATCTAAGCATTAATGGCACAACCACCCGCGTATTCAAACCAGACAAAATATCAGATTGAACATCCAGTAAATATCCAGTTCCACTGCTTACTTTGTAAACGTCAAACCTTTTCATTAGAAGTTCCGAAAAGTTGACAATGGTAGGCCGTGTTTCTCGACAAATGCATTAGAGCTTTCAATTGCCTGAGCATTCTCTTCAAGCCACTTGGCTTTTTTTCGCTCATTTATGGCATAAGAAATACCTTGCTCAGCATAATAAGATACATTTATATCCAGAGATTTCGCTTCATCAAGTACAGACTGTTTGATAGATACATTCGTTCTTTTCTTTAGAGATGTCGCGGTTTTTTGTGTATTCATGTACTGTCTCTGCTAACAATTTTATACACAAGAAGTATACACATCGCCTGAATATTGTCACAACTCAATATTTAGTAGAGCTTCACTCAATTAGTGACTGCTCCTTTAGCTTCTAGTTAGCTCGATAATTATACCTACAGTTTCCCTTAGTAATGACACAATGGCCTAAGTGCTTTACTTCCCCGTCAGTTGATGACTAAACACTGCATAATCCAAGTCCTGTAATTCGGCTAGCTTGCGTAATTGTTCTGCGCTTAAAATAGTCTCATCCGCTAAGTTGAATAGATAGCCGTGCAGCTTTCGATGATGTTCTTTGTCTATGGGGTCTTTGACTGCAAGTAATAAATAGTTAGCAGCCTGACTTGGCAGGGGGATAACAAAAGCCTGGTCACTTAAAGCCGCCCTTACAAAACGATGTGATACACGATTAATGGCAAATAATGCGCTGTAGCTTTGCTCTGCCACAAAGCGGATCTCACATAGATTTGGGTAAGGTGCAGGCTTAAATTTACCTGCAACAGAGTGTAGTTTGCTGTAGTGCAGGTCAACCCCCTGGCACTTCTTTTCATTAGCATCTACATCTTCATAGCCTAACTGTAAGGTAGCTTGTTGCTGGGCTGGTACTTGCTGTTTTGCTGGCAAATTATCAGCATGCGAAGACCTCAATTCACCTATGTTTGCGCTACTGATTAAAGTGTCGTGTGAACTCGCTTGCTCAGCACTAGGCAGCGCTTTGTTGGTGGAAGTTGTTGCTAAGGACTCAGCAGTATTTTGCTTGGGCGAACCACTATAAAAATACACTGCAATAGCCAACAATAAGACAAGTCCTAACACTGACCATCGACTCATTAGCGAATTAAAAACCGTCTTCACCAATAACGAAGAGCTAGCGCTTACTCTTGCTCCATGATCTTTTAATTCTGGTTTAAAAGAGTTCCCATCATTAGCAGGCAAGAGTTTTAGGGCGTCTTCAAGTGAGTCTATCCAATACAGTTGCGTCGAAAAGTCGCTCTCATCATGAAACTCACTAGCATTGCCCTTGGGCAGCAAAAAATAGCTTTGTATATTGTCAGGCCAGTTTTGTATTTGGCTACTAGCACGTTGTATTTTCAAAGGGATTTGCTCGACGGCCAGCACGGCTCTTTCGCTGGTATTGATTTCGCCGGTGGTGCAAATGACGCTGTCACCGGGCTGGGGCTTACCGTCCCCTAAGATGTTTTGAGCGTGGGCAGCATGGGCCAAATAAAATCCCAACTGCCAACTATTGCCTTGATCAATATGACCATCGATATTCACTCGATAAGCGCTGCCGCCAAAGTCATGTTCGATGATGCCGACGCCCTTTTTCACAAAGTGATAATAGGCTGCAGAAATGGGCGAGACAGTCGCCGTGCCGTTAATGGATACCACTGAGCGAATATCGGGATCTTGTGCATAAATTCGTTGTATTGCGACTAAACCTTGGGTCGTTGCCACAAAGACATGCACTTTCATTCTGTCATTCCATTAGCTACCAGCAATTAAGGCATTATGCTGATTTCAGCATCAAGGTCGAGTAAGAACTGCAATTTAGCATCCCTTTCATCAAACAAACATTGAGTTGTGCCATCTATCAAAGGCGGAAATTCAATCCGTTCACAGTGCTGCTGGCTCAACACATTC
>JAWUXW010000008.1:0-19980 GCA_034111125.1 Paraglaciecola sp.
TCTTTGTCTTCAAGCGTATTCGCCATGGCAATTGGACATGGTAACCAACTTCACACTCTGACCAGCGATGGCGTACTTGAAGTCTGGGATATCGATACCCAATCCATTAAGTAAACAAACCCTCAGTGATAGTTTAAACGGCCTTATGAAACTCACCCAACAGGAATTGAACCGGTTTCAGTGAAAAGATAGTCCACAGCTAACATGAGAGGTACAATAAAAGTCACGTTGTATAACTGAACAAAATTAATGGCGCATTTTGAAATTATTGTTGGCAGTGTGCTGGGAGCCAGTGAGTATGTGGCTGACGCGCTGCAAGAAAAACTTGGCGAATATAAACATACAGCCGACATTTCCCTTGAACCCAAGTTGGCCAAACTGGATCAAGCCCTTACCTGGATAATATGTACCTCTACCCATGGTGCCGGTGATTTGCCCGATAACATTCAAGCTTTTGCCGAGCAGGTTAAACAAAGTACATTAGCGGGAGTTAATTTTATTGTTGTCGGTTTGGGTGATAGCAGTTATGACACTTATTGCAAAGGCGCTATGCAAATGGAGCAACTATTAATTAGCGCAGGGGCTAAGTTATTACATCCCGCCCTGCATATTGATGTACTGAATCACCCTATTCCGGAAGATGCCGCTGTAATCTGGCTGGACAACTGGCTCAATTCTTTAGCTGAAACCCACCAGGCCTAAACATTGGAACTCGCATTTAATCAAACAGAACAAACCGCGCTGATTCAGCCCATCAGTAATGATGCGCGGATATTATATGTTCTGGGCTTACGACCTTATGCAAATTCGGTGGACGGCGTCACCCCCCCACTCAATTATAAGCATTTGTTAACGCTACTTAATGGCAAAGAAGAAGCGTATACCTTAGGGCGCCAGATAAATAGCCTGATCAAAGAGCTGTTAAGTGTCGGACTGATCAATTTTTATCAGGAAGTAGAGTTAAGTCACAGTTTCAATGGCAAAAAACTGATATTACCTCTGATGCTGATATTACCCGATGACTATGCCAAACTGCATTTACAATGGCATACTATGTCACTTAATTGGTCTCCCAACGAGAAATTAGTCGATGACTTGTCTAAGCTAGTAGGCATAATAGACTGTAGCTACTCAGGGGACGAACTAGGTGATTTTATCGCGTATTGGTTAGGCAGGCCCGAGTCAAATTTTAGCCAGTTTCAATGGACGCAAAAATTTGTCTTCAACTTGAAACAAAAACGCCTGGCCCGGGGCATAAAAAACGTACATAAAGTGGGTACGCAAATTGTTAGCCCAAAAGCGGCTGTAGTAGCCGATGAGAATGCCAAGAATCTGGTCGCCAAATATAGTGCAAAAAATATTGGCGATAAAAAAACAACTAGCTAGTGTCCGTCCTGTAAAGGGGTCTACTAGTTAATAACTGAGAGTCTTAGAAACAGAGATGGACAGTATAAAAAACAAAATCCAGCAGTTAGGCAAGGCACTTGGTCGTTCCCATGTGCCCGACAACTATACGGATTATCAATCTCTAAAAACTGAATATGAAGCGTTAGCGAACAGAGATGTCAAACGTATGCAACAAGAGAGTAAAAAAGCTCGCATACAAGCTATTCACGGACGTTCCGATCTCAACCCAAAGTGGACCTTTGCCAATCTGATTGAAGACAGTGATGACGTAATAGAGGCAATAAGCATTGCCAAATCATTTATTGCAGCCCATGAAGACGCAAACTGGCGTAAGAGCGGCTCTCACATGATGATTTTCTATGGTGATTACGGCCGGGGAAAATCTCATACCGCCGGAGCCATCGCCCACGAGCTTATCGACCAATACGAAATATCCGTTTTATATCGACAACTATCCAGCGTATTAGAGATGCGTTTTTTCTCTTACGACTACAATGCCAAGGACGATGTCGGGCAAAAGTTTCGAGAAATTAATCAGGAAATTTTGGATGTGGATTTATTAATACTCGACGAAGTGTGTGTGAATGAGTCTACCTTGAAGAAAAACGCGCAAAGTTGGTTAGGTAATATATTCAGGCAGCGATTGGCTAACAATAAAAATTGTATACTTATCACTAACCATAATCTAGCCGAGTTAGAGCAAGCTTTGGGATCCTACTGTTTTGAATCGATAAAAGAATATGACACTTACAAGGTGAAGTTTTCAGGCCCCAGCAGACGCAAAGAAATTGTCCCCCCACAAATAGAGTCCAAAGCACAATCCGGCTATCGCCCTAATCAGGTTAAATAAATTTTACATGAAGTAAATAACTCTGCTAAATATCCAGAAGGGAATATAGAGCAGAGTAGACCGAATTTCCTGTCCTAATCCGTATAGCCCCATGGCGCTAATGGTGCTTCTACCGGTTTAGTTAAATCAAAATCCACTCTAAACTATCGCCCCTGTCGAATAAGCCGGTAGCTGAATTTTTCTGCATAAATGAACATTTGCCAGGTATTGCCAACCGACTGTGGGATACCCGAATTGACAAATAATTTTTTAGAATATTGATCCGCAGGAAAGGACTGCATTTGCTCATAACCCGCATCTAAGGTGTGTCCGCCATACATAGTCAAAGGGTCGTCATTACCATCTTTTTTCCGATGGTCGTGCTTTAGACTTAGGCCACTGCCGGTTTTAGTAATTATCTAGGTGCGAGAAGCATCATCGCCTACATGAAAGGGTATTTGTAACTCAGTTTCAGTGCATTTGCGTATATGCATCACCAAGCGTGCATCGAAAGCTGGGCTAGGTTGATTATCAACGCTTACTGTACCTTCGAATGCTTTACGACAATGTTTGGCTATATTTGAGAAAAAACTGTCGTGGCTGGGAATAGAAAAAAGGGGAGCGGAATTAGCGAATGCTACATTTTGTAGTATGAATAAACAGATACCTAGGCAAATTTTTATCATTATGTACTTCATGTATAACGGTTAGTTACACCTATACTAATAGACTCAAATCTGAAGCTCCAGTAATTCATTGGCAAAAAATAATTTCTATATTTAAACTTTTAATACCCCTTTAGCGACTTATCACTAACCCGATACTTAAGGAATACAAAATGAAACGCTTTTTCCCCTCAACAATCCATATTAATGCAATGGCAATTTACGCCCTACTATTTTACTCCGCCTCATTGTTTGCCAACACCACGACTGAAACATTCAATGTTACTCCCGGTGGTACCTTAATAGTGCAAACCGAAGCGGGGTCGATTGACATAAAAACCCACGATAAACCCCATATCGAAATGAGTGTTACCGTAGAAAACCGTGAAGGTGACAAATTTACCTATCGTCACAAATTAGTTGACGGAAACCTTACTGTTATTGGTGAAATTGAACGTAATAATAATTGGGTCCGCAATCTTAAAGTTGAATTTAAGCTCATCATCCCCGTTGACTACAACGTTAAACTCAATACCTCCGGGGGTTCCTTATCCATCGAATATTTGAAGGGCAATCTTAATGCCCGTACATCTGGCCGCTCAATCAATATTGGTAACATAGAGGGTGAAGTTAAGCTTAATACCTCCGGTGGCTCTATTAATACCGATACCATCAGCGGCAACTTAGATGCCCATACTTCTGGTGGCAGTATCAACGTCACGGTGGATAAACAACTGACAGAAGACGCCAAATTAAGTACTTCAGGAGGTTCAATTACCGCTTACTTAATCCCAGATATTCAGATTGATTTAGTCGCTTCAACAAATGGTGGCAGAGTCAAAAGTTAATTTGTGGTAGATGGACGGGTCAAAAAACAATCTGTTAAAGGCAGTATTAATGGCGGAGGTCCAAAATTTACCTTAATAACCAGTGGTTGAAGTGTGCGTATTAAATCCCTGTAGGCACTTTTGGCAAAGTAGCTACTGATCCTTGATCTAACTGTGTTTAATAATAATTGATCACATCTTACCCACAGTTAGATCAAAACTTACTTATATCTGTGGATAATTTTATGTATAAACCGTTTATAAGCTATTAATATCCACTTAATACAATTCATACATAACCAGCCTGTGGGTAACTAGCCTAGTTACCCACAACTCATACCACTTTGATCAAATGATATCCACCTAGTTACTTTGCTCGTAATATATTGTTTTATATATAAAATAAGCACTTACACACAGAAAAAGCCTTGCTTAATAATAGTAATAATAAGTAAAGATCTAAATAGATCTTATAAATATTAAGCAAAGCAATTAGTAATATTTGAATATATTTTAAGCATTTAACTTACAAGGTTTTCAATATAGAATACGCGCCCCTTTTTGTTAATAAGGGATAATTTGATTAAACGAGGTTCGCAAATGTTTTACCAACAACAATATGATGTGATTGTGGTCGGCGGGGGTCATGCTGGTACTGAAGCCGCTCTGGCAGCTGCACGCATGGGTTCCAATACCTTGTTGTTGACACATAATATTGAAACTCTGGGTCAAATGTCCTGTAATCCAGCTATTGGTGGAATTGGTAAAGGCCACTTGGTCAAAGAAATCGATGCCTTAGGTGGAGCAATGGCCTTAGCCACTGATCGCGCTGGGATCCAGTTTCGTACCTTAAATTCCAGTAAGGGTCCCGCAGTGAGGGCAACACGGGCGCAAGCAGACAGATCATTATATCGATCGGCTATTCGAAACATCCTTGAACACCAGCCAAATCTGAGCATTTTTCAACAATCCTGTGATGACTTGATCGTAGAAAATGATCGGGTTGTCGGAGTTGTCGCGCAAATGGGTCTAAAGTTCCGTGCTAAAACGGTTGTATTAACCGTAGGCACGTTTTTAGGCGGTACCATACACATCGGCATGGAAAATTATAAAGGGGGCCGTGCTGGCGATCCTCCTTCGATCGCATTGGCAGATCGTTTACGGGCGATGCCCTTTAGAGTTGAGCGCTTAAAAACCGGCACCCCTGCTCGCCTTGATGCCAGAACTCTGGATTTTTCAGTGATGCAGGAACAAAAGGGTGAAACGCCCGTCCCCGTTGTATCGTTTATGGGCAAAGCTGAAGATCATCCAGCCCAGGTATCTTGTTTCATCACCCATACCAATGAACATACCCACGATATTATTCGCAATAATCTCGACCGCTCTCCCATGTATACCGGTGTTATTGAAGGTATAGGCCCACGTTATTGCCCTTCAATTGAAGATAAAATACACCGTTTTGCAGATAAAAATTCTCATCAGATATTTGTCGAACCTGAAGGTTTAAACAGTATTGAAGTCTATCCAAATGGCATTTCAACTAGTTTGCCCTTTGATGTCCAACAGAGTTTTATTCGCTCAATTGTCGGTTTTGAAAATGCCCACATCGTGCGCCCTGGCTATGCAATAGAATATGATTTTTTTGATCCCCGTGATCTCAAGCAAACCCTGGAAACCAAGTTTATCAGTGGTTTATTTTTTGCCGGACAAATTAACGGTACAACCGGTTACGAAGAAGCGGGTGCCCAGGGTCTGGTAGCTGGGGCTAATGCGGCATTGCAATGTCAAAACAAAGACGAATTGATATTACGTCGTGACGAAGCCTATGTGGGGGTATTGATCGACGATCTAGCCACCATGGGCACCAAAGAGCCCTATCGCATGTTTACCAGTCGCGCCGAATATCGTTTGTTACTGCGGGAAGACAATGCAGATATTCGTTTAACCGCAAAAGGTCGAGAAATCGGTTTGGTTGACGATGCGAGATGGGGAGCTTTTAATCAAAAATTAGAATTGATTGAATTAGAAAGACAACGGCTAAAATCAACCTGGGTGCATCCTCATCACCCTGCTGTGTCTGAGCTCAATGCCGTACTTAAAAATCCGGTGACCAAAGAAAACACCCTAGAAGATCTTGTCCGTCGACCAGAAATGACCTATCAAAGACTAATGCAAGTAGAGTCACTAGGGCCAAAAATTGAGCATCTGCAAGCTGCAGAGCAAGTTGAAATTCAAATCAAATATGCCGGTTACATTGAACGTCAAAAAGATGAGATAGCCAGAACCTTGCGCAATGAAAATACTATGATCCCGATGGATTTTGATTTCAGCCAAATATCCGGACTGTCAAATGAAGTAGTGGCCAAGTTATCTGATACCCGGCCTGAAACCATTGGCAAGGCGGCACGTATTTCCGGTGTCACCCCGGCTGCAGTATCCTTATTACTGATATTTTTGAAGAAGCATGGCTTACTGAGCGCAACCGGGGAAAAATCTCCGAGAATATCCGCCTGATGTCTCAGCTACACGAAGAACTGCTCGCTCTGTTACAACATAGTTTGAGCCAATTAGACATTGCGGTTAGTGAGCAACAACAAATAAAACTAATTGACTACGTGCTGATGATGGATAAGTGGAATAAGACTTATAATCTCACCTCAGTGCGAGATCCAAGGGATATGGTGTTAAAGCACTTGGTTGACTCGGTGGTCATTGCTCCGCATCTTAGCGGTCAAGTTTATATTGATGTCGGCACAGGTCCTGGTTTACCAGGGATACCACTGGCTATATTATATCCTGATAAAACATTTATTTTGCTCGACAGCTTGGGTAAACGGGTACGTTTTATGAAGCAGGCGGCCTACGAGCTAAAAATTGCCAATATTCAAGCCGTGCAATCCAGAGTAGAAGATTATCAAACGACCTTGCCTATCGACGGTGTGTTAAGTCGTGCCTTCGCTTCGCTAAAAGATATGTTGCACTGGTGCCAGCATCTGGTAGATTCTTCAGGAACATTCTTAGCCTTAAAAGGACAATTGCCCGAGGAAGAAATCAGGCAATTACCCGCTGGATTTAGTTTGGTCGAGGTAATCAAATTACAAGTACCAGGCCTTGAAGGCGATAGGCATCTGATTAAGATACAAAAAAACGTAGCTTAGAATAGTTTAGAACTAGCACTAAGCATCAAGCTAGCCGATAAATTTTATCGGTTTGTCAGCGTTATCTACCCACAAAAATAATAGTACTGGAATTCGATTTTGGGAAAAGTCATAGCAATTGCCAACCAAAAAGGTGGCGTAGGTAAAACTACTACGGCGGTCAATGTAGCGGCATCTATGGCGGCTACTAAACGCAAAGTGTTATTAATTGATTTAGATCCTCAGGGTAATGCCACCATGGGCAGTGGTGTCGACAAATATGAGGCAAAAAATACCTGCTACGAATTATTAGTAGAAGAAAAACCCATCAGCGAAGTAGTGGTGACAGAGACCACAGGTAAATACCATTTAATTGCCGGTAACAGTGATATTACCGCCGCCGAGATAAAGCTAATGGAAGTGTTTGCAAGAGAACTACGCTTACGCAATGCTATAGCACCGGTGCGTGATTATTACGATTATATTTTTATTGATTGCCCTCCTTCTCTTAATCAACTGACCGTTAACGCCATGGCTGCTGCTGATTCAGTGTTGGTGCCCATGCAATGTGAATACTATGCCTTAGAAGGTCTAACAGCCTTAATGGATACCATTAAAAAATTAGCCTCAGTGGTAAATCCTGATTTGAAAATTGAAGGTGTACTACGTACCATGTATGACCCGCGAAATCGCCTGGCAAACGATGTATCGGAGCAGCTCAAACGTCATTTTGGTCAGCAAGTGTATCGCACCGTTATTCCACGTAATGTGCGCTTGGCTGAGGCACCGAGTTTTGGTACCCCGGCGATGTATTACGATAAATCATCCACCGGAGCCAAAGCTTATTTGGCTCTGGCTGGTGAAATTCTGCGGCGCAGTAAAAAAATAATATTACCAAAGCAAGTTAGGCAGAAAATATAATTATGAGGGTTACATGTCTTCGAAAAAAAGAGGTTTAGGCAGAGGTTTAGATGCCCTGCTGGCAACCAGTCAAGCAGCTAATCCCTTCGATTCAGGGAAGCAAACCGATACCAGTGAACTGCTTAAAATTCCGATCGAGTATTTGCAACCGGGAAAATACCAGCCCCGTAAAGATATGTCGGCAGATGCACTGGAAGATCTTGCCGCCTCTATCCGTGCTCAGGGAATTATTCAGCCTATTGTGGTGCGCAAACTGGCCGACCATTTATACGAAATAATTGCCGGAGAACGTCGCTGGCGTGCTTCACAGATAGCAGAATTAGACGTAGTTCCATGTTTAATCAAAGATGTGCCAGACGAATCAGCCGTAGCTATAGCCTTAATTGAAAATATTCAACGTGAAGATCTTAACGCCATGGAAGAAGCCCAGGCTCTTGAACGTCTGATGGTAGAATTTGAGTTAACTCATCAGGAAGTCGCCACAGCCGTAGGCAAATCAAGAACCACAGTGACCAACTTATTAAGACTGAACAATCTTAATGAAGACGTAAAGTTGCTGCTCGAACACGGTGATATCGAAATGGGCCATGCCAGAGCTCTGTTGGCCCTTGAAGGTGACGCACAAAATGACGCAGCGCAAACCGTGTCAGGTAAAGGTCTAACGGTTCGTGATACAGAAAATTTAGTGCGCCGTTTGCTCGAGCCCGTGGTGGCAAAAGCCCCTACTAAGTCCGATCCCGATGTACAACGCTTACAAACACAATTATCAGAAAACTTAGGCGCCCCCGTTAGCATTGCTCATAATGCCAAAGGCAAAGGCAAACTGGTGATTAACTTCTCTAGTTTGGATGAGCTTGATGGGATCCTCAGTCATATCAAATAAACTCATGACCAAGGGCACTGTTTTGTAGATTCAGCAGTGCCGCGTTTTTTGAAGTATTGCCAGAGTGGCGATGTTTTAGTAGTCATTAGAATTACACAGTTACCCAAGTTAACGATTTATAATTATCATTGGTAGCTTGTTAATGATGTTCAATTCCATTTTAAGTCCAGCTCCACTGACTACCGTTTGGTTTGTTTTTTTTCTGAGTTTTTGTCAAAACACCTCACAAAAAACTTAAGCTTAGAAATACCAAAGTAAATAAAATAAAGCTTCTTTTAAGTTAGTAGATGAATTGTCTATTACGCAAGGGGCACTTAATTTGAAAATAGTACCTAAAATTAAGATAGCGATAATATATTTCATTCAGGAAACCTTTTTACAAGCATTGCTTAATACATACACCTGTCGTAGCTAGATAATTATCATATTGGGTCGTCTGTGATTATATGCCCATAATCAAAGAGTAATTTATATAGCCACTCGCTTCCCACCAGTAGATATACCAAAGTGACTTCAAAATACCGCTACAGAGCTTATACCAATCACCACAAGTAATTGCGCACTCAGAAAGCACCAGCCATTTTTAGGTAAGGCGTCGCTGCGCAGCAATGGTGTACCTCGGTTACCGAATCCCCTTTCAAGTAGCTAGAACGCAGCACTGTGTTTCTGCCTAAGCTCCCCTCGGGCGGGTTTCAAATATCCAACTACGGCGTTAAAAGTATTGGACATAGGACCATAATGGCGTGGAACTATGCCTCAATACCTTTGCCTTGTATTTGACGATTTGAATTCCCGCTGAACTTCTGCATCTTGAGGTCACTTCGATATATAGCCCCATAAATTGATTTTGATACCAATAGTGATACTATTTAATGCATGACCACATTTGATGAATTATTAGCTTCAATAAAGCGAAATCCTAAAGGAGTGCGCTTTACAGATTTGTGTAGATTGTGTGATAAGTACTTTGGAAAGCCTAGACAGTCAGGTAGTAGTCATCGGATTTATAAAACTCCTTGGCAGGGTGATCCTAGAATAAATATCCAAAACTCAAAGAGCAAAGCTAAACCTTATCAAGTTAAACAGGTTTTATTGGCTATAGAAAAATTGGAGGGTACCTATGAGTAAGCTTTATGATCGTTACACTTATCGGGTAACATGGTCGGAAGAAGATCAAGAGTATGTTGGCTTATGTTCTGAACTGGCGAGTATTAGTTGGCTCGAAAAGTCAGCTGAAGCTGCCTTAATAGGAATTCGAAAATTAGCCAAAGAATGTATTTCGGATATGGTGTCTCAAGGTGAAGCAGTGCCCAAAGCTATGTCTGTCAACAACTATAGTGGAAAATTTATGGTTCGTGTACCACCTGAACTCCACAGAGCACTGGCTTTGCAAGCAGCCGAGTCAGGGGTAAGTCTTAACCGTATTATCTCTAATAAATTAGCCAATTAGGCATCTAAAAAAGTGATTAATTCGAGCTCATCTGTCAGTGTTCTTTTAGTCGGCTTGTTAAGGTACTCGGGTTCAAATAAAGAAGTATCAAATTTTGGATAAGCCATTTTTATACTATGAAGGTCTATACCCAAGTGACCTCAAGATGCCGGTTCAGAGCTTAGGCAGGAATTCAGGGCAAGGCACAACATGTAGGGAATGGCATCCACTTTTCAAATGTTGTAACGCAGCACTGGGTTTCTACCTAAGCTCTCTTCGGGCGGGTTTCATTTTCACAACGGAGTTGCCCCAACTACTGGGTTAAAGGTATTGGACATAGGACCATAATGGCGTGGAACTATGCCTCAATACCTTTGCCTTGTATTTGACGATTTGAATTCCCGCTGAACTCTGCATATTGAGGTCACTTGGGTATATACGGTGACAAAATTGTAGAAAACCAGTCTGGTCTACTAGAGCTAAAAGAAGCTATCACTTATGCACTAGACAGTCCTGAAGGGACAGCTGTGGTGCAGATGGATGGCAAGGATTGGGTAAATGTAGAGCAGCGTGATGTTATGGAGAATGCTGAACAAGAAACACCTATTGGCAAATTTTTTAATCGGGCAATTGGTATAATAATAGGGATTTGGTTTTTTGTATTACCTTTAGTCCCGGTTACATACATGACCGAACATGCTATTTTTGACTATAAAGGTCCTGAGTGCGCTATTCCAGAATATTTGAAACCTTTACCCAGAGTTGAATTCTATAAACCCTAACATGCCAATGCTTAGGGAATTAATCGCCCTGGCGAAATCTCCGTCGAGCCAGTAACTATCCCTGTTACTCCTAATAAGTCTATTTTCATGAGTAATATCCTCTTAATCAGCTTAACCCTATAAAAATAGTGGTTTTGCTCGATCAACAGAAATTATCTTTAACGGAACAAAATACGCTTAATGGTTGAATATTTGCGTCAAACCAGTATACTTCCGGCGCTTTTGAAATTGGTATAAAAATTGTAAAAAAGTAGGTATTTGAACGGTGGCAGCTAACTTGGCTAAAGAAGGTCAGAAACTGGCCCACAAAGTGCTCCTTTTTCAATGTACTGCCGTATTGGTGTTATGTGCGATAACCCTGCTGCTTTTCGACCTGCAAACTAGCTTGGCAATGTTTGCTGGTGGGCTGATGAGCATTATACCCAATAGCGTCTTTGCCGCTTTTGCTTTTCGATACTCTGGTGCCACTAAAAATCAGATGGTAGTACGGAGTTTTACTCAGGGCGCAAAGTTAAAATTAATACTGACAGTGATGTTGGGCATTTTAGCGTTTAGAGGTTTGAATTTATCACCTTTAGCGCTTTTTGTCGGTTTCATTGTAACAACTATCAGCCAATGGCTTGGTATGGTTAGCGTAACAGATAAAAAAGGATGAAGATTAAGTCTGCTACAAGAAAAAGAATTTAAATTACTACAATTAGGTTTATAAATGGCATCTGAAATTACAACATCAGAATATATTAAGCATCACCTAACGAATGCCACCATGTGCAATACCGATTCAGGCATTGCCTTCAATAAAGCGTGCTCTGAAGCAGGATTTTGGCAGTTGCATGTTGATACACTGGGATGGTCTATTGGTTTAGGTATTTTGTTTTTATGGTTCTTCCGCTCCGTTGCAAAAACAGTGACTACTGGCGTACCAAGTAAAACCCAAGCTTTTGTTGAGCTCGTGTTTGATTTTGTCAACGACAGTGTGGTGAGTACTTTCCACGGAAAGAGTCGTTTGATAGCGCCCCTTGCCTTGACTATTTTCTGTTGGGTTCTGTTAATGAACTTGATGGACTTAGTGCCAGTTGACTTCTTCCCGACTATTGCCGGACTTGTAGGCCAATATGGCTTCGGTATGGACCCTCATGATGTGTACATGAAATCTGTTCCTACCACTGACTTAAATACCACCGTAGCCCTGGCGCTGGGTGTGTTTTTCCTTATCTTGTTTTATTCGGTGAAAGTTAAAGGTTTTGGTGGTTTCGCTAAAGAACTAACCATGCAGCCATTTAACCACTGGGCCTTTATTCCGGTAAACTTTATCCTTGAAACGATAACCTTACTAGCCAGACCTTTTTCGTTATCTCTACGTTTATTCGGCAACTTGTACGCCAGTGAATTGATTTTTATCTTGATAGCGAGCGTCGGTTTAGCCCAATTACCTATGCATTTCATGTGGGCGGTGTTCCATTTACTGGTTCTCCCTCTGCAAGCGTTTATTTTTATGATGCTGACTATTGTTTACTTAAGCCTGGCAAGTGAAGACCACTAGGCTAAGGTAATACACTGTTTTTACTTTTACTTTAAACTTTACTAAAAATCGGAGATTTACATGTTATATATAGCTGTCGCTATTATTATTGGTATGGCCGCCGTAGGCACCGCCATTGGTTTCGGTATGCTAGGTGGCAAATTCTTAGAATCTGTTGCACGCCAACCTGAGCTTGCTCCTCAACTACAAGTTAAAATGTTTGTAGTAGCGGGTCTTATCGATGCGATCGCGATGATCGGTGTTGGTATCGCTCTATACCTTCTGTTCGCTGTTGGTGTTTAATCACAAACCTTAACATTTTTAGCGAACAACTAAAGAGGAGGAGCGGTCGTGAATATTAACGCCACTCTAATAGGCCAATTAATCGCATTCGTAGTGTTTGTGGGCTTCTGCATGAAATATGTATGGCCTCCCATTATGGGCGCCATTGAAGAACGCCAACAAAAAATTGCTGATGGTCTTGCTGCGTCTGAACGCGGTGAAAAAGATCTGGAACTTGCTCAGCATAAATCGACTGAGCAGTTGAAAGAGGCAAAAACTCAAGCTGCGGAAATTATCGAGCAAGCCAAGAAGCGTGGATCACAGATTGTTGATGATGAAACGCAGCGCGGCCAATCTGAGCGTGAGAAAATCATTGCCCAGGGTTACTCGGAAATTGAAGCAGAGCGTAACCGCACCAAAGAAGAACTGCGCAAGCAAGTTGCTGCTTTGGCTGTAGCCGGTGCTGAGAAAATCCTTGAGCGTCAAATTGATGCTGCAGCCCAAAGTGACATAGTTGAAAAACTTGTCGCTGAGCTATAAGGGGTAGATGAGCTATGTCTGAATTGACAACTATCGCTCGCCCCTATGCACAAGCTGCGTTCGATTCCGCGGTTGAGAGTAAATCCATAGCCTTATGGCAAGAAATGCTAATGTTTGCTACAGAGGTAGTAAATAACGAATCCATTCAAGAATTATTGTCTGGTGCAGTTCCTGCTGAGAAATTAGCAGAGATCTTCAATAGCGTTTGTGGTGAACAACTCAACCAACAGGGCCAAAACTTGATAAAAGTATTGGCTGATAATAAACGTTTACAAGCACTACCTAATATTTCTGTATTGTTTAACGAGCTCAAAGCCGAGTTAGATAAAGAGATTGACGTTGATGTGACATCAGCGGTCAAACTCAATAAAAAACAACAAACAGCGATTAGTGAGTCTCTTGAAAAACGGCTTGGACGAAAAGTTAAGCTAAATTGTAACGTGGATTCAGATCTGATAGCAGGCCTTTTAATTAAAGCCGGCGACACAGTTATTGATGGATCTGTAAAAAGTAAATTAAACCGTCTCGCAGACGCGTTACAAGCATAACGGGGAAAAGAGCATGCAACTGAATTCCACTGAAATTGCAGAACTGATCAAACAACGAATTGAACAGTTTGAAGTAGTAAGTGAAGCTCGAAACGAAGGAACTATTGTTGGTGTAACCGACGGTATTATCCGTATCCATGGTCTTGCTGATGTAATGCAAGGCGAAATGATCGAGCTTCCTGGTAGTCGTTACGCTATCGCATTGAACCTAGAGCGTGACTCTGTAGGTGCGGTAGTTATGGGCCCTTATGCTGACCTTCAAGAAGGCACTAAGGTAAAATCATCTGGTCGTATTCTTGAAGTACCAGTGGGTCGTAATTTACTCGGCCGCGTAGTGAACACCTTGGGTGCTCCTATCGACGGTAAAGGCGCGATCGAAGCAGATGGTTTTGAGCCTGTAGAAAAAATTGCCCCTGGCGTTATCGAACGTCAATCGGTAGATCAACCCATTCAAACGGGTTACAAATCCGTAGATGCCATGATCCCAGTTGGTCGTGGACAGCGTGAATTGGTGATCGGTGACCGTCAAACGGGTAAAACTGCTTTTGCGATTGATGCCATCATCAATCAAAAAGATTCAGGCGTAAAATGTGTATACGTAGCGGTAGGCCAAAAAGCCTCTACCATTGCTAACGTAGTACGCAAGCTAGAAGAGCACGGTGCAATGGCTCATACCATTGTGGTAGCAGCTACTGCCTCTGAATCTGCAGCGCTACAATATTTGGCACCTTACTCTGGTTGTACCATGGGTGAGTACTTCCGTGACCGCGGTGAAGATGCGTTGATCGTATATGATGACCTCTCTAAGCAAGCGGTTGCCTATCGTCAAATTTCATTGTTGCTACGTCGTCCTCCGGGTCGTGAAGCGTATCCTGGTGACGTATTCTATTTGCACTCGCGTCTACTTGAGCGTGCAGCACGTGTTAATACCAACTATGTTGAAAAGTTCACCAAAGGTGCAGTAACAGGTAAAACAGGCTCTTTGACTGCCTTACCTATTATCGAAACCCAAGCAGGTGATGTATCAGCCTTTGTACCAACTAACGTAATTTCGATTACCGATGGTCAGATCTTCTTAGAATCTGATTTGTTTAACGCGGGTATTCGCCCAGCTGTTAACGCCGGTATTTCCGTATCTCGTGTAGGTGGTGCAGCGCAAACCAAAATCATCAAGAAGCTCGGTGGCGGTATTCGTCTAGCCCTTGCTCAGTATCGTGAATTGGCAGCCTTCTCTCAGTTTGCCTCTGACCTTGATGATGCCACTCGTGCCCAGTTAGAGCACGGTGAGCGCGTTATGGAATTGATGAAACAGAAGCAATATTCACCGCTGTCAGTAGCGGATATGGGTATTTCATTGTTTGCTGTTGAGAAAGGATATTTAAAGGACATCGAATTGAGCAAAATACTCGATTTTGAAGCCTCTTTACATTCTTTCATGGGCAGTGAATACGCTGAGCTGATGAACACTATCAACGACACAGGTAATTACAACGGCGACATTGAAACCACGTTAGGCGAAGCTTTAGAGAAATTTAAAGCAACGCAAACTTGGTAATCAATTAGACCGCTGCGCTATTCATATAGCACGGCGGTCATTACGTTGAATAATCGGAGATAGAGTCATGGCTAGCGGTAAAGAGATAAAAGGTAAGATCGGCAGTATTAAAAATACGCAGAAGATCACCAGTGCAATGGAAATGGTTGCCGCGTCTAAAATGAAAAAGGCGCAAGACCGTATGACTTCAAGCCGTCCATACGCTGATAATATTCGAAATGTGATCGGTCACCTGGCTAACGCTAATCTTGATTATAAGCATCCTTATCTTGCCGACCGCGAAGTTAAACGCGTGGGTTACATCGTTATTTCAACCGATCGAGGACTCTGTGGTGGATTAAACTCCAACGAGTTCAAGTTAGTGGTGAGACAAGCGAAAGAATGGCGAGAAAAAGATGTTGAAGTTGATTTTGCGGCCTTAGGTGCAAAGTCCTGTGCTTTCTTCAATCGTTTTGGTGGCAGTGTATTAGCCGCCGAATCAGGTATCGGTGATGCACCGAGTGTTGAAGATGTCATTGGTCTGGTGCGCGTAATGCTAGAATCCTTCAATGAAGGTAAAATCGACAGATTATTCTTGGTGTTTAACAAATTCGTTAACACCATGGCGCAAGAGCCGCAGATCGATCAATTGTTGCCTTTGCCTAAGTCTGAAGAAAAAGAATTACAGCATCGCTGGGACTACATATACGAACCTGATCCAAAGCCTATCTTAGATATGTTGTTGGCACGTTTTATTGAGTCTCAGGTGTATCAAGGCGTAGTAGAAAATTCTGCGTCAGAGCAAGCCGCCCGAATGGTTGCGATGAAAGCAGCAACGGATAATGCGGGTGACATCATTGATGACTTGCAATTGATATACAACAAAGCACGTCAAGCAGCGATCACGCAAGAAATCAGCGAGATAGTAGCTGGCGCGGCAGCGGTGTAGGCAACAGTTTTAGAATTTAAGAGGAATTAACATGAGTCAAGGTAAGGTCGTCCAAATCATTGGCGCCGTTGTGGACATCGAGTTTCCACAAGATTCGGTTCCAAAAATATATGATGCATTGCGTATCACCGAAGGTGATTTGCAAGGTTTGACCCTGGAAGTACAGCAGCAACTTGGTGGTGGCATTGTACGCACAATTGCAATGGGTACTACTGACGGTTTACGTCGTGGCCTGGCAGTCGAAAACAGCGGTGAAGCTATACAGGTTCCAGTCGGTACAGCCACATTGGGTCGTATCATGGATGTATTGGGTAATCCAATTGATGAAGCAGGCCCCATTGGTGAAGAAGAGCGTATGTCTATTCACCGTGAAGCCCCTTCGTATGAAGATCAATCAAGTTCAGTTGAACTGCTAGAAACCGGCATCAAAGTTATTGACTTAGTATGCCCTTTCGCAAAAGGCGGTAAAGTTGGATTGTTCGGTGGTGCCGGTGTTGGTAAAACCGTAAACATGATGGAGCTTATCCGTAACATCGCTATCGAGCACAGTGGTTACTCTGTATTCGCTGGTGTAGGTGAGCGTACTCGTGAGGGTAACGATTTCTATCATGAAATGAACGATTCAAACGTACTGGATAAAGTATCTCTAGTTTACGGCCAAATGAACGAGCCTCCAGGAAACCGTTTACGGGTTGCCCTGACCGGTTTGACCATGGCGGAAAAATTCCGTGATGAAGGTCGTGACGTATTGTTTTTCGTAGACAACATCTATCGTTATACTCTTGCTGGAACAGAAGTATCTGCTCTACTAGGCCGTATGCCTTCAGCGGTGGGCTACCAGCCTACATTGGCTGAAGAAATGGGTGTATTACAAGAACGTATAGCGTCTACTAAGACCGGTTCAATCACTTCAATCCAGGCGGTATACGTACCCGCGGATGATTTGACTGACCCTAGCCCTGCGACTACCTTTGCTCACTTGGATGCAACGGTTGTATTGTCTCGTGATATCGCTTCTTTGGGTATTTACCCGGCGGTTGATCCACTGGATTCTACTTCACGTCAGCTTGACCCATTGGTTATTGGTCAAGAGCATTACGATACAGCTCGTGGAGTGCAATCTGTATTGCAACGTTATAAAGAGCTAAAAGATATTATCGCCATCCTGGGTATGGACGAGCTATCTGAAGAAGACAAGCAATCTGTATCACGTGCCCGTAAGATTCAACGCTTCTTGTCACAGCCTTTCTTTGTAGCTGAAGTGTTTACCGGTTCACCTGGTAAGTATGTATCTTTGAAAGATACCATCAGCGGATTCAACGGTATTCTTGCCGGTGAATACGACCACTTGCCAGAGCAAGCGTTCTACATGGTAGGTTCTATCGACGAAGCGATTGAGAAAGCCAAAAACATGTAATTTTCGGCCCATTTAGTCTGGATTCGGTGTCGAAAGTGCCCAGGTATACCTATACATTGTGCGCTTTGTGCTCGAATCCCTACTAAATGGACTCGAAAACCTTTATGTGTTTTCTTTGAACCCTGTTTAGGAGGCAATATGGCAATGACAGTACATCTTGATGTGATAAGCGCAGAGACTAAGATATTTTCTGGTCCAGTTGAGTCAATTCAAGTAACCGGTAGCGAAGGTGAGCTAGGTATTCTGCCTGGTCATGCCCCACTGCTGACGACAATAAAGCCCGGTATGGTGCGTTTAGTTAAGCAGTTTGGCGTAGAGGAATTTATCTATGTCGCTGGCGGTGTACTAGAAGTACAGCCCAACTCTGTTACCGTACTCGCCGACACCGCGATGCGCGCCGAAGACTTAGACGAACAGGCTGCCCTTGACGCGAAAAAACGCGCTGAAGAGCATATGGCTGATGCCGGTGCCGACTTTAATTACGCAGAAGCAGCCGCAGAGCTAGCCGAAGCAATTGCCCAGTTAAGATTGATCCAAAAACTGCGCAAGTAATTATTGGTTAATAATTGAAAAACCCAGCCCTAGGTAACTAAGGCCGGGTTTTTTATGCCTGCTTAATTTTATAGCCTTGATAAAGGACTCAACACCGAATTTCCACCCCGTTGCAGAATATGCGTATAGATTTGCGTCGTCCGCAAATCTGCATGGCCGAGTTGGTCTTGCACGGTGCGAATATCTGCACCAGATTGCAGTAAATGTGTTGCGAATGAATGTCTTAGAGTGTGAGGGCTTACCCGTTTGCTTATATTGGCTTGATTGACGGCAACGGCAATATTTCGCTGAATTTGTTTTTCGTTAATGTGGTGACGCCTAAATAACTGAGTTTCTGGATCAATACTCAATTTTGCTGCCGGGAAGAGGTATTGCCAATTGAGGCCTTTATTGGCAGATTGATATTTTAAGCGCAAGGCGTGTGGCATCCATACACCAGAAAAACGTTCGTCCAGTAAATCTAGACTCAAATAATGTTTTACTTTAGTGATCTGCGCTTGAAGTGAAAAGCTCAGCTCGTTTGCCAACGTCACCACCCGATGCTTGCCTCCTTTGCCATTCCAAATTCGAACACAGTGATAGTCAAAGTCGATATCTTTGACCCGTAACCTCACGCATTCCATCAGTCGCAAGCCACTGGCATATAGCATACTGACCGGAAGGTGATAATCCGGGCTTACCTTGAACAATAAGCGTTTAACTTCATCGGGGGTCAATACAACAGGCAATTTCTGTTGACGCTGACTACGCACAAAATTCAACTGCAAATGCAAAGGCTTTTGAATAATCACCTTGTACAGAAAACTCAAGGCGTTTAAAGCACTCGCCTGAGTTTGCGCCGCAACATGCCGCGTGTTGACTAAATAGCTCAAAAAAACCTCAACATCCCGATCACCCAAATTAGCGGGATGCTGTTTGTTATGAAAATGAATATAAAACTTTATCCAATGCAGATAAGTCTCAATGGTGCGTTTTGCATAACGTTTTTCATGCATGGTCTGAGTGATTAGCTGCAAAAAAGGTGAGGTGCTCATGCAGGCATCCTTGTGAAAAAATGATAACTGTATATATAGACAGTGTTTCATATTTTGTCTAATAAGAGCAGATCAAAGACATTTGTCGTAAATCGACAAGTATACTTTGCACGGTACGGAAAAAATGGTTATAAAAGAGCCACGTAAAGGCAAAGTAAAAATCTAGCCTGAATAATATTGGACAATTTGGGGTGTTTGATTACCCCAACTTGTCGTTAACTAAATTGTTATGTTACATGGAGTATGTTTAAAGTGTATTTTAAAAATTATATTGTTATTTTTTCTTTGTTACCTGTTCTAGCCATTGCAGGAACTGGCGAAATAAAAATTAGTGAAGTTCGGGTTGAAAGTGGGAATGTTTATATTTTTACTACAAACGTTGTAAGTAATAGCTTGTCTTGTGGCTTGAGTTCCCCAATAAAACTAGAGCCTGCGGATGCAGGCTTTAAAGAAATGTATAGTGCAAGCTTAACCGCCTTAGCATCAGGAAAGTCTATAAAGTTTTGGTTAAGAAGTTGTGTGTCTTCCCCTTGGGGGAAAACTATCCCAAAAGCCTACGCAAGTGGCTTGTTAGCAAAGTAACATAATCGGGTAGCCGGAGGTATCTAGCCTCCAGCCCCCACACCACCCTGCATGCGGCTCCGCACAGGGCGGTTCCTAAAGATGTTCAAAACAGACTGGCCGATTAGCTCCAACTTGCTCCAATGCTGGCTTCTGCTTTT
>JAWUXW010000009.1:0-21266 GCA_034111125.1 Paraglaciecola sp.
TTATTATTAGAACAACTGCTATAACAAGGCTCGATGGATCAATAAGTTAGAACAAATAAGTACAATATATAAGCACCTGAAATTGTTAAATATTTGTACGATATGTAAACAAGTTGGTCAACGGGGATCCTTGCTATTGGTATTTTCTCGACACCATGCAAGATACTGAAACTTAACATTGTCCCCATGAATATTTTGCTTAACAAACTATTTGACAGGTAAATCAGTTGTTTGGCTAAAGTGCCTTTAAGGAGATAACGTTTAAACGCTTCCATTGAGGGAGTAATACCATTGCATCTTAACTTGTGATCTTGGTGGTGACTTATCTTTTGTATTTACCACAAAGTACACCGAGCGCACAGAGGAGATGATTTTTAAGATAGCCAGATTTCGAACCTTACTTACTCTGCGTTCCCTGTGATCTCGGTGGTGAACTGTATTTTGGTTTTTACCACAGAGTATACCGAGAGCACAGAAGGGATAAATTTCAAGTCAGAACGATTTCATACGTTTCTAACTCTGAGATCTCGGTGCCCTTGGTGGTGAATTTTTTTGGGTTCTAGCACAGAGAAAAGCCTTTATTATCAGGCTCAAGGGATGACAAAAATGTGGTCGTGGGATTGGGCAAAAATGGGCAGTAATTAAGATGGAATGGTATAAATTAAGGCTCTAATGTTGCAGTTGCATATGGAAATGCAAAATCTGCGCTGGGCGTTAATCTCCTAATCAAAATCGACATGCAATAAAGCAGGCAGTTTGGCTTGATCGCAAGATTTTATCAGCAAGTGAAACACCGCCGCAATCCCAACACTACATGCGCTTTGCCGGAACAAATAATAAGGTGATAGCTGATAATAACGCTGCCAATGCCGCCAGAGAAAAGGCAAGCTCTGCTCCCTGCCCTTGCTGCCAAAGCCAACCTGCACCGTAGTTGCCAATGGCGCCTCCCGAACCAAAGGCAATGCTCACATACAAGGCTTGTCCTCTACTTTGAAAGTCCGGGCCAAAATAATGGTGAATGAACTGCATTGACGCCGCATGTGTCATGCCGAAACTAAAGGCATGTAGGATTTGACTGAGGATTAACACAGTTAATGAATCGGCCAAAATGGCCAGCAAATACCAGCGCAAGGCAGTCAATAAGATACTGATGATTAAGATCCATTTTATCCCAAAGAACTTTATTAACTTACCGGCTAGAATGAAAATAATTACTTCAGCTAACACCCCGAGAGCAATAAACCCTCCTGTTTCCTGCCCCGAATAGCCTAAATCCCTCGCGTAGAGGGCAAAAAAGCCATAGTAGGGCCCAAAGCTAACTTGCAATAACAAAGCGGAAAGAATAAAGCCAAAAAATACCCAGGTGCGCATTTTGCCCCAGACCGATACACCACCGGGTGTGTGTTTTTTAATGGTCTCAGGCTCTTTTAACAACAGGGTCGATAGAAACAACAATAAGAGCACTGCGGTACTAATGTATATAGGTGCCTCGGATGAAAACACATCGATCATTTTGCCGGCAAATACGGTTAGCAAAATAAAACCGATACTGCCCCATAGGCGGATGTAACTATAACGACTAGCGTTAGCGCTAACACAAGTTAAGGTGAGCACCTCTACTTGGGGTAAAATCGCCGTCCAGAACATCATCATTAAGGCAAAAGTCAGGGTTAAAGCCCAAAATCCATCAACAAAAAACACTAATGTAAATGAACTAACCGTTAACAAAGCCCCAAGTTGCAAGACTTTCAAACCTTTACCGGATTTGTCCGCCTTCGACGCCCATAGATTGGGCCCAAGAATACGCGCCACCGTTATCAGAGCAAACAGTTCGCCAATTTCAACTGAAGTAAAACCACGACCATCAAGAAAAACCCCCAGATACGGGACCAGCACACCTAACTGCCCAAAATAGAACAGATAGGTAACGGCCAATAATACTAGGTTACTTTTGGCATAGGCAGGATGGGTAGCTGCCAAGTGACAGGATTAGTTTAGTGTGGCCGAACAAGCATTAAGCTTGTCCGGGTAAGATAGGAGTGATGGATGTAACGTCTGCGTTTTGTCCACGGTGGCGTAATAAATGATCCATCAACACTAAGGCCATCATGGCTTCAGCAATGGGTACAGCGCGGATCCCCACACAAGGATCATGACGTCCTTTGGTGATCACCTCGGCACTTTCACCATGAATATCAACACTTTCCCCGGGCACACTGATACTGGAGGTAGGTTTTAGAGCCATGTGCACGATTAAATCCTGGCCACTTGAAATACCACCTAACACACCACCAGAGCGGTTGGACATAAAGCCTTGTGGTGACATTAAATCTCGATGTTCACTGCCTTTTTGCTCTACCGTAGCGAAGCCGTCTCCCACCTCTACTCCTTTAACCGCATTGATCCCCATCATCGCATGGGCAAGGTCAGCGTCTAAGCGGTCAAATATAGGCTCACCTAAACCCACAGGCATATTAAGGGCCACTACTGAGACTTTGGCACCAATGGAGTCACCCTGCTTCTTTAAGTCGCGCATATAAGCTTCTAGTGCCTCAAGCTTACTCGCATCCGGGCAGAAAAAAGGGTTAGTGTTGGTGATCCCATGATCCACAGTATCTATTTTTATCGGCCCGAGCTGGGAGATATAGCCATGAATTTCGATACCATGATGTTGCTTCAGATATTTTTTTGCCACGCCACCAGCGGCTACACGGATAGCGGTTTCCCTGGCAGAAGAGCGACCGCCACCACGATAGTCACGCAAACCGTACTTTTGCTGATAGGTATAATCAGCATGCCCCGGGCGAAAGGTGTCCTTAATTTTGGAATAATCCTGACTACGTTGATCGTTATTTTTAATCAACAATCCAATACTGGCACCGGTAGTTTTACCTTCAAACACACCAGATAAAATTTGTACCTCATCTTCTTCGCGACGAGCAGTGGTAAATTGAGAGGTGCCGGGCTTTCGGCGATCTAAATCTCCCTGTAAGTCCGCTTCGCATAACTCCATGCCTGGAGGACAGCCATCAATCACACCGCCGATGGCGATGCCGTGACTTTCGCCAAAGGTACTCACTGTGAAAAGTTTACCGAATGTATTGCCTGACATAAGCTTGTCTATTCCTCTAAGGTGTTTGTTGTATTTTAGTGAGCCGTGTTTTGGCTTTGCCAATACTCGAGTAGTGCTGCTTTATTAATGACAAACACCCCGTGCCCGCCCTGCTCAAAATCAACCCAAGTAAGGGGCAATCCAGGATATCGTTCGTTCATATGTACCTGGCTATTACCCACCTCAACAAATAACCAACCATTATCGCTTAGATGCTGTGGTGCCTGTTGTAAAATGCTGTCAACCAAATCCAAACCATCCAGGCCCGCTGCCAGGCCAAGCTCTGGCTCATGGCGAAACTCATCGGGTAGGTCATCCATATCCTCTTGATCGACATAGGGAGGATTACTCACAATCAGATCATATTGCTGGCCCCGCAATGCGCTCATCAAGTCAGACTGAATAGGAAAAACACGCTCGCTCAAGTCATGCTCAGCAATATTTATTTCCGCTACTTCTAAGGCATCAGGACTGATATCTACTGCATCAACCAGTGCTTGCTCAAAAGCATAAGCTAAGGCGATGGCGATGCACCCACCGCCAGTACACAAGTCCAGAATGTTCTTTGGCTCATCACTAAGCCAATCAGTAAAATGCTTGGTAATTAACTCTGCGTAGGGTGAGCGTGGCACCAACACACGCTCGTCTACATAAAAGGGTAAACCACAGAACCATGCTTGATTGGTCAAATAGGCCGCGGGGATACGTTCATTTACCCGACGTTCTATCATCTTCACAATCAAGCTTTTTTCGCTTTGCGTTAAACGTGAGTGAAATATCTGCTCGCCCGTTTGCTGTACCATGTCCTGGGGTAGATGCAATAGCTGTAATACCAAGCTCACGGCTTCGTCCCAGGCATTATCAGTACCGTGGCCATAAAACAATCCCGCTTCATTGAAGCGACTGACCGACCAACGAACCATATCTAAAATGGACTGTAATTCACTCGTCACTTCTTGCAAATCTATAGTTTTTGTCATTGAATAACTTATATTTTAGAGCGACTATTTCAGGCTAAACATGTTGTCGGCTCATTGATTTTGCTATGATCCGTGCAATCTCTCCCCTGTAACTGAATAAATGAAGAAAAAGCCAACACTTGCTCAAGGAGACATCACGCTATTTAGAAGCGGGTTTACGGATGTTGCGCCAATAAAGCAGGACAAAATACCGCCTCAGCGCTATTCCAGCAAGCATAAATCCGCTGTAGATAAAAAAAACAGTCAAGATTCAGCAGAATTGAAACAAGCCGCGGCTTCTTTTTACTTTTCTGACGCTTTTGAAGCTCATTTCGATCCCAGCCAAACACTCAAATATGTCAAGCCAGAAGCAGATAGCCACGAAGTCAAACGATTGCGCCGGGGGGATTACCCACCGGATTTAATATTAGACCTGCATGGATATAAGCGCGAAGAAGCAAAATTGGAAGTCGCCGCATTAATTCAGGCTGCACAAAAGCATCATTTGCATTGTGTCTGCATCGTGCACGGCATCGGTACTCATGTTCTAAAAAAATCAATCCCCAATTGGTTGGTGCAACACCCTTTGGTACTAGGATTTCATCAAGCCCCTTTAGAATGGGGCGGCAAAGGTGCCTTACTGGTGTTAATAGAGTTACCGCAAATTAATAACAAGTACTAATACCAACCCATCTAGATATCTACTCACTCAGCGATGGATAAAATAAGCTTAATCGCGGGGTGTTTTTACCCGTCTAACAGCTGGAGCATAAGCAACTTTGGCATCGCCCTTCGGGAAGGGCTGATATAGTATCACCTTTCACAAGTGGCGCAAAAAAGAGATACAAACCAGAACTACCTGACGATTACAATTAACAATATATTTCCATATGTTTGATTTTGTTCACATATATCAATTGGAATGATAAATGCTTTATGCCTTGTTAAACCCTAAACAAGGCGGAAGTATGTTTGTAGCAGGTGGTGGAAATTGTTCTACTCTAGATAGTCAAGAAAGGTCGATGGTCAAAGGGAATGACGATCTTTGCCAAAGTGGATTCAACAGAATTGTTAGTTTTGGCTATGCTGAAAACGACCAGCATATATTACCCAAAAGTCGAAGCAGTAAAAACATTAGTGTTTTGGGTCTTGGCCATTTGGGCACCGTAAGTGCGATAGGCCTTGCGGCATTGGCACACAAAGTTATTGGTATTGATCATGACCAACGCAAAGTCAATGCACTCATTCAGGGACGGGCATGTTCCAAGGAAAACGGACTGCAACAGTTGCTAACCCAAGTCTCTCGATTTAACAATCTAGTTGCCACCGATGATTTTTTTAATGCAATTCGTCGTACCGATGTAACTCTGATAAAAACATTTCTCGATACCCGCCAGCTTCAAGGTCTTGAGCAATTATCCCATCAACGCCTTTAGATTCTATCCACAATGCCTCTTTAACTGTTGTTGCTGACGAAACAACTTTAGTTCCCCCAACCTTTTATACGAGCAAGTAATTCTCTATTTGGAAGGCCAAAATGAAAGCCTAATAAATTCGGGAAAAAATGACTCAATAGCATCTGCAATATGGTGATTAATAGGTGTTCGATTTACGCTATTGGGTCGGCTTTCGCACTCAAGGCCTAACTCAGAAAAATAGGCGTTAATTGTGCTTGCCATTCTGAGTGCTGCTTTTCGTTATAACGAGGCATGTCATGGCAAAAAAAGTTAAGATTGAAAGGTTCGTTGTTGCTTCTTTTATTTTCTTAATTTTACTAACAACTTTTTCAATACTTAGCATTCCACAGAGTAAAGAGCCCAAGCCTCCAGCATTGCTAACTCCGATAGTCAAGGTACTATCTCGAGCCCCTGCCATTGGCGATTGAATAATTGGAAGTTCAGAGCCAAAGAGACGCCTAATACTATCGATGGGCATAATTATTTCCCGTGGTACTGCTAACGTTTACTATCGGACAAAATGTATTCATACATGTTTTAGTCGGTAAAAAATCAATAAACAGACTCAATTTAATGAGGGTAAATTGAATTTTGCCAGTATAATTCTATTCCATCTTAGCCTGTGATCTTGATGGTAATTTGTCTTTTTGTTTGTACCACAGACTACACAAGCACACAGAGGGAAGGCCAACTTAGCAGGACTAAACAGGGGACAAAGATGTAGTCACGGAATCGGGACTAATAAAAAAAGCATGTAAATTATTAACCTTTTCTACTATCAGTCTTACCTGAAATACCTGCGATGGGTATTAGCTAAAAATTCGCCAAAACCAGCCTTTTGATAATTCTTCCTCACAGCCCTTTAACTGGGTAGCATAACGTAATGAGCGCTCTTTTACGGTTTTCGCCACGTCCTGCAACCATCCTTTGTCATTATAGGTCTTGCGTTTATACCCACCCCAGCCCTCATGATAATTTAGATATTGAGCTTCAGCGTCCCATTTAGATACCTTATTAATAGTATTAGTCTTATTGATAAACCAGCCCATAAAATCAATGGCATCGTCAAAATCATTGCGATCCGCCCAGGAATTGTCTGTCTCTCTTTTGAAATCCTCCCAGGTAGCCGTTTTAGCCTGAGAATAACCATAGGCTGAACTGACCCGTCCCCAGGGAATTAAGCCAAAAAATACAAAATCTCTTGGGGGACGTGCTTCGGCCCTAAAAGAGCTTTCCTGATACATCATTGCCATGGGCACATGGATCGGTACACCCCATTTACGATTCATATCTTCTGTTGCTTCATACCAATCCCGCTTTTCAAAAAATATATCACAAATATTACTACTATTTTTCGGAGGGGTAGTGCTGCAGCCCAATAAAAATAACGATGTGAGTGTGCATATGAAAATATTTTTAAATTTTTTAAACTTTACAGTGAACTTTTGATCCATAACCTACTCTTTATTAATGTGTTCAAGTTATTGTGTGTTTTCCCTAGTAGTAGCTTTAATGCCTAACGCAAGTTAGGCATTTTTTTATGCGCAACTTTCTACTTTCATTTCCTTAGCGTAATCGAAATAGCCCGCCAAAAACTCGTCAAAACCTTGTGTGTCTTGTTGCTCTATTATCGACTGTTGTTGCAATGACTCTTGGGCTTGTTTTATTAAATTTTGTTCACTGGTATGTAGATATGGCGAGGCCAATAGTTGATTTTTATATTGCTCAGCTAGCTTGAGCCCTAAAGCTCCGTTATCTAGATTTTCGTTCAGTAAGATATCAAGTATCTTGGCCGATGGGGTCAATTGAGGGTTGACTATTTTCTGCCATTCTTTATCCAGTGCAGTGGTATATTCAGTGTTGCCGTTGGCTTGATCTAATACTTTGGCAATATCTCCCATTTCGGCAAACATCGTCTGTGACCACTGAGGCAAGGAAAGAGTCGTTTTCCCATCCATTAACTTCAGAAGCGGATCCCGTCCATGATCCACTACCGCAGATAAATTTTGTTCTGTCTGCTGGTACTGAGCCTGATCCATGTCGTCGCTTGGTTTCACCAGACAGTAAAGCAAAAACACGTCAAGAAAAAAGAATTGATTACGCTCAATGCCCACCGGGCTAAACGGGTTAACGTCCAGGGCACGCACTTCAATATAGCTAACACCACGCTCATGCAAGGCATCAGTGGGTTTTTCCAAAGAGTGAGTCGGTTGCTTGGGTCTGATTGGAGAATACAACTCATTTTCTATTTGCAATACATTACTATTCAGTTGCTGATACTGACCGTCTTTTTTAATAGCAAACTTTTGATATTCAGCAGAGTCGGTATTGATAGCCGCTCTAAGCGACGCGATGTAGCTATCGACCTTGTTGTAACAAGTCGGCAAATCGGACTGAGCACTGCTGGTGTAACCCAGGTCGCTCATGCGTAAAGAGGTAGCATAAGGTAAATAAAGAGTACCTTTACCGAGTTTCTTAAATGGTAACGCAGTTTTTTTGCCAGCCACAAACGAAGAGCAAAGTGCTGGAGAGGCACCGTATAAATAAGGAATAAGCCAACAAAAACGCCGATAATTGCGGATAAGGGCAAAATAGGCTGCAGATATGTCATCTTTGCCTGCAGCAACACTCTGAGTTTTGCTTAACCATATTTGCCAGAATTCCTTCGGTAGAGAAAAGTTGAAATGCACGCCCGCTATCGCTTGCATCATGCTGCCATAACGGTTTTTTAACCCCACACGGTAGAGAGTTTTCATTTTACCTGCATTGGAGGAACCAAACTGAGCAATCGGAATTTGATCTTCACTGTTGACGTAACAAGGCATGCTCATTGGCCACAGTCTTTCCTTACCCATATTCGATAATACATATTTATGTACATCAGCAAGTTGGGCAAGCGTCAGATCAGGATCGGTTTCCGGGGGAGTGATAAATTCCAGCAATGACTCAGAAAAATCAGTGGTAATAGAGCCATGGGTTAAGGCTGAACCCAATTTTTCATCATGGGGTGTTTGCGCTAAGCCGCCATCGGGATTGATGCGCAAGGTCTCGCGCTCAACGCCGTGGCGTATGCCACATAGTGTGCTCGCTACGGCACTTTCGCTTAATACAGCCAGGCGATCCCTAAAAGAATTATTATTTGACTGCAAAGTAATGTCCCATTTTTTTGTCGGTCACTATTAGAAAGCACCTGTCTGTATTTTTCAAGAATTACTCACCGAGGTTGTTAACTTCGTTCAACAACCTCGATTCATATTAATAAGGTACTTGCAGGGCAATAACTTCCCGGCCAAGCTCCTTTAGCTGTTCGCCGATGAGTGAAGCGTCCCCCACAACGATTACCTGCATAGTGTCTAAATCAAACTCCTCTGCGGCCAGCTTATTTAACTCTTCACGACTAATATTGTTGATAATCGTATTTTGTGTTTTACGATAGTTTTTATCAAGGTCATAAGTGAGCAAGTGCAGTAAAAATCTGGCTTTGCCGCCTGGTGTTTCATACTCCAGAGCATCGCCCTGAGTGTAAGCGCTACGCATCGACACCAACTCCTCCTGCGTCATTCCCTGTTGTTGATAAGTTTCAATTTCCTTAAAGAACTCCCGCAAACCGTCCGCCGTATTGGCCTGTTTCAAATCAGCACTGGCCTCAAACCAACCCAGGGTTTTCCCACCGTTAAAGCGGCTAGAAGCCCCATAGGTATAGCCCTTATCTTCCCGCAAATTTAGGTTTATACGGCTATTGAACGTCCCTCCCAGGGCAAAGTTCATTAACTTGCTTTTGAACTGCTTACCGGTGGCGTCGTAGGGCAGGCCGGGCTTAATAATGCGCACTACAGACTGGGCAGCACCGGGCTGATCAATCAGATAAATCACCTTATTTTGTGTTTCAGGAAAATCGCTGTAGCTCGGGATCTGATAATCCGGACCTTGCCACTGGGTCAAAAATTTCAGTTTTTGCTCTACGGTCTTTTTGTCGACATTCCCCACGACAACTAGGTTAGCTTTGCTTGGAGAATAATAACGTTGATAAAAGTCCTTAACATCATCCAGGGTAATATTTTGCATACTTTCCAGCGTGCCGGCATCAGGCAGACTTACTCTGTTATTTTCACCAAAGAGCAATCTACTTACCCCTCGAGAGGCCAGCACAGAGGGGTCCTTGACTTGTTGCTGTAGAGATTGAGCAAGGCGCTGTTGTAAGCGGGTAAAATCAGCAGGCAAAAAGGCAGGGGAAAACAACTTTTGCTTTACCAGCGCCAAAGTCTTATCCATATTTCTTGTCAGACTACTCACACTTAAGCTGCTATATCTGCCGTTTGCAGAAAATCGAATACTACTGCCCAACAAAGCCAACTGGTTTGCCATTTCTTCATTGCTCAATTGCTTAGTGGACTCATTCATCATCTGCGCCGTCATTGAGGCTAGACCGGCTTTATCAATGGGATCTAATAAGGGGCCTCCTTCCATACTAAGACTGATTGTCATGGTAGGTGTTTCGGTGGTTTGATGAATAATGAAATCCAGTCCATTGGCGTAGCTAGTTTGCCAGAAATCCGGCATCTCAATCTGGGGGATAGGCCCCGCGATGGGCTGAACACTGCGATCAAAGCTATCATTAATCTCAACGGTTTTAATTGCACTATGGCTGGACTCATCCGTACCCAACTCTCTTTTTGGCGGCGTAAAATTGGCAGGTTTTGCGGCCAGTTCTGTTTGTCCATTTGGCACAATACTCAACACAACTTTTGGCTTGTCTTTAATATAACGTCGATAAACGCGCATTACATCAGCGGCCGTCACTGCATTGTATCTATCCAAATCGTACTGGACTAAATCGGGGTTATTATCAAATAATTGATTCGAGGCGAGAGTCGACACTTTGCCCGATATACTCTGTAAACCAAAAATCGTTGACGATTCAATCCCCGCCTTGGTGCGATTTAAGTCGTCTGCATTCACTCCTCGTTGCTCAAACTCTGTCAGTGTTTGTTCAAAACGTTGCAAAATGTCGGCTAATTTCGGGGTTGTGGCCGGATTGGCCAGGGCAATAAGTTGAAACTCGCAGGCTAACTCCTGACAGGGGTGAGAGACCAATGCCTGGACCGCATCGCCTGTTTTGACCAGGTTTTTATAAAACAAAGATGTTTTGCCTCCTCCGAGAATATTGGACAGCACATCTAGCGGAGCTTCATCCTTATGGCGCACATAAACACTGGGATAAGTTACTTGTAACAAAGGTAGGTGTACCTCATCTTCCAACGTAATATAGCGATTTTCCGTCAACTGCACCGGAGTTTTTGCTGCCCTACTTATCTCTGGACCTGCGGGAATAGAGCCAAAGTATTTTTTCACCCATTGAAGCACCTGAACGGAATCAATATCGCCCCCTATGGTTAACACTGCATTATTTGGCCCATACCATCTTACAAAGAAGGCCTTTAAATCATTTACATCGACCCGATTAAGGTCCTCTGTATAGCCAATCGTGGACCATGAATAAGGATGGCCTGGCGGGTACAGGGCCTCGGAATTTCGTTCGCTACGTAAACCATAGGGTTGATTGTCATAGTTTTGTCCTCGCTCATTTTTAACGGTTTCACGCTGTATTTCAAATTTTTCCTGGGTAACAGAGTCTAATAAAAAGCCCATTCTATCGGCTTCAAGCCAGAGCATTTTTTCAAGTTGATTAGCCGGCACTGTCTGGTAATAATTAGTGCGATCGGCGTTGGTGGTGCCATTCATGCTGCCACCAGCTTCAGTAATGATTTTAATATGTTCTTCATCGGCGACGTTTTGTGAGCCTTGAAACATCATGTGCTCAAAAAAGTGGGCAAAGCCTGATTTTCCCGCTTCTTCTCTGGCTGATCCAACATGATAGGTCACGTCCACATGAACTAACGGGTCGGAATGGTCTTCATGCAGTACAATAGTTAGGCCATTTTCCAGTTGGTATTTTTTGTAAGGAATCGTAACCTGGTCTGTTTTTTCGGAGTTTTGCGAGACAAAAACAACTCCATCAATAGGGCCCGTAGGAGTATTTTTAGGTAAATTGGCCGTCGGCTGACATGCCATTAAAGCAACTGCAAATGCAGCCACGCTTAAGGGGTTCTTTAACACGTAGTACTATTCCGCTGTAGTTAATTATGCAAATAGTCTACGCTGTGAATTGCCAGAAAGTAACTACCTATCGCTTAGATAGGCGGTTACAGTCTTTTTATATCCCTACAAGAGAGGTTAAAGGCTGATATGATAAGCGGCTAACTATGCTCAGGACTAAACCTTGATAAACAACAATCTCCCTCTTTTTGACAGCGAGTTCGCCCTAAATCAGTTTAGTGGTAATCAATCCTTGCTGAGCAAAATGTTAGATAAATTCTGTGAGCAATATGCCTCGTTCTGTGAGCAATTATTGGCGAGTGTTGAACAGAACGATCTTAACACCACCAAGCGTGACGTACATACGATAAAGGGAGTGAGCGGCAATCTGGGTATGAAATCCCTGCATCAAGCTAGTCGAGACCTTGAAAACAATTTTCAGCAAACCAGTGTTGCAGAGTCGGATATTGCAGGGTTTATCACAACACTTAATCACACCTTAAGCGCAATAGCGCAGTTTAAGGCAAGTAGCACTGCACAAGAGGGCTCATCAGAACCTATTAGTAATACAAGTAGTGCAAATGAGCAAAATGCTCGCCAGTTATTATTATCCTCCCTAAGACGCAAAGAATTTATTACTCATACAAAACTCCGTGCATGGATGGGCGATTTATCACTAACTAGCGACACACTGCAAGATCTACAGAGAGCCATTGACGACCTGGACTATGAAAAAGCTATTAGTTTGCTAGAGTAACGAAAACTATGGATACAATTCATATTGTTTTTGACCACCCCAATTTTGTAATAGTTAACAAACCTCCTGGCATTTCGGTGCAAAACCAAGCGCAGCAAAGTGGCATTATCCCGGTTATTTGCAGCCAATTAGGCCTTGACAAATTATGGTTGGTCCATAGGCTGGATAAAGTCACATCCGGATTATTTATCCTGGCAAAAAACGCTGAGGCAGCGGGAATCTTCGGTGGTATTTTTGAGTCACGCAAGATTGAAAAATTCTACCTTGCACTTAGCGCTCAAAAACCCAAGAAAAAGCAAGGCACCATCGTAGGTAACATGAAAAAGATTAGAGATGGTAAGTGGATGCTGAGTAAACAAACAGACTCTGCGGCCGTATCTCAATTTTTCAGCTCCAGTTTATTACCTGGCATACGCCTGTTTTTGATCAAACCTCACACCGGTAAGACCCATCAAATTCGTGTTGCCCTAAAAAGTTTAGGCAGTCCTATCCTGGGTGACAATTTGTATGGCGGAGATGAAGCAGAGCGAACTTACCTACATGCCTATGCTTTAAGATTTTCATTTAAGGATGAGAATATTGAGCTAGTATGCCCGCCGACAGTTGGCCAACTCTTTGTCCACGATGCATTCGCACTGCGCCTGCCAGAGTATCAACAGCCTTGGGCATGCCATTGGCCCTTATTGCCTAAGGGTATAGTCGGTCAAAGGTTGATAACACCGAGTTTGCCATGAGTACTAAGTATTTAATTGCACTGGTTTCTTGGACTTGAATATCGCGATTGTGGGCAATGGCGCAATTGGCAACCTACTTGCCGCAAACAGCCAGAAACTTCAGCTCAATTACCACTTACTGACCCGTAACGGCCTTCAGCTTGAACTTTCGATACGTCGTTTCGAGCAACAACAGCAACTTTTCACTCCGCCCATTAAGTCGATTCATGCTCCTGGCGATTTCGACATTCTATTGCTGCCCTTAAAGGCTTATCAAATTGTACCGGCTATTGAACAGTTGCGAGCCCACCTCCAGCCCCGGCAAACTCTAGTGTTACTGCATAACGGTATGGGCAGTATCGAACAAGTCAAATTATTATTACCCAATAATCCGATAGTCGCGGCTACCACCAGTTATGCTGCATATAAACCCTCAGCAGATACGATGATTGAGACGGGTTTAGGGCACACCCATGGCGGCTGGGTGAGTTCAAACATCCCTTCTTATCGAGAGCAAGTGGAAAGCCTGTTTAGCGCGATACTACCGCCCTGTGCCTGGCATCAGGATATCGAACTGGCTCTATGGAATAAATTAGCGATAAACGCCGTGATTAACCCTTTAAGCGCAATTTACCAAATCAGCAATGGTCAGCTTAAGGCTGAGCAATATCAGCATGATATAGCCCAACTTTGCGCAGAAAACGCAATTGTGATGCAAGCATGTGGTTTTGCCACCAGCCAGTCGGAATTATTAGAAAGAGTGCATCAGGTGATCAGCAACACGGCGCAGAATTATTCATCCATGAACAGAGATATTGCCTTTGGCCGTCCCAGCGAAATTGATTATATCAACGGTTACCTTGTTCAGCAGGCCAAAAAGCATAAAATTACTGTGTCGCTAAATACGCGCTTGATCGGAGAGATCAAAAAGCTTGAAGCATTAAAAAAGGACGCCTGAGCGTCCTTTTTAGCTTTTATACACCAACAAAAATTGGGTATATAATTTATTCAGCCGTGGTTTCCGGTTTCATATGCGGGAACAGGATCACGTCTTTAATGGTAGGGCTATCGGTAAACAGCATCACCAGACGGTCAATACCAATGCCCTCCCCCGCGGTTGGCGGAAGGCCATATTCCAGGGCACGTATATAGTCCTCATCAAAGTGCATGGCTTCGTCGTCACCGGCATCTTTTTCTTCAACCTGCTTACGGAAGCGTGCAGCTTGATCTTCAGCGTCATTTAACTCAGAAAAGCCATTAGCTAGCTCTCGGCCACCGACGAAGAATTCGAAACGGTCGGTCACAAAAGAATTTTGATCATTGCGACGGGCCAGTGGCGATACTTCCCAGGGATAGGCAGTAATAAAAGTGGGCTGATCGAGTTGCTCTTCAGCCGTGGCTTCAAAAATCTCACACAAATACTTACCTGCGCCCCAAATACCATCCACCTCAGGCTCTTTAATACGCAAGAGCTTAGCCATGACTTTCATGGCTTCAAGATTGTTCTCTGGATCGTTAATAGCTTCAATATTAGCTTCAGGCCAGTACTTGATTACCGCTGCACTCATGGTTAAACGCTGGAAAGGTTGTGCAAAGTCATAGGACTTCTCTTCGACAACATTACCCTCAGCATCTTTGACCGTGTTAAGAATAAGCTCTGTGCCTAGTACTTCTAAGGCAACGGTACGCAGCATCTCTTCTGTCAGATTCATCAAATCTTGATAATCGGCATAGGCCTGATAGAATTCCAGCATAGTAAATTCTGGATTATGCCGTGTAGACAAACCCTCGTTGCGGAAGTTACGGTTAATCTCAAATACCCGTTCAAAACCACCGACAACCAAGCGCTTAAGATATAATTCTGGAGCGACACGCAAGTACATATCAATATCCAGAGCATTGTGATGGGTGGTAAAAGGTTTAGCCGTCGCACCACCCGGGATCACCTGCAACATCGGCGTTTCCACTTCCATAAAGTCGCGTTGGAGCAGGAAGTTGCGAATACCGCTTACAACCTTGCTGCGTATTACAAAGGTGTCGCGGGTTTGCTGGTTGGTAATTAAATCCACATAACGCTGGCGATATTTAGTTTCTTGATCCGCCAGACCGTGGAATTTTTCCGGTAATGGGCGTAATGATTTAGTTAGCAACTGGTATTCAGCCATGTCCACATACAAATCGCCTTTACCTGATTTGTGCAGCGCACCTTTCACACCAATGATGTCGCCAATATCCAGGCTACCGTAGCGTTCTTTGATATCTTTTTGCGCATCTTTAGAGGCGTAGGACTGAATGCGACCGGTCATATCCTGTAATAATAAAAAAGGACCGCGTTTTGCCAAAATGCGCCCAGCAATACTGACTATCTTGCCCAGTTCTTCTAGCTCAGGCTTTTCCAGTTCGCCAAATTCATTTTGCAGATCGGCGCTATAAAATTCCCGACGAAAATTATTAGGGAAGCCATTCGAAGCACAGTTTTCTCTGATCTTTGTGAGTTTGGCGCGGCGCTCGGCTATGAGTTTATTTTCGTCTTGTTGGTGATCGGTCATCGACTTTCCTGGTATTTAGTAGCTATATTGGTAAATAATTTAATAAGGGTTTAAATAAGGGCCTAAAGGCCAGACTTTAAACTGGCCTGAATGAATTTGTCCAGGTCACCGTCTAATACGGCTTGGGTGTTACGGGTTTCTACCCCGGTGCGCAAATCTTTGATACGTGAATCGTCTAACACGTAGGAACGAATTTGACTGCCCCAGCCAATATCTGACTTGCTGTCTTCTAAACTCTGTTTTTCCACGTTTTGTATCTGCATTTCATGCTCGTACAACTTCGCTTTAAGTTGTTTCATCGCCTGAGCTTTATTTTTATGCTGAGAGCGATCATTTTGACACTGCACCACGATATTGGTTGGCTCGTGGGTAATACGTACCGCAGAGTCGGTGCGGTTAACGTGCTGACCGCCTGCGCCTGAGGCTCGGTAGGTATCGATACGTAAGTCCGAAGGATCAATTTGAATGTCTATGTCGTCATCGACTTCCGGATAGGCAAACGCTGACGCAAAAGAGGTATGCCTACGGCTACCGGAATCAAAAGGAGATTTTCGAACCAAACGATGGACCCCAGTCTCGGTGCGTAACCAGCCAAAGGCGTATTCACCGGCAAAACGTATAGTGGCACTTTTAATCCCGGCCACATCACCGTCAGAGCATTCGATTAATTCAGTTTTAAAACCATGAGCTTCGCCCCAACGCAAATACATACGCAATAGCATATTCGCCCAGTCCTGAGCTTCAGTACCCCCAGAGCCGGATTGAATATCCAGATAGGCATCATTTTCATCATTAGGGCCCGAAAACATGCGTCTAAACTCAAGGGCTTCCAGCATGGTAACTAACTCGGCCAACTCACTCTGAGCGTCATCAAAGGTGTCTTGATCTTCCGCTTCAATTGCCAGTTCCAACAAGCCCTCAACATCCTCAGCCCCCTGCTCTAGCTCTCGTATTATTTCAACGACTTGCTCCAGGGCCACTTTTTCTTTGCCCAGTGCTTGAGCGCGCTCTGGCGAGTTCCACACATCCGGGCTTTCTAACTCCCGGTTAACTTCTTCCAGGCGTTCATTTTTTTGTTCGTAGTCAAAGATACCCCCGAAGGGATTCTGCACGCTGTCTTACATCACTAAGGGTATTTTGCACGGGATTGATTTCAAACATAAATCTTAAGGTCAAGGTTCAGAATAAAGGACGCGGATTTTAACGGATTTTATGCTTTATTAACAGCGAAGAAAAAGCGTATCCACAACCAGCAGTTACCACTTGGAAAGGCATAAGTTATGCCACCCAGATAGGCATTGGCTAGTTTTAAGCTTTTAACTTACTCACAGTATGGACCAAGTCCTTGCCGATATTTTTGAGGGCAGTTTCGGTTCTTTCATCGCTTATATTACCTTGCTGGTCAAAGAGCTTAAACGCCCCGCCTACCGCTTTTTGTCCGGGTAGCACCATGGTGCCTAGATTTTCCAGCAGCATACGTACGGTCTCCAGTACCCGCATGCCGCCGAGCGCTCCTGGAGAGGCGGCCATAATGCCCGCCACCTTGCCTTTATAGGCTTGCATGGGGCTCTCCCCGTCAATTTTGCGCGATGCCCAATCGATTGAATTTTTGAACAGAGCACTATAAGAGCTATTGTACTCAGGTGAGGAAATTAAAAAGCCGTCATGCTCGATAAGTAACTCTTTAAAGCGCTGACCACCAGGATGCATGCCTTCTGCAGCTTCCAAATCTTCTGTAAAAATGGGCATAGCAAAATCTTCCAAATTAACGATGGTCACATCTGCCCCCGCCTCTCTTGCACCTTGTGCCGCGACAGCGAGCACTTTTTTATTAACTGAGTCTGTGCGGCCACTGCCTGAAAACGCCAATATTTTAATCATGTATATTCCTAGAAAATAAGTTTGTGTTCGACAAGTCTATCAGTAAGTTTATTTAAGAAGTATGGGATTAACTCACAAAAAACCCGCTTTACCACGGGTTTCAAAGATGAGCATGTCAAATTAATTGGCAAACATCGCTTAACTACATTTTTTCCATAGTTTCAATGCCGAGCAGTTCCAGACCCGATTTTAAAGTTCTGCCGGTAAGACCGGCCAACATTAAGCGACTATCACGTAGCTCTGCCGGCACCCCATCTTTTAAGATTGGGCAGGCTTCGTAGAACGTCATAAACAAGCTGGCAAGTTCATAGAGGTAGCTGCACAATACGTGAGGTGTGGCGTCAGTAGTTACCTGATTAATCGTCTCTACATATTGCAGTATCTTCAGCGCCAGGGCTTTTTCCTGTTCATCTTCAAGGAAAATAGCCGCGACTAACTCAGATGTATTAACGCCTGCTTTACGGAAAATACTCTGCACTCGAGTGTAAGCGTATTGCAGATAAGGGGCAGTATTACCCTCAAAACTCAGCATGCTATCCCAGCTAAACATATAATCCGTTGTGCGGTTTTTGCTTAAATCTGCATACTTTACTGCGCCTATGCCTACCTTTGCGGCTACCTCTTTTTTCTCTGTATTACTAAGTTCAGATACTCGTTCAGCAACCAGTTTTTCAGCCCGTTCAAGGGCTTCATCCAATAAGTCGACTAATTTAACCGTGCCGCCAGTACGGGTTTTAAAGGGTTTGCCATCACTACCCAACATCATGCCAAAAGGACAATGTTGATAACTTTGCTGCGGCAACATAAAGCCAGCTTTACGGGCGACTATCTCAGTTTGTTTGAAATGTAAGGCTTGGCGAGCATCAGTAAAAATTAAGGTACGATCCGCATGCAATGTGCCGGAACGATGGCGTATGGCAGCTAAATCGGTGGTGGCGTACAAATAACCTCCCCCGGTTTTCTGCACAATGTAGACCGCCGGCTGACCTTCTTTATTTGCGAGTTCTTGAATGAAAACAACCTGTGCTCCCTCGCTCTCAACCGCCACACCCTTGGCTTGCAGCTCACTGAGCACATTGGCTAAATCAGCGTTGTAGGCGCTCTCGCCCATAATATCCTGGCGGCTAAGGCTGACCTTGAGCTTTTGATACACTTCTTCACTGTGAGCAACAGATACGTCGATAAAGTTCTGCCACAATTGCAAGCAATGGCTATCGCCACCTTGTAGCTTCACTACATAATCACGGGCACGGTCAGCAAAACCCTCTTCGTTATCAAAACGCACTTTTGCTGCACGATAAAAATCTTCTAAGTCTGAAAGGGCTGTTTCCGCCACTTGATTGGATTCAAGCTTGTCGCTTAAATGGGCGAGTAACATGCCAAACTGAGTGCCCCAGTCTCCCATGTGATTCTGGCGTATGACCTTATGGCCCATAAACTCGAGGGCCTTAACTACGGCATCACCAATAATCGACGAGCGCAAATGCCCTACATGCATTTCCTTAGCCAAGTTGGGCGCGGAATAATCGACTACTACGGTTTGTTGAGTTTCTTGTTCAATATTAAGTCTGGGGGACTGGGCAGCAAGAGCTAATTCTTGCGTCAACCACTGTGGTTTTATATGAACATTGATAAAACCCGGGCCGGCAATTTCAAGTTTGTCGGCAATCTCATCCAGCTCAACCGCATCAACGATAAGCTGGGCGATGTCTCTTGGCTTTTGGCCGAGTACTTTACCTAGTGCCATCGCGCCATTAAATTGATAAGCACCAAATTCTGGCCGAGTACTCTTGCTAAGTGGTACAGGAGAACTCTCAGGAGCGCCTATTTTAAGCAGTGCGGCTTTAAATTTTGTCAATAAAACTGTGTGTAAATTCATAGTTAGTGTTCACGCGTAGTGTGGAATTCAATATCCGGATATCTTTCCTGGGATAAGGACAAATTGACCATCGTCGGAGCGATATACGTCAAGTTATCGCCCCCATCCAGGGCAAGGTTTGCTTCCGCTTTACGACGAAATAGGTCTAGTTTTTTATCGTCGTTACAGTATACCCAACGGGCGGTAGACACATTAATGTGTTCATACAAGGCATCCACATTATACTCCCCCTTCAATCTTGCAACCACCACATCAAACTGCAGTACACCTACAGCACCGACGATGAGATCGTTGTTTTGCAAGGGACGGAAAACCTGGACGGCCCCTTCTTCTGAAAGTTGGATCAGGCCTTTAAGTAATTGCTTTTGCTTGAGAGGGTCCCGCAAACGAATACGTTTAAATAATTCAGGGGCAAAGTTGGGAATACCGGCAAAACGGAACTTTTCACCTGCAGTAAAGGTGTCACCAATTTGAATAGAGCCGTGATTGTGTAAGCCAATAATGTCTCCGGCATAAGCTTCGTTGAGTAATTCACGATCCCCTGCTAAGAATGTAACGGCATCAGAAATACGCACATCTTTGCCAATGCGGCTGTGATGCATCTTCATGCCTTTTTCATATTTGCCTGAAACGACACGACAAAATGCAATGCGATCACGGTGCTTAGGATCCATATTGGCTTGGATTTTAAATACAAAGCCACTGAATTTTTCTTCTTTAGACTCTACCTGTCGTTCGCTAGTAATCCGGCCCTGAGGCTGTGGAGCCCATTCGACTAGGCCGTCAAGCATATGGTCGACGCCAAAATTACCCATGGCTGTACCAAAAAATACCGGGCTCAACTCGCCGGCAATAAACTCTTCGAGATTGAACTCATGGGATGCACCTTTTACCAGCTCCAAGGTATCCCGCAACTCCTGAGCATAATACCCAACAGCTTGGTCAAGCTCCGGATTGTCTAAACCATTAATTACCCGGCGCTCTTGAATAGTATGTCCCATGCCTGTTTTATACAGCACAGTCTCGTCACGCAGCAGATGATAGATGCCCTTAAATTCTTTGCCCATACCTATTGGCCAGCTAATAGGGGCACATTTAATATTTAACACTGCCTCCACTTCGTCCAACAAATCAATTGGATCCCGAGTATCCCGGTCAAGCTTGTTCATAAAGGTAATGATAGGTGTGTCACGCAAACGAGTGACTTCCATTAACTTAATGGTTCGCGCTTCTACGCCTTTTGCCGCATCAATCACCATTAAACAGGAATCGACTGCCGTTAGTGTGCGATAGGTATCTTCAGAAAAATCTTCATGGCCTGGAGTATCCAGCAGATTCACCAAATGACCTTGATAAGGAAACTGCATCACCGAGGTGGTCACCGAGATGCCACGCTCTTTCTCCATGTCCATCCAGTCAGATTTGGCATGCTGACCAGACTTTTTACCTTTCACCGTCCCCGCTTTTTGTAAGGCATTGCCGTACAACAGCAGTTTTTCGGTGATAGTGGTTTTACCCGCATCCGGGTGAGAAATGATAGCAAATGTCCTTCGCTTATTGATTTCATTGACAAAATTACTATCACTCATACCCAAAAACCCTTATATACACCTAAATTTACACCCGTTAATAACACACCTTCACTATCTTGCTAGAAGGTGGCTTGTGATCTGGAGTTTGATAGCCATTTATCAAGCTCCAGCGGTTAATCAAGCGCCGACAAACTTCAGTAATGGTCTAAACTCGTGCCCATCGGCGGCTCGAAGCGCTGCAATATATTGATTGCGGCGTTCATTCATGGCTTCCAGCCTGTAATTACCCGCCCATTCAATGGCAGGCTCATTTAATAGTTTAGTTAATATC
>JAWUXW010000010.1:0-34692 GCA_034111125.1 Paraglaciecola sp.
GACCAAGCCTCGCGGCTAAGCCCTTGCCATTCGCTAGTAGTTAACGTTTAATAACAGTAAGTTAAATAAACGGTGTTCTTCCTACAGAGGACTTTCACCTCATTAGTTCAAACCCATGCTGGGCGTACACAAAAACATCATGGTGAGAATTTTACTCGCTGGTAAAGCGCTCCTAAAATCCCCATATGTTAAGCGTTAGCTGCCTTAATTAAACTTGTACATTATCTTGCACAAGTCATTATTTTTAGTTAGACTTGTCTTATTAACTGTACAACTAAGAAAGAGGGTAATATGAGAATCGTATCTTTTACTGAAGCAAGAAATGGGCTTAAATCTGTGCTTGATCATGTCGTAAACGACGCTGATTATACGGTAATTACACGTAGAGATTCTGAAGATGCTGTTGTTATGTCTATGGATCATTACAACAGCTTGATGGAAACTGTTCATTTATTAAAGTCACCTGCTAACGCAGTTCACTTAACCCGTTCTATTGAGCAATTTAAATCAGCTCAAGTGATTGAGCGAGAAATATTAAATGACTAGGTTGTTAGCGTGGACCAATGATGCTTGGGCTGATTATGTATATTGGCAAGGGCAAGATAAAAAAACGCTTAAAAGAATTAATAAATTAATTACAGACACTAAGCGTTCCCCATTTGAGGGAATTGGAAAACCTGAGCCTCTAAAAGAAAATTTATCAGGTTTTTGGTCTAGACGTGTGGATGAATCCAATCGTCTTGTATATGCCGTTAGTGATAGTCATATAACAGTTATATCATGTCGCTATCATTATTAATTATAACCAGCAGCTAATCGGGTAGCCGGAGGTCTCTAACCTCCAGCCCCCACACCCCCCTGCTTGCGGCTGGGCACACGACTGCATGGATGCAGAAGGTAGGGCGAAGCAGGATACCCGAGCCGAGGGCGTTTCACTTAGAATAAATAATCAAGTCACAGTGTATCGAGCAAAAATACCCCTGGTAACCTTTAATACCAATATAAATCCATAATTATTTAAACCACCTGTTTCTACGGGCTTTAAAAATCACCTAATCCTTCGCATTCCAAACTGAAATGGCCACCTTGTGTATTTATTAACTTGAAACAATCAACGCTACAAAACGCTACACTTTTAAATAATTTTGTACGTCAATGGTTTTGGCAGTTCTTTATTATGTATCTAGATTTTTAGACAAACATAAAGGCATTAACCCATGACTATAGTTCGCCATTACAATTATTATTCATCTGTACAATCACATCGTTATTAACTGCCTGTGGAGGCAGTGCACCCTCCAAACCTCGGCCAATAGAAACAATTGACTTTGACTACCAGGGTATCATCAATGATATCGTATCAGACGATATACTAGGCATTGTACTGCTGGTAGAAACACCAGAAAAACGGTTTCTAGGCAGTGCCGGAGTGTCTAACCTAGAGACCCAACGAGCCTATGCAAGTCGGAGACACCATACCCACTGCCAGTGCCGGTAAAAAAATGATCGCCCTGCTCGCAGCGGACTTAGCTGATGAGGACTTACTGAATCTTGATGACACCCTAGATACTTGGCTCAGCGAAAATATTTTGTCGCGTATTGCTAACAGTCATCAGATGACCTTTCGTCAACTATTAAACCATACTAGTGGCGTATTTAATTTCGCCGATGTTGACGATGGTGATGCCTACACCAATTTATTGCTGGGTGAACCGGAAGTGCTTAAAACCGATATCGACTTTCTCGAATTAATTTTTGACCATGCAGGCTACTTTTTACCGGGTGAAGGTTATGAATATTCGAACTCGGGCTATTCGCTGGCTGGACTCATTCTGGACGAAGTGTTGGGAGAACATCATTCTGTCGCAATGCGAAATCGTTATTTTGACCCGCTCGGCATGACATCAACATACTATAAAGGTACTGAAGCTTCATTGGGTGATTTTATATCCGGTTATTTAACTACCGATGTTGAACCACTGGATACCAGCGCCTTTTTAATTAACACTAGCCAAGCCAATTCCCCCGTCATCTCAAGTGTTGAAGACATGGCTATCTTTCTGAAAACATTAATAACAGAAGAAAGTTTTGCCAATGATGCAGTGAAAAATACTCTGTTTGGCGAAGATAACCTTATTATTCAAAGTGCCAATGAAAAATCAGGACTAGGTATTTCTATAGTGATTATCGATGGTAATACAGTGTACGCCAATGCAGGATTAACCTTTGGCTACATGGCGCAAAGTATATACATTGAAGATACTGACACCAGCATAGTCCTGTTTTTTAATTGTGGTGACGGTGGCGTAAACACCTGTTCAACGACATTCGATGATTTGATTCAAACACTGCTCGAAAACGAACTTAAGTAACCATCATATATAGGTAGCTCTCAGTTGAGGGACACCATAACTTAGGTTTAATTGCAACTAAGTCTAATACCTATTGCATTCATCAACACTCAACTCAGCAAAGCACCTGTTCAAGACAAGAGGACAGAGTAATTTTAATAAAAGGTAAAAAATATAATGATTTTAATTAAAAAATTAACGGTGATAATGTGCTTTCTGTCGGTAACAGCCTGTTCAAGTATTGATTCAGCTAAAGTGGGAACGTTAGCACTTGAAAAAGGAAATTTATATAATGGTCAGATTGTCAATATTGAAAAAAACAATTAAATGCCAATTTCTCTAAACGTTTTTCAGGAACTTTGATTGGTCATTTGGTTGCGACTGCTCTAGGAGCTAATAAACAATTAGCGCTCGCAAGCGCTGTAGTTGGAAACACTATTGTCGATAAAAAATATGGAAAATTTGTTGATTTAATAGAAGTAAAATCAATAGAGGGGCAACGTTACCAAGTATACGCCACTAGATTACTTTTCTTTAAATGAGAAGGTTGATTTTATAGCAGAGAAAACAACAATCAATGCAATTAAACGGATTGAGGATGATGTAGAATAAATACCAATGACATTTTTATATTTGCCGACTAAGTAACCATAATGACAGTAAAAAACACACTCCAGCCTAATGAAGATACTGCACATATATTGATTGTTGAAGATGACATCAGTTTAGCCAGATGGATGGAAAAATACTTAGTGTTAAAAGGTTTTAGTGTTTCCATAATAACGCGTGGCGATTTAGCGGTTGATTTTATCAAGCAAAAAAATCCTGATATTGTTGTTTTAGATGGCATGTTACCGGGCTTAGACGGCTTTGATGTATGCAAAGCTGTTAGGCCTGAATTTACTAACGCAATCATTATGGTAACGGCAAGAGATGAAGAAATCGATGAGGTTTTAGGTTTAGATGTCGGTGCCGATGATTATTTGACCAAACCTTTACGCGCAAGAGCGCTATTAGCAAGAATAGATAAATTTTTAAAGCGTCAATCAGCTACGACACTTCAAGACCCAGTATTAGAAAATAACAATATTAACGATGATAACATTAAATTAACGTTAGGCAGTTTTATTATTGATTCTCAAGCTCGTTCAGTCACTCTTTCTAACGAAACACTTAATATTTTTACAAATGAATTCGATTTACTCTGGATACTTGCCCAACGCGCCGGACAAACGGTAACCCGTGAAGAGTTAATGATATTACTGAGGGGCTTTGAGTATGATGGATTTGATCGCTCAGTTGATTTAAGGATTTCAAAATTACGTAAAAAAATAAATGATAACGCCAATCAACCCTACCGTATTAAGACGGTTTGGGGAAAAGGTTATTTATTCGTAAAAGATGCTTGGCAATATATGCGCACCCTAAGCTTTTCACTTATTCTAGTAGTCATAATATCAACCCTAGGGTAGGTTGGTTGTTTGATAATATTTATCAACAATTTTCCTCAAATGAATTAAACCCACACGAAAATAATACAACTAAGCAATTGGGAAGAGATTTAGCAAAGGCAGCAAATGAATCGATTAATGGGAATGATTTTTTATCACATTGGCCCAATACAAAAAATTACTCAGTAGTATTACAAGATGTAGAAAATTCACCTTTACCTCATTCTCTAATTCAATAAATAAACGGTGGAGAAACGGTGATTATAGAAACCATTAACAATATGGCTTACCATTATTTATTGCCCGCTAAAAAACAAATACTTATTTTACGCACGCCAATCTTAAACAGTAAAAATAGCTACTCTGTAACTCAATACATTTGGACTGCCGCATTTTATTTAATATTAGTCTTCATTTTTTTCTTGTGGTCATCCCCACTTGTTAAACAACTTATGGCACTCAGGTTAGCTGCTAAATCATTTGGCGAAGGGAAATTAGATGAACGAATCACCCCAAGTTCGATATCTTATATTCGTGACATTGAGCTTGAATTTAATCAAATGGCTAAGCGAATAGATAACCTAGTTAGTGATGTGAAAATGCTGAGCACAGCAGTTTCTCACGACTTACGCACTCCTTTAGCAAGGATAAGGTTTGGCATTGACACAATACAAGAAGTGGATGATAAAACCTTACGAAATGAACTAGAAGCACAACTTAGTGACGATGTAGATGAAAGTGACATCTTTGGTTGAAACACTATTACGTTATGCTCGTTTAGATCAAAATATGCTAAAAATAAAAAAAGAACCTGTAAATCTTGCAATACTGATTCAGAATATTATAAAGCGTAAAAGACTTAATAATTTAACGATACAATTTGTAAACGAACATGAAAACACTACCATTTTAGCTGACTCAAAATATATCGAGATGGTTATCAATAACCTTATACAAAATGCAATTAATTACGGACGGGGGAAGATTTTAATCGAACTTAATTATAATAACAATACCGCCAACATTCATATTTCAGATAACGGCGACGGCGTCCCTACAGAACTAAGAGATGAAGTTATCAAACCTTTTTTTAGAGCTAAAAATAGAATTAACAATATAAAAGGTCATGGGATTGGATTGGCTATAGTAACCAGAATATTAGATTTGCATATTGGCAAATTAATTATTTCTAACGCGACGGAGTTGTCGGGCAGTAAGTTCACCATAACGCTTCCTTTTAATCCAAGTCATTAGGTACAACAACTGTTAACCGGGCGTTAACGACCGTCCGCTTTTTAACAGCACCATAGATAAAAACGAAAACTCGCTATGACCGCAATAGTGGTAAACGAGATCGTCAAAACCCGTTTTTTCGAGCCACCGCTATGTCCGCCTGTGGCACTTTCTTGTCTGTCAGGAGCGAAGCAAATTTAATAGCATTAAGCATTAAAATTCACAAAATACGTGCAGAAAAATTGTCTGCATAGGCCATTGCGTACTTATATTTTTGTTTCTTAGCAAATTTTTTTCTCTGCGACCTCTGTGTTATCGTTGGTGAAAACAGCTTCTAACTACAGCATTTAAATAGTTAGCCGCTTATATAAAGCGACAATTATCTTGACCAGATAAATTGATTGAGGTTAGAACGAAATTTACTTTATTTCGATGTTCCGGGGCTATTTTTCTCCCTCTGTGAAGCCCAAATTAAAGTGGCAAAGTTTACTGGTGTCATCTGGGTATACATTAGATAGTTTGTGTTAATTTTAATATCCAGATATCTTTCAAATGCCTGAAGAAACGTTCCTTGAAAGTTTATAAAAATAAAGAGCCATTAAATGAAAATATTATTAGCCGCGTTGATTATTGCGGTAGCAGGCGGATTCTCTTGGTTTGTTAATCAGTCGGACGACGTTGCTGAGACACTTGAGTCAAGCCAAATACCGGTTATTTCCCGGGACGATATACTGCATGCCACTGACTTGGCCAACGGTGTAAAGCTGGCAGTAGCACAAAACGATTCCAATGCTATTAATGACTGGCTAGATAAGGCAATAGATTTGGCCTTAGCTGCAAAGCTATCCAAGGAAGATATTGATTATTTGCACTCGGAGCGCGCCAAAAAATATGTGATTTTTAATGCTAAACGGGATTTGTTTAGCGATGCTGTCGAGCAGGCTTATTATGAGGTAATGGACATAGATTCAATCAAGGCCCAATACCCAGAAGCACTAAGTTTATTTGCTGATGCCGACAAACTTATCGCAGACAGAAATAAACTCATACAAAAAATTGCCGTTGAGCTCGCCAATGGTGAACAAGTGAACGATAAAATTCTGTTAGAGGCGCAGCAACACTGGAAGCAGCGTTTTGCAGTAACGCCCGCGACTGAAACTAGTAGCGAGTAGGCTTGGTAAAAACAACGGCGCTGCACCGCCCCTAATAAATCAATACCTAAACGCGGGTCCCACCATCTAACTCAATGGTGCGGCCGGTAAAGTAGTCATTTTCAAATATAAACCGTGCGGTGTGGGCCAGTTCTTCTGGATCAGCCAGGCGTTTTAGGGGCACGGAGTTAACAAACATCTCGCGAAACTCTGGGCGCATCTGCGCAGCCATGGGGGTTTCTGCCAAGCCCGGTGCTATGCAGCCTGTGCGGATACCGTATTTGGCCAGCTCTTTGCCCCAGCTTACCGTCATAGTAGCCACTGCAGCCTTTGAGGCGGAGTAGTTGGTTTGACCCATATTACCGGCGCGGGATACAGACGACAGGTTGATGATCACTCCTTTGCTACCTGTTTCAATCATCTGCGTAGCGGCTTCACGGCTACATAAGAAGGTGCCAGTCACGTTGACGTCTAATACTGACTGGAATTGTTTGTGGGACATTTTGTCGACCACTTTGCCGTCTTTTACTTTAAGCAACATTCCATCGCGCATAATACCGGCGCTGTTGATCAATCCATTTAGCTGACCAAAGACTTCGGCCACTTGCTTAAATGTCGCTTCTACTTGTGCTTCGTCGGTGACATTGACCAAAAAATACTGGGCTTTGACGCCGTGAGCACTAAGCCCCTGCACCGCGATTTTGAGGGCGTCTTCTTGCATATCTAGCAGAGCAATATGTGCCCCTTGCTTGGCGAATTCTTCTGCCATGGCGCGGCCTAAACCCTGTGCGGCACCGGTGATAGCGACTACTTTATTTTTTAAATTCATCTTGTTACCTATTAATTAACTCAATCTTTAGTTTGGGAAAACATCTCAAAAATACTGGAAAAATCACGGGAGCCATTACCTTGCATGCTGTGAATGGCATACAGGCTTTGGGCTAACGCGCCCATGGGCGTCGAAGACTGGCTTTTAAGGCCCGTGTCCATGGCTAAACCCAGGTCTTTTTTCATCAGGTCTACCATAAAACCACCCTGATAATTATTGGATGAAGGCACATTGGGCAGTACGTCTGGACAAGGATTATACAGTTCTAGTGTCCAGTTGCGTCCGGAGCTTTGCAGCATAATATCTGACATCACCTTGGGATCCAGCCCATTATCGATACCCATTTGCAGGGCTTCCGAGGTACCTACCATCAATACGGACAACAGCATATTGTTGCAGATTTTCGCTATCTGCCCTGCCCCGTGGCCACCTGCGTGAAATATGTTTTTGCCCATCGCCTCAAGGAAAGGTAATGCACGCTGATAATCAGCTTTTTCACCGCCGACGATAAAGGTAAGGGTTCCAGCGGTTGCGCCGCCTACTCCACCAGACACAGGCGCATCAATAAAGGCGATGCCTTTTTCAGCCAGTTGCTGAGCGACTTTCTGTGAAGTGCCAGCATCGATGGTGCTTGAATCAATGACGAGCGTCCCCTTAGCCAGGTGTTGCTCCAGGCCATTCTCTACCCCATCAGTGCCCAAATACAGTGCTTCAACATGTTTACCTGCGGGCAACATGGAAATCACCATATCGGCCCCTTGCACAGCATCGACGGCGGAGCTGGCTGCCCGCGCCCCGTCAGCAGCAAGTCCATCTACTGCACTTTGCAGTAAATCAAACACACTGACTTTGTGGCCGGTTTTCAGCAGGTTATGGGCCATCGGCCCACCCATGTTACCTAGACCGATAAAGGCAATATTTGGTTTATCGTTCGCCATAATTGTCTCCCTTACCTAATAAATAAAGTGGATGCTGTTCGGTTGACCACAAAGAGCTAAAAAAGTGCTCGGCAGTCGCCTGGGGGACATCTGCTATGCTCTTAAAACGCCAGTTGGGCTGCATATCTTTATCGATAAGCAAGGCCCGCACCCCTTCCTGAAATTCACCAAACTCGCCACAACGGCAGGACATGATCAGTTCCATTTGAAAACACTCTGCCAAACTTAGGTCTTTGCCCCGCTTTAGCTGCTCGTATACCAAATAGGCAGTAAGAGCCGAGCCCACTCGCAAGGTCTTTTGTGCCCGGCTCAGCCACTTGTCTTCACTCGTATTAAGGTTGGCAATCTGCTCTGCCACCTCAGGCAAACTTTGTGCAGAGACAAGTGAGTCAATCATCTCTTGGTGGGCCTGCACATTACTCGCGGGTAACGCCGAAACATGGCTATAGTGAAAGGCCTCACATATTTTACTAAGCTGCTTGTGATCAGCAGCGGATGCGCTTTGCCAGTCAGTCTCGACAAGTTGCGCCATAAATATCGCTTTTGTCTCATGAGCCACACAGTAGTCTGCTAGTTTCACATATAGGGCATCGGCGGCATTCATACTGGCGCCGGTTAGCCCCAGGAATAAACCACAACCTTCGGGCATCTTATTTAAAAACCAGCTACCGCCTACATCCGGATACAAACCGATACTAATTTCCGGCATGGCAATGCGTGAGTTTGCGGTGACGATTCTATGGCTGGCACCACTCATTAAACCCAGACCACCGCCCATCACAATACCATTGCCCCAGACTAGAAAGGGCTTGTTGTAGCGATGAATGAGGTAGTCGAGCTGATATTCTTCGGTGAAAAAGCTTTGCAGTGACTCTGGCATATCCCCGGGTGAGCTCAGCATCGCATTGTGCATAGCGACCACGTCTCCGCCGGCACAAAAGGCCTTGTCGCCCATTCCATCGAGCACAACCATGGCAATGGCTGGATCTTGCTGCCACTGCTCAAGTTTGGGTGTCAGCAAGCGGATCATGTCAATATTCAGGGCATTGAGCGCAGAGGCTTTATTCAGCGTGGCATGACCAACGCGTTTACCATTTTGACTCGTGAGTTCTTCAAAAATCACCACATCTTCGGTCATAGTAATTGCAACTCTTTTTAGTTAATACAGATAGCAGTTAAAGAATATCACCAGCATTTTCAGCTAAGATCCTGCGGCCAATGATCATGCGCATAATTTCATTGGTGCCTTCGAGGATCTGATGCACCCTAACGTCACGCACATGGCGCTCCAACGGGTACTCGCTAATATAGCCATAACCACCATGAATTTGCAGGGCTTCGTTACACACCTGAAAACCCACATCGGTAGCAAAACGCTTAGCCATGGCGCAATACGCGCTTCGCTCTGGATCTTTTTCATCCAGTTTAAAGGCCGCTAAACGCACCATCTGCCGGGCCGCTACCAACTCGGTTACCATATCGGCAATCTTAAACTGCAGGGCCTGAAACGCCGCTAGTGGTTTACCAAATTGCGTGCGCTCCTGCATATAGGCTTTGGCCGTATTGAGTGCTTGCTGTGCAGTACCAACAGAACAAGTGGCGATATTAATCCGCCCACCATCCAGCCCCATCATCGCAAAAGTAAAGCCCTGATCTTCTTCACCCAAGAGGTGGTCGGCAGGAATGCGCACATTGTCAAAGGTGATCATACGGGTAGGCTGAGCGTTCCAGCCCATTTTTTCTTCGGCTTTGCCATAGATGATCCCCTCGAGGTCAGCTGGCACAAAACAGGCCGATATACCCTTGGCACCTTCGCCTCCGGTGTGTGCCATTACCACTAACACCTCAGTCTCGCCAGCACCGGAGATAAACATTTTCGAGCCATTTAGCACATAGCCGTCACCGTCTTTTTTAGCGCTGGTGCGCATGGCGGCGGCGTCTGAGCCAGAGCTTGGTTCGGTTAAACAGTAAGAAGCGAGCTTTTCCCCCGTGACTAGCTCCGGGCACCATTGCTGTTTGACTTTTTGTGTGCCCCAGGTAGCAATCATCCAGGTGGCCATATTATGAATGGTCATCATCGCGGCGGTGGCAGTACAACCCATCGCCAACTGTTCAAAAATAATCGAAGAATCTAAGCGACTTAGGCCTAAGCCCCCTTCAGATTCTGGTGTGTATAGGCCGCAAAAGCCAAGTTCTCCGGCTTTTTGAATGACTTCTTTGGGAAAATAATGCTCTTTATCCCACTTCGCCGCATGGGGCGCTAATTCTTGCTCAGCAAATTGGCGGGCCGCAGCGGCAAAGGCAATTTGGTCTTCACTTAAGTTAAAACTCATCATCGCTTTCCACTCATTAAGGCTGCCAATTATTTAAGGCTGATAGCCATATTAGGACCACTGGGAATATCGTCTTCAAACCAACGAGACGTGACTGTCTTGGTTTCAGAGTAAAAACGGATGGCCTGCTTACCATAGGCGTGCAAATCACCGTAGAAGGAGTTTTTCCAGCCGGTAAATGAGAAAAACGGCAGTGGCACAGGGATGGGAACATTGATACCCACCTGACCGACTTCGATCTCATGTTGATACTTGCGGGCCGCCGCACCGCTGGCAGTGAATATTGAGGTGCCGTTTCCGTAGGGATTGCGGTTTACCAGGGCAATTGCCTCTTCAAGGGTATCTACCGACATGCAGCACAGTACCGGACCAAAAATTTCCTGCTGGTAGATCACCATGTCTTCGCTGACATTGTTAAACAATGTTGGGCCTATCCAATTGCCTTCTTCATATCCCACCACGGAAAAGTCAGAACCATCCAGCAGGCAATCCGCACCTTCCGCTTTACCTTGTTCGATAAGTGACAACACACGCTGCTTAGCTTGCACACTAATAACCGGCCCATAACCTGCATTCTCATCGTTCCACAGCCCTGGCGTCACGCCTTTAAGCATATCTGTTAGTTCAGGGATCCAGCCCTTTGACGGACCCACAAACACTGCGACTGAAATAGCCATACAACGCTGCCCGGCCGCACCAACCGATGCACCTACCATATTGCTCAGTACTTGCGCTTTGTTGGCATCGGGCATTATCACCGAGTGGTTTTTCGCGCCGGTAAAGCACTGGGCACGCTTCATATGATCGGTGGCAGTTTTGTAGATATACTGGCCGACGGGTACCGAGCCGACAAACGAGACTGCGCGTATTTCTGGGCCAATCAATAATCGACTGACCTGGTCTTTACCGCCATGCACGACATTCAAAACGCCCTTAGGCGGCCTGCTTCGATAAATAACTCAGCTAAGCGAGTTGGAGTAAGAGGAACTTGCTCAGAGGGTTTCAAAATGAAGGTATTGCCACAGGCAATTGCCATGGGGATCATCGCCGGGAAGTTAAACGGAGTAATGCCCAGACAAACCCCCAGGGGCTGAATAAAGCTGCAGGTATCAATACCACGGGCAACATTATCGGCAGTTTCACCCATCATCATCGAAGGCGCAGACATGGCCTGTTCAACCACCTCGATACCCCGCCACACAACGCCTTTTGCGTCGGCAAAGGTTTTGCCCGTTTCGCTACTCAAAATGGTGGCTATTTCATCATGATGTTCTTTCAACAAATGCTGGTAGCGCATCATTACGCGGGCGCGTTCTGAGGCAGGCACTTCACGCCAGGTCAAAAATGCTTGTTTGGCACTGGCTATTGCGGCGTCAAGCTCTGCGTCTGTTGCACAGGGAACCTGGGCGATAACACTGTTATTTGCTGGATTAGTAACATCAATAACTTGTGCTGAGGTGGATGCGATAAACTCACCATCAATTAAAAGTGGAACATGTTGCATAGATCACCTTGTTTGAATGGGACTATTTATAGCAAAGTAGATCATGTGCTTAATCCCTTTGGCATAAGCCATAATAAATAAGGATAGGTCGCGCTTTTTCCGCGACTTAATCCAAAACAATGGCTGTTAATGGAGTGTTAGCAAGCCTAGCAAAATTTTAATCTTAACGTTAACGTTAAGTGTATATTTAAATCTGACTAAGTGACAACTTCTGTATACAAAAATGCATTCTGCAGAAATCCCTTCTAAGTCGGCTTATTTGCCTGCTATTGTGTGGGCCAAGCGAAGCAAAAAACGAGTAGTAGCGGTAATCTATGCCAAACAGTAAGATTAGAATCGCCATAGTCGAGGACAACGGCATGGCTCGGAGCAATCTGAGAAACCATCTGTTGGAAATGAATTTTGAAGACATCGCCTGCTTTAGTAATGGCCGTGAATTAAAGGCGCATCTAAAACTCAGGAAAGTCGATTTATTATTGATGGATTTTCACCTGGGGCAGCATAAAAACGGCGTCGAAGTGATTGAGGAAGCACAGAAAGCTGGAGTTGTTAAAAACTCAACCAGTATCATCTTTATTACCTCCGATCGCATGCCAATGATTGTCGGTCAAATTGTTGATGTGCACCCTGACGCGCTTATCCTCAAGCCTTACACTATCCGCAGCATCAAACAAACCGTTGGTAGGTGCCTGATTTTACGCCACTACATGATGCCCATATTAAGGCTAATGGATGACGGTAATAACAGCAAGGCACTCACCACTCTCGATCAGATGTCAGAAGCGAATGAGAATCCCAGAAGAAACAGCTCCCTTGTCAAACTGCGGGCACGAATTCTGATTAAACTGGGCCGCTATGATGAAGCCAGCCTTATGTATCAAGGGATTTTAAAGAGCTCCAACAAGGTCATTTGGGCTAGGTGGGGACTCATTCAAAGCTACCATTTAAATGGTCAGATAGAAGAAAGCGAAACTTTACTGCTGGAGATGACAAACACCCAACTAACCGGCGACAAAGCCTATGAATGGCTGGCCAGGATCAGCATCGATAACAACCAATATGGCAAAGCCGAAGAATATATGGAAAATATACGGGACGGTGAGTTGTCATTAAATGCCGCTCGTTTGAAAGCCTATATTTATCAGGCACAGGAACGTGGCAGTGATGCAATAGAATTATTGGAGAAAAAACGCGAATCGAATCGCGGTATAAGAGAACGTTTCGACGAATTATCTCTCGATCTTGCCCGTTGTTGCTTAAACGATGCTGAGGGAATAGAAGCCAACGAGCGGGCAGAAAAAATTCAGGTTGCTAAGTTATTTATTGGCGATGTAGGCCGCAAGGTGGCGGATCCACAATTAACCATTAAAAAAGACTACATGTATGCCCGAGCAGCTCTACTAGAAGGCGATCCAAAAAAAGCTAAGGCTATCCTTGCAAAATCAGGCATGGACGAACTGCAAGACGCCGATTTACCCACCATGACAGACGCGGTAAACGCCTGGCAAGCGTCTGGGGATAAAGTCAAAGCGGAAGAAATACTAAAACTTAGTCAGCAAAAGCTACTTGCAGTCACAGACGGCAATGAAAAAACAATTTCTGCCATGTTAATCGCCAAAGGCGAAGAAAGCATTGGCACCAAAAAACCCCAGGCACTGGCTTACAACAAGCACGGTTTAGATAAATTCATAAAAAAAGAATATGTCGAAGCCACCCACCGTTTTTACCAGGCCTATCTACTATTCCCTAGGGAAATTGCCTTTAGTTTAAACTTGTTGCAGGGGATGGTTGACGGGAAGTTAGCTAAGTATGAAACGATTGAAACATTGGCTTTCCTCGAAGAGCTAAAGAAACGTCAACTCTCAGCGGGCAATCAAAATCGCCTGTATGTGATCGATGGCAAAATAAGTGACAATCACTTACTGTTTGGTGGGCAGCCAGACGCTCCACCAGCAGAATAATACATGTTTTTACCCTCTGTTGGCACGAACAACATCATAAGCATAAATAAGTTCTAGGGGTCGCGAGGCTAACATCGGCGAAACCTTTGTGGCTAACTTGAGCGCTGTGAGTTTGCTTTTTTCCAGCATAGAACTCATATGGTAGAGCCGGGCATTGGCCCGAGCCATTCCCTGGATTTTACTGGTGCGTGGCAGCCGCTGGGTTTGATAGGCTTGTAGTGCTGCGGCGGTATCTGAATATCTTGCCAACATCGCCGCTAGCACATAGGCATCTTCAATTGCCATCGCCGCGCCCTGGGCCAAAAATGGGAGCATGGGATGACAGGCATCACCCATCAAGGCAACCTTACCATCAACCCACTTCGGCAAAGGGGGGCGATCAAACAGTGCCCATAAAAAACACTCATCAGCGGCAGCTAATACCTCAGTCACTTCCGGGTGCCAGCAGGAAAATGCGCCCCGCAGCTGCTGAATATCACCTCTTTCATGCCAGGATTCTTTAGTCCAATTTGTGCGCTCTTCTACTGCGATAAAATTAACCAGACTGCCCCCGCGCAGATAATAACTGACAAAATGTCGGCCAGGCCCCACCCATAAATTAGCATTAGGCTTAACCAAAGCCTTTGGTAAACGATCGGCCGGGACGGTACCACGCCAGGCCACTTGCCCGGTAAATTGCGCCGGGGTTTGGCCCAGCATTTGAGTATGAATATTTGACCGAATACCATCCGCTCCAAGCAACACATCTCCATGAATACTGTCACCATTACTTAAGCTTAGTTCGACTTCACTGGCAGTTTGTTGGTAGGCACTGACCTGAGCATTGAGCGTAATTTTAACGCCACGCTCTAACGCAGACTGGTGTAATACGTGCTGTAAATCGGCACGGTGAATATGTAAATATTCAGCGCCGTAACGGCTCTTGCACCTTTCGGCAAGGGCAAGAGATAAATATTCAGCACCACTTTGATAATGGCGCATAGTCGCGTTTAAGGGACTAAACGAGTGGGCTGATAGTTGCTCGCTGAGGCCTAGTTCATTCAGCACCTGCATGGCATTGGGTGATAATTGCAGGCCAGCGCCAACTTCACTGAACGCGGCAGCCTGCTCAAACAGCTCGACCCTAAAACCCCGTTTCGCCAGGGCAATGGCTGCACATAAACCGCCTATTCCGGCGCCCGCTATTAGGATCTTCTTCGACATTCGCTTTTTTGCCACTCGCTTTTGTGAATTGCACATTCTTGATATAAGCACAACGCCATAAACCGAGCGAGTGTAACTAACATTTGGCTAAAATGCTTGCGCTTAAGAGTTTATACCGACCATTAGCAAGTCCCTATCACTGGCGTTTTTGCCAAACGGTAATATGATTTTTTGAATACTGACTATTACGCTCATCAAGCTGATATTTTCTGGCTAAATTGCTTTCATTCAGTAAATCAAAGTCCTGGTGTAAAAGCTGTTTAAGGTGGGCTTCACTGCCAAGGTTTTCACCATTTTGCTTGAAACCACCGAGCCATTTAGCCTGCATCGTTTTATCCGTGTCCCAGGCATAACTGCTACCCAAAATCAGCACGCCAGCGGCATTGAGTCGGGCGGCAGTCTTATGGATAAAATCAACGGGATCGTAGACCTGTTCAAGTACCTGGTGGCAAACAATAAGATCGTAGGCACTAAACTGTGCCTTAAGATTATGACCATCTCCCTGGGCAAAATTCAGATTGTCTGGCATTTTGTCAAAGCCAAGATCTTGCAAGCTAACTTCATGGAAATGATGCAACTCACCTTCACTGGGCATGGCATAGCGTAACTGCCCCTGCTCTTTGAGTTGCAGACAATGTTGAATATGTCGGGCGGTAAAATCAATGGCATCTACATCGGCGAATTCTTTGCACAGCTCAAAGGCCAATCGGCCGGTTCCACAACCTAGGTCCAGAATTTTACTGGCCTGCCCGGCAAATTGCTTGCACAGCAACAGTAGTTGCTGCAGATCATGCTCTTTAAGATGACTCTGCTGGCCAAAATGATGATGTAGCATGCGACTAATATCGGGCTGCATCTCATAAGGATTCACTGGCGTAACCGGCAGAGTTTGTTGTTGACTCTGAATATAACGAAAGCCAGCATGCTGAGTAAAATGACGGCGAAAGGCATAGCGGGAATCCCGACACGCCTCGTTGCCAGTAGAAATCCAGCTACCACCTTTAATAAGATTGTGTTGCCCATCAAAAGTGGGAGTAGAAAAGTCGTCGTAAAGGGGGTGCACTTTAAAGCCCTGATAGCCGTCTATCGGACTTTCAGTCCATTGCCATACGTTACCTATCAGATCATAAAATTCCCCTTGGGGGAACTGATCAACCGGACAGGATGAGGCGAAATGCTCAAGATTGATATTACCCGGTGCCACTTCCCAGTCGGGTAAATCTGTTGGTAATGCATCGCGCATGACTTGCCACTCAGCTTCGGTCGGCAAACGCACAAAAGCATCGCTTTGCTGGTTCTTCCAATTACAAAAGGCTTTGGCTTCAAGGTAGTTTACTTCTACCGGCCAGTTTAGCGGCAAGGGAGCTTCTTCAAGCAGGTTACGTTGCCAGTATCGATGTTCTGAGGCATCTTTGTGTAACCAAAAGCAGGGCATCTGTGCCTTAGTAAAGGCTAACCAACGTTGGCCCTCATCGGTCCAATAAGCGTTATTTTGATAACCGCCAGCTTCAATGAAGCCCATAAACTCCTGATTAGATACAAGGTGTTTTGCAGCCGAGAAATTTTCAACCTTAAGCTGAAGAGAGCCATATTCATTGTCCCAGCCATAGGTGTTATTGGCTTCGGTTTTGCCTAACACTACCGCCTTACCCCGTACGGCTAGCAATTCATTGTCCGGCCCATTGGCGCTCGTTTGGCAGCTTTGCCAGGCAGGTGAAGAGCTTAAATGTTTGAGATCCAACATGCGCATGATCACCGACGAGGTCTCAATGTGAATACTCTCGTGCTCACAGCCCATCAATATGACCCAGGCTAAGGAGTCCTGGCTTATCGGTAACGTCAAAGGCATGTTATCGATGAGTGCTAACACCATGGCATAGACCTGCTTGCGATATTCGCGCACAGCATCCACACCCGGCCATTGATAGTTACCCGGGGATAAATCGTCCCAGGACATTTCATCTACACCAACGGCACAAACTGACTCGATACTGTTGTTTACCCGATGTTGGATAAATTTACCCAATAACAACTTATTGACATAAAAAACAGCGGTATGGCCATAATAGAAAATCAGCGGATGACGCAGTGGCTCCGGCCTTAAATAAAAGGCCTCATCGTCATTTATCAAAGCAAACAGAGATTCATATAAGGCCCAACTTTGTTCAAAGTAGGCTTTTAATTCACTGCGTTTTTGTTCGGCACTACCGCTACTTAACAACGGCGGTTTATTGAGCTTAGGTAAGTCCATATCCATGAATATTAACAACTCTCCAGATTCATAGTGCGTGTCTCACGCAAAAAACGATAATTAATTAAAAGTGACAAATTTTGGCTTAAATTGTTGCAAGAACTTAGCTTTTAAAATTTCTCCTAAAGAGCCCTCAACGCCCCTATCCATATCAGCGCAATAGCGGTCTATGCTGCTGGCAAACCAGCCACTTTGCTCAAAAACTGCGATTGCCCCTAACTGCTTATTGGCCGTTGTTTCGTCGTCGTACATCGAGTCGGGTAACCCTCTGGCGGCATAGTCTGGCGGCAATTCATCAGACGCCTGCCAGTGCTGCAAGGCATCTAATGTATTGAGTAGAATAAACAATATATTCAAATAAGGATCATAAGCGCGGCTAGTTGCGCCTAGTCGGTGTTCCACTCTTGCGGTCTTTTTCCAATCACCGGAGTAACTGAGCACCTTATTGTTTAGTCCATAAAACTGGGGCTCTACACCCATCGCTTGATTGTGTTTACCCCACTGTTTATATAGGGCGATACTGCCCTGATGTCCTCCAGATAGGGTAAAAGGCGAACTAAGTTCTGCATCCAGAGCGTAATCTTTGCGCAGCGCCAAGCGCTTAAATGCGTCTTCTTCCGGTAAAAATAATAGACAACAATCATAACTGGTTTGTAACAATTGATATTGCAGCCACTCCCCAAGGTTGCTTACCGGGATCAGGTTTTCCCCTTGCAAATTCTCAACACTTAGATTCAACTGGATTGCGTTGGGAATATGCACCGACCGAGTGTCGGTAGAAAATATTGCATTCGAGCCAAGCAGATAACGGCCTTTATCCGCCGCCCATGCCACCGGTTTAAACTCGACTTTTTTAGCCCCATGCCGCCGCATTATAGACGGCAAAACTTGCATGGCGCGAGCTAGATTATGTGCCTCTTTGAGGGCTGACTGTCCATTAAACAAAGACACATATTCCCACTGATTGCGCCAAAACTCAGTTTTCAACTCACCGTCTATGTTCAGTGCTCTTAAGGCCTTATTGACGGCCTGATAATCGAGCTGATTAAAGCCCACGTCCGCCTCATAAACCCCTTCGAGCTCGAAGTGCACAATTGGCTTAAAACCTTGAGCATTGATCAACCTAAGCAGATGCTCAATAACCGGTTCACAGATTGGAGTATACAAATGTTGGAAAATGTTAGGCATGTCGCTTTAGTTAGTTGTCTCTAATAGTCGATGCTGGACGAAAAAGATCTACTTTATTTAATTATTAAATTGTTTTGTATCTCGTAAGGCATATTATGCCCTCGACTATTTTTAACCAGTAGCGAAATTTGCAAATAGGGTGTCTCAGCTGAAAATATAAATCAAGGTATGGATTTATCCACAAACCACCTGAAATTCGTGTTGTGGGTATAAAGCGTCACTGAGTGAGTTGCTGTCGTGAAGTTGATCCGTATTTTGTAATAGATTGTGTGACACAAGTGGAATATATTTCTCAGCATATTGATTTAGAAGAATAAAATATGCGTGAGTGAGACAGATATTTAGCCAGATCACCCGAAGGAAGTCCCCGAACAATGGGACAATTACTGCGCCAAGTGCGCAAAGAGGCCGGTTTTACTCAAGTTGATATGGCGAAAAAAGTCGGTCTAAGTCGCGAAACTGTGATCAATATCGAGAAGGACTTAGTGGAGACCGTTTCCGCGCTGGAGGCGATCGTGGTGAGAAAATGGCGCAGCGCTTGCGGCTTAAAAATGACCCTCAACACCATAGCCGCTTATAAATCTGTGATGATGCAATACTTCAAACTACATTGATTGGGCCTTACCTCGCATGGTTTATCAATGGTCTCATTGGTGTGACCTTTGTTTTACTCGGTTATTTTACCTTTGGCAATGCCCTGCTATTTGAGCGCCTATTTTTTCTCTGCCTGATCTTCGTCGGCTTCTTTTGCCGCAAAAATGTCAATGTCCTCTGTGTAGTACTCATCATTTTTGCTGGCAGAATAATGGATGAAGCTGGCTATCATTTTATTATACCATCCGATTTATTTATAAAAATATTGTGTTATCCGGCTCTCGCATACTTCTTATATCGATTCAGGCACGATGAGCTAAGTAAGTTAGCGGCTATTATATTTATCGCCTGCTTAACCTCCGAGCTGTATTGGCTGCTAATTGGCTACCAGGCTCCAGAAGTTATGTGGCTTATGTTTGGTATCATCGTAAATACGGCGGTCAGATATGCCCTGATCTTTCGAATGTTTGTGATTGAGAAGTTTTTCCCCGGTAAGGCCGAAGATATTATGATCGATTTTATCATTCGCAAAGCCGCTGGAATTCATATAATTATTAGTGCCTTGTCTGCTATCGAGTATTTGGTGCGCCATCTGAGTATTGCTAACCCTTTATATATCTACACTAGCTTATGGCTATGTAAGCCCTGGCAGTTATTACCATGTGGGCACTTTTTCATCAGACCTACCAGCTTCGTATTCAGGCGATTCTAAAAGCCTGATATTTCCTTTCTGTTGTTAATCTGTTCATGTCCTTAATGTGGATCTCAATCCATATTAACCAAACCAAGGATATATGATTATGAAACGCATTATTTTAGACCTCCCTAGTAACTTCCATTCTTACTTTTTCTCTTAGCGCCAATGCCACTGGCGTGGGCAGCAAACAGGGGCCACCATTAGTCGAGCCTATGACACAGATTATTGCGGAATAAACTCAGCGGAGTATTCGGACCGAGAGTGAAAATAAAGCATTTTTTGTTTAATTTCACTCTCGGCCCATTAAATGTATGCCGTCAGTTAACAGTTAGATACCAAAAGCCTTCCTTAATTCTGCTCCCCTGCCATACAGAGTTAAATATCACCTGGAGGCAAATTCCAAAGACCATTGCTCAATCAACTTCGCTTTTTAATCTAATTTTAATCTTCACGTTAAGTCTTTTTCAGACATCTTCTCTATCCTTGTAGACATTAAATCACACACCAAATACTTATTACCAACAAGGGTACGTTATGAAAAAATCAAGCATCGCTTTACTCGTTCTCGCCTCTGTTACGGCATCACAATACGCTGCAGCATTTGAAAAAGGCGATATCATCGTTCGCGGTGGCTTAACCACTGTTGCCCCAGATGAGTCTTCATCAAACATAGTTGTAGGCGGAGCTGATTTAGGCGTGAATGTAAGCGTTGATAACAATACCCAGCTGGGACTAAACATTGCTTATTTCTTAACTGATAACATTAATATCGAAGTGTTGGCTGCCACCCCGTTTAAACATGATGTGAATTTTGGCGTGAGCGACCCCTTGGGTACCGGTGATAAATTGGGTGAAGTCACCCACTTACCACCAACAATATCTATTAACTATTACTTTAATGATTCAGCCAGCCCATTTCAACCGTACATAGGTGCCGGGCTAAACTACACCCTGTTTTTTGACGAAGAGTTCACCGCAGCAAACGACGCAGCAGGGCTAAAAGACTTGTCTCTGGACAACTCCTTCGGCTTATCCGCCCAGGTTGGACTAGATTACATGATCGATGAAAAATGGTTCGTCAATGGCTCTGTGCGTTGGATAGACATAGACACCGAAGCTCACTTCAACTTGAATGGGGTAGAAGGCATTATTGACTCTATCGAAATTGACCCATGGGTTTACACAATCTCTGTCGGCTATCGCTTTTAAATAGGACACAAGTATATTAATTCCCCCCCGACGGGTATAAATGGCTCGCAGGTTTTTACCTGCAGCTCCATTCCCTCGGAAAATTCTAACTAATGGGTTGTTCAACAGCAGTTTTGGTCTTTATTAGTCCACATTTTTTTAACTGCTCACATGTTTTTAAAGAGGATTTACAATGAATAAGATAACGATAAGTGGCAAGCAAAGTGCCTTGGCTCTAGCAATAGCAAGTGTCCTGTTTTTTTCTGCCACAGCAAATGCCAAAGCAGTCAGCGACAGTGTTATATCAAAGCAACGTGTAGCCCTGGAGGCTAACACCGACGGCAAGGGTTTCGGTCCACAATCACCTCGTGATATTGACCAAGCTTATGGCCTGAATGAACGGGCATTTGGTATGGCGCCTAATCGTAGCCAGATGAACTTGTGTAATGTTCACTTTCACAAAAACGCAGAGCATCGCGGCGGTGATTTCACTACCCATGCTGGAAATGGCGACGGAAAAGGTTCTAACACTGGATTTGTCTACAATGGTCAGCTAACCGAAGCCCAACTAAAACCTGTAAAAGCTAAGATGTGCGCAGCCAAAGGCGACGCATTACAGTCAGGCGACACATTGGAAGTACATTTTGTCTACTCTTCAGCTCAAGTGCAGCCAGGCGCGACTTTAGGGGCATGTCTTGCAGAAAGCACCATGAACCCAAGCCTTCGGGTTGAAGGTCAGGTAATTGTGCTTGCCAACGATAAAAACGCCCTTGATTTTAAAGACATGGCGAAAGTTGCACAGGTTAATGGTTACTATCAAGCTACGAATATTCCCAGCAATACAGGTGCTCCAATTGAGTATCTAGGTTCAACTACCGGTCCATCTTACAATGAGACCGCCTCTCCTCTACAGGTTGGCTGGAGCGTTAGGCCTGGAGTGGCAATAGTTGATATCAATAGTGTTGGAGATTGGTGCTCGGATAACGTATTTGAGGAAGAGCATGCGCACGGTGTGCGTAACTTGGTGACAAATCCAAAGTTAATCTCGCCCATATCTGAATAAACTAAATAGGGCGTGTAACTTTTTTTTGCACGCCTTAGGGCCTTGGCTCTACTCTAAAGTGAGGCGATATCCATTTCCTCGCAAAGTCTGGATAGAGATCTGCGGATCTCCATCCAGCCTTCTTCTCAACCTGCTAATATACACATCAACAATGTTGGTTTGCGGATCACTCTGAGTCTGCCATACACGACTTATAATTCGCTCTCTGGATAAAACCTTCTGTTGATTTTCAGTCAGATACAACAACAAATCAAATTCAATTTTAGTCAGGGACAACTCTGTACCGTTTAAACGGGCAATTCGTTCTTCCAGGGCCAGTTCAAGCCTACCAATTATTATAAGTGTATTTGACGTAGTGTGCTTTGTTGTAGTCATGCGCCGACGAAGTGCGGCAATACGTGCCAATAATTCATCAAAATCAAAGGGCTTGCACAAATAATCGTCAGCCCCTTTTTGCAAGCCGTTGACCCTTTCACTAACGTCATCCAACGCCGTCAGTATCAGTACCATGGGTGCTGTAGGAAGGGCCTTAATAGCCTCGAGTATAGTCAGGCTGTCTTGAGAACCAAATTGACGGTCGAGCACCACTATTGGTGGAGTGTTTTTCTTTATATAGGGCAACACCTCATGCAGCTCGGTAATTGTGGCGCATTCATACCCTTCAGCACGCAAACCTCGCTGTAAAAAGTGCAATAAGGGTCTTTCATCATCGGCGAGTAAAATATTCATAGAGTGGGTTCTCCCGGCAGTGTGACGAAAAAAGTGGATCCTTGCCCCTGGGCGGATTCTACTGAAATTTGCCCACCGTGGGCTTCAACAATGGCTTTGGCAATAGGCAAACCGAGACCTAAACCTTCGTTATGCTTGCTGAAACGAACAAAACGTTCAAATATATTTTCCACTTCAGCTGCCGATATTCCATTACCCGAATCTTTAACCGCAATAACGATGAAGGTGTCCTTCCTGCTTATGCCGATCTCGACGGCTTGGTCTGGCGCGGAATATTTGCTCGCATTATCGAGCAGAATAGACAAGACCTGCTGTATTCGCCGCAGGTCAATCATAACGGCAACATCATCAAATATCGTATCCGCTGAAAGTAAAAAAGCCCGATGTAAGTGAAATCGCTGCCACTTGGTAATTTCTGCTTCCAGTAGAGGCTTGAGTTGCACCGGCATAATCTGTAACTGCAACTGATTCATTTCTGCCCGAGTCAGTAGCAGTAAGTCATCAACCAGCCGACTGAGATTAAGCGATTGTTCTAAAATAGCCCGCAAGGTTTCTTTGTAATCGGCTTCAGACGGAGACTGCAGTCTCAAAGTCACTTGGGCCTCCCCACGGATAATCGTCAGGGGCGTACGTAATTCGTGGGACACGTTTGCGATAAACTGTCGGCGTCGAGAATCAATTTTGGTCAACTGAAGGTTAGCGTTGGTCAATTCGCTGGTTCGTTGTTTGACGTCATATTCCAACTGCTTTCTGGATTTCCCCTCATTTGCCTCATGCTCCTGAAGCCGCTCGGCTAGTTGATTAATGGACGTGGCAAGTTCTTCAAATTCATCGTCTAGTTTAACTGAAATGGGCTGTCTATAGTTTCCTGCTGCAATCGCATTGGTTGCCCCCCGAATTAAAATTAGTGGTTGATATAGTTGGTTAAACAACCAATAACAACCATAAATAATCAAAGGGTATGACAAGGCTCCCAGGCCAATGGTAAACCACACCATGGCAGTATTTAAGGTGTCTATTTTAGCATTAATCGCCGAAACTACTCGGCTTTGACGGGAAACAGCCGCATTAATCGCCTCTCTAAATTGCTCATCGATGGTAACTTCAAGAAGACTGTGCAGTTTTTCCTGCTGATCCAGCGGTGCGCTGTCCTTGCTGACAAGCACGACTTTAAATTCTTCTATAATTTGCTCAATCAAGTGCACAAGTTCATTCGTATCTTCAACGCTACCTTGAGTAAACTTAAGACCCAGTGCCTCCCGCTGCTCTAACTCTAGCTGCTTGATACGGTTTAAGGACTGTGCGATTAACACTTGCTTGTTACGCACGTAGGCCTGATTCGCATTACGGCCAAATATGACTTCGTCGGTAAGTTGTTTAAATAAACGATATGAAATGCTCGAGAGTTTTTCGTGCTCCACAAGCAAGGACTGGGCGATAGTGCTTTGCTTGAGGTTAACCCGAGTAAGATGGGCTGATATTGCCGTGCAAGTCAGTGCCACCATCAGAATAAATGCTGTGGTTAGGCCAAAGTAAAATAGTTTACGTTTATACATGGTTTTATAATTATATGAACTTAGTCAGCTGGCTAATCCCTGTAAACGCATAACACAAAGCAATGGATCAAAGAGACCATTCTATTCATGAGCGTCTATAGGCCTTGAGTAGGTGGCAATAGGGTAACACGGAGAATAGCAGCGAACTCAGGTCTATTTGAGCAACTTCCCTAGATGCAGCTACCTTGAGGCATATGCGATAAGACGGCAAAGGGATCTAGGAATTTAGAATCAACACCCAGTTAGTGACATCATAAGTTATTTCACAAAAGGTGGGTCCAATACGCATTTTTTTACAATCAAATTGAGCGAGTTTTAAAGACCGTAATTTTAAAGCTCAACAAAGAGTGGGATAATACGTATTCACTAGATTTTTGCGTTTAATGCTGGATATTTACAGCTAAAGTTATAATCAGATCTAAACTGGCATACCAAATCAGCGTATTAGCCTAAGCACTTTCATTCATAAAGAAGCAATCATTAAAAAAGGAACATCCATGTCGCGCAATGCTTTGACCATTTCATCCGACTCGGTCACCGGGTCCTGGGGGTCATTTACTCCATATTGAAAAAACATCGAGGCGGTGGTTTTCCCTAGCGTATTGAACGGTGAGTTAATGGCATAGAACTCTTGCCAGGATTTGTCGCTTATATCACCACATTCGATTCTATCGGATGCCTTCAAGCCGGGAGAGGCGGTTTGCAAGGCTCTGATCCAATCAGCCACACCTACGAACGAAGCGCCTGCTTTAAAGGCATCTGGGTAAGTCCCCATTACGGCATTCACCATATAACCACCGTAGGAACCGCCTATGGCTGCTGCATTTTTCCCGTTGACTCTGCCATATTTTTCAAGCCAGGACAGCGCATCGACGAGGTCGCGAACACTGTCCAGACGCATCTTCTGATTATCCAGGCGGGCGTAGGTTTTGCCATATCCCGTTGACCCTCTGACATTAATATCTAATACCGCTATGCCTTTGCCAACAAGGTATTGAGTAAGGGGTTGCCATGCTGCTTTGGATTGAGACGTTGGCCCGCCATGAATATCAATCACAATGGGCGGTTTTTCATCACCGACTTTCACTGGTATGTAGAGCAGACCATGGATCGTGATGCCATCCCTTGCCTGAAAGGTAATTGCCTTTGGTGCGACTAAATTTTTTGCAGCAATCCCTGCCATTTGCGGAAACAAGATAGCCTTGGTAGAAAAACCCTTTGGGGATAGTGAATAAATAGTACTGGGTGAAGCAGGACCACTATGACTGATCATTGCCGTGTCACGTGCCGAACATGAGATGGCATAGACACCTCTTTGCAGGGGAGTGGGCCGGGCATTTTTGCCATTCGCGTCTCCTGCAAACAAAGTTTCGAAACCTTTATTATTTTCTGTCCACAAGCGGTTTTTATCCTTGTTGCATAGCCGCAGATCTTCCAGGTTGTTGGCTGTGCTCACTAAGGTTGAAGTTGTTTGCGAGGCCAGCTCGTAATACTGTATTTTCAGCATTTCATCCCGTTGATTTGAGCTGAAATAAAACCCCGAACCATCTTTACTCAACTCAGCGCTTCGAGCAACTCTGGCCTATAAAAACCGGGAGATATCAACCGGACGATCACTTGCCATACCAATATTAACCGGCACAACTTTTGGTGTATCTTCAGGATAGGGCCATTCTGTGGCTTGTACATTTACCGCCAAGAGCAAGGCACCACTTGCGGCGGTTAAGTATTGCAATCGCTGAAACATTCTTGTTTTCCTAAAAACCAAAAACTCAGCTTAAAACACCGATTTCATTAGGTAAAGGATTCATAAAATGGGCGTAAGGTTGGTTAAAAATCTTAGGCAATGATGACAACTTACTCCGCCTAGTATCAGTTACGTTTGGGGTATGAGTCTAAGGGAAATGTGGCACTTTTTTCAAGTGTTAGCCAAGAACACTTCATGTTTTCGATTGGAAAATTTGCTTAAATCTAGCTCAGTTTTTACCAGCCCTTCTTTGCTCAGCAAAGACTTGACCAAATACTTGTTAAACATGCTGTTGTTGACATCGTTTAAAAACACATCTGGCATTATCCACTGAGCAGCTTCAATTTCGTGGGTATCTTGAATGGCGATCTCTGTGGACAGCGGCGTCAATCTGCACACAACATAGATATTTGATTTACCAAATCTATATGGGTGAGTGCTTGTTATTCCTAATATTCCTTGAAAGTGTGTGCTTACCCCCGTTTCTTCCAGTACTTCCCGAATGACCGCCTCTTCGACTTTTTCACCCAATTCAATATGTCCCCCTGGCAGCTTATAAGTGTCGCCCCCTCTTTCGCGGATAACTAATATTTCACCTTGAGCATTTTGCACAAAACCCCCAGCTCCCAAAGAATGGGTAGGTACATAAGGCGCAAAGTCTGTTGCTTTTGATTTTCGAATCAAGGTAACTTCGTTGGCCAAACAGTTATGAAAGGTAAAGCCCTGCTCGGTTGTCACACTCACCAGGTGGGATAGCTCAATAGGCAAGGTCAGCCAAATGACTGCTTTTTCTTGCAGTTTACTGTGAGCCAACAACTTAACTAAATCTTTGGAAAACGCCTCAACTGCTGTGGGCAAGGACTGGGTATCAACAATTATGCCGTTAAATGCATCGTATTCATGGGACAACAAATTAAAGTCTCTCTATTGAAAAAACACGTCAAAGCGTTTTATGATGACTTAAGGATATCGTGGTCTGGTCCCAAGCACCATACTGAATAGAATACCCCTGTGTTCTCCCCAAAATACATTTTTGATCTTACGCACACCATTACCCGACTGTCGAAGCAAAAAATTTCAGTAAAACCTTAATCTGTACATTGATGTAAAACCCTGTGCCCCACACTCCAGTATTTCCTCCTACCTTTTAATCGTTTGGGAGCTAAGTGATTTTATAATTGACAGTGTCAATATAAAATATATCATGCCCATTCATACCATGCGGCACTCATAATTAGTTGCCGTATTACCGTAATAACAATGGCTATTGGGCTTAAGGCCGTGAAAAAGACAATTATGTTAAAGAACCACTATCCTGCAAAACCTTGGGGATTCTATGCCTAAGGTACTGACGCCAGACGAAATACTCTGCTTTCGCAACCGGATGTGTGATCACGCTTTGACGTCTTTTGGCAAGCATGGAGTGGAAGGTATCTCTTTGCGAGGACTGGCTGCTGATTTGAGTTGTAGTCGCACCACGCCCTATCGCTATTTCAAGAATAAAGCCGATATTCTGGCGGCGCTTCGGCAACGTGAATTTGGGCGTATCGCCGATACGCTTGAGGCTGCATTGACGCTAGAGCCGGATACCAGCAAGCAGTTAGAGGCCTTGTTCCATGCCTATTTGCACTTTGCCATTCAGCATCCCGACTCCTACCGGGTAATGTATAACGTGGTACAGCCAGATCCAGCTCAGTATACAGAGCTGGAGGCTGAGATTTCACGCAGTGCTGAGCCTATGCGCCAGGTCGTGAATGCCTCGGTGGACGCGGGCACGATGCTTGGCGATCCGGTAAATATTTGTTATGTGCTATGGGCCGGTTTGCACGGGCTGATTTCATTGCATTTGGCCCACTTGTTGGGAGATAAACGAGAAATTGAAGAGTTGGCCGCTGTCATGGTTCGTTCATTGATACGTGCGGTAAGTACACAGCGTGGCGAGCAAACTGGTGAAACAGCGGCTGCCCAACGAATAATAAAACTTAGTTAGATTAAAATTTCAAAATAAGGGTAAAACGTGAGTAAAAATGTAGACGCACTATTTAGATCATTCAGTCACAAGGGCTTGTCACTTAACAATAGAATTGTAATGGCGCCTATGACCCGGGAGTTTTCCCCCGGTGGTGTGCCGACCTCTGACGTAGCGGATTATTATCGCCGTCGCGCTGAAGGCGGCACCGGTTTAATCATCACCGAAGGCACCACCATTAACGATCCAGTTGCCACAATGGGCGAGCGCATTCCGCAGATCCACGGTGAGGCGGCATTAGCAGGCTGGGAAAATACGGTCAAAGCCGTGCACGGAGCTGGAGGTAAGATCATGCCTCAGTTATGGCATGTGGGCATGGCCCGTTCTCCCAAAAAGTCTCCTTTTTCAGAGCTACCCAGTGTCGGTCCCTCTGGTTTGCTTGCACCAGGGAAAAAAGTGGCTGAGCCCATGACACCGGCGCAAATTGAAGCGGTGGTAAGTGGTTTTGCCAGTGCGGCGGCCGATGCCAGGCGAGTTGGTGTTGACGGTATTGAAATTCATGGGGCCCACGGCTATCTGCTGGATCAGTTTTTCTGGAGCGGCACCAATCAGCGCACTGATGAATGGGGTGGAAGCATGGCCAATCGTAGTCGCTTTGCCGTGGAGATTGTCAAAAGGATCCGCGCCGCAACGTCGTCTGACTTCCCAATTATATTCCGTTATTCACAGTGGAAGCAGCAAGACTACAAAGCCAGATTAGTAGACACGCCACAATTATTGGAAGAGTTTTTGGCTCCATTAAGTGAGGCCGGTGTGGATATGTTCCATTGCTCTACTCGACGTTATTGGGAAAGTGAATTTGACAATAGCGAACTCAACTTGGCCGGTTGGACCAAGAAGATCACCGGCAAACCGACCATCACTGTGGGCTCGGTTGGACTGAATGAAGATTTTTTCAGTGCCTTTGCAGGTAAAGGTTCCAGTACCCGTTCAATCGACGACTTAATCGAGCGCATGGATAAAGGGGAATTTGATCTGGTCGCGGTTGGCCGGGCCTTATTGCAAGATCCCAACTGGGCGAACAAAATTCGCGATAACCAGCATGACAAACTCGAGCAATACTCAGGAGAAGCGCTAACGACCTTGTCGTAAGCGCAAATATCATAAGTGAACCCCATGAATGAGCCTCATGAGTCAATCCCTAGCTGCTAATGCTTTAGCCAAACGCACACTCTTGTTGGCGTCGGCAGCCATGGGTTTTGCCCAAACCGTATTATTCGCCATATTGGCTCCCCTCGGACGGGAGGTCGACCTGGTAGAAATACAAATTGGCGCGATTATCTCTTCCTCATCCTTAACCCTGTTTTTGGTCAGTCCCCTGTGGGGCCGCGCCAGTGACATCTGGGGCAGAAGAAGGATTTTATTAATTGGTCTGTTTGGTTATTCTGTCGGTACCGTGCTATTTGCCAGCGTATTTCAGGCTGCCCTGCTAGGGTATCTTGTGCCGGTAACCGCCTTAGTACTGTTAATTGTTACTCGCGTTGCCAACGCTACGGTAATGGCAGCGGTGGCCCCTTCGGCAAACGCCTACATGGCTGACATTACCAGCATCACAGACCGTATTAAAGGCATGGGAGCGATTGGCGCTGCGGGCAATATTGGTTCCATTCTGGGCCCGGCCATTGGTGGCTTGCTCGCCAGTATCAGCTTGCTTACGCCCCTGTATTTCTCGGTTTTTTTAACCCTGGCTGCCGCAGTGTTAACACTTTATGCACTGCCGGAGTTGCCTAAGCCTATGGTAAAAATAAAGCTACCAAGACTTAAATACACCGATCCCAGGATTTTCCCTTTAGTGATCGCCGGCGTGTTTCTATTTATGGGTTTTGCCATAGTGCAGCAAACTATCTCCTTTCGTTTTCAGGATGTGCTGGGCCTGGACGGCATACAAACCGCCAAAATTGTCGGCATTAGCCTGATGTTTTCCGCCGCCGCCGCCCTATTTGTGCAATTGTTAGTCATACCCCGCCTGACTTTAAGGCCCTTTGTGCTGCTTAGAATTTCCATGCCGATGATGATGATCGCCTTCGCCATTATGGCCATAAGCCAAAGCCAGACCATGTATATACTGGCCATGTGTGTTTTAGGGTTGGGCATGGGCCTTGCCGGGCCCGGCTTTATGGCCGGCGTCTCTGTTGCGGTTTCATCCGAAGAGCAAGGCGCGGTGGCCGGAGTGGCAGGCTCCTGTGGCCCATTAGGCTTTACCGTAGGGCCCTTATTGGGCACCTATTTGTATTCAATCGATGGTGCCCTGCCCTATTGGTTTGCCTTCACAAGTTATTTCTTGTTGTTTTTGTTTACGCTGAAATTTAGTGACAAGCAAAAATAGTTTTGGGCCTGTCGAAAGGGTGCCTTTCGGCTATATCGAATGGCTTTGATATCAATCGATTACCATCAATGCACGGTATTCATCGTAAGCAAACTGGTCGGTCATTCCACTAATATAATCTTGCATTAAACGGCAACGATAATAGAACTCAAGCTCATCGCTTGGCGTCTCTTTAAGCGCATGCAGATAGGCTCTTACGTGCTTGTTGGGTAGCTTTTTAATTAACCTACGTTCAAAAAGTGGCGCTTCTTTATTTTGCTCATAGGCCTGGCTAAATACTTCTCTGCTCAGCTTCAAAAGGGGTTGATAACAATCTAACAAACCACAAATTATTTTATAACCCTGAAGCTCTCTGGCCTCTACCTCTTTGTTACAGAATGCATATTTTAGGGCAACTCTTTTAAACGCCTCAGATAAAGCATGAGCGTGACTTTTATCTTCCAACAAGGCATGGTTAAAAGCCCCGTCATAAATTTCTTTGATATTGACAATAAAACGCTCAACGGCATGGCCGACCAATGGGTGAAGCACGCCTACCCTGAGAGAGATAAAAAACTGGCTTTCTTTTGATATATCATCAGCTTGTGCAGCCTCGTAAGCCTTTGATGTTATCCTTTCCATCTTACCTTTTGCCACATCCAAGCCATACTCAATTTGTATTGATAGAAATTCGTCACACAATGAACTTTGCAGTTTTTCGATATCAAGAATACCCTTCTCAACCGCATCCTCTAAATCCGCAATACAGTAAGAAATATCATCTGCAGCTTCCATTATGTATGAGGCTGGGTGACGATGTCCCGCAGCAATTCCCTGACAGTCCCACAGGTTTTTTACGTATTCTTGCTCACTGAAATAATAACCAACCTTCTTTTTCAGGTAACTTAGCGCTTCACTTTTGCTTGGTTTTTGCTCTGTTCCACATCGGGTGTACTTGAGAATGCCCCCGACCTGACTATAGGTAAGATTCAATTGAAGTAAGGAATGGACTAAACGAATGGCTTGCGCATTGCCCTCAAAATTGCAAATATCTCTGTGCAACTGCTCACTCAATTTGAGTGGTTTAACATCTGCTTCTGGAGTGGAGGTTGGTAAGTTTTTCTTGAACCAATCGTTGATAGCCTGCTCACCAAAATGGCCAAAGGGTGGATTGCCAACATCGTGCATTAGACAGGCCATTTCTACTACGCTTTCTAAATGTCTCTCTAGATCGCTCAGCTTATATTCCGCTTGTGTAGCCGCATCCAACTTATTAAAAATACTCTGAACAATGAAACGGCCTACCTGCTGTACTTCCAATGAATGGGTTAACCGGCTTCTTACTGCCGCATTTCTTTCAAGTGGAAAAACTTGTGTTTTTTGCTGCAGGCGCCTTACCGCAGCTGAATTAATGATGCGCCCACGATCACTCTCAAAATCAAAAAGCAAAGCCTTGGTCGTTTCTCTCGTTCGAGTATTATGCACTCTGTCGCTGGTTAGTTTTTGTGCGAAATTGATCATACTTCATCTTAAAAAAAGCAGTTACTGCAAGGCGGATAATACTAAAACATAATCAATGTGATTGGTGAAAAACATTTCCGCTTTGCATTATCGTGTTACGTTGGGTGTATTGGTAATGTTTACTTTGTGCCCATAAGGATTTTAATGCGTAATACGATGTTGTTAACCAGTTTTTTAGTGTTGGCTTTGAGTGCCTGTGCGCAGCCAATAGTAGTTTCTGCGGATCCAAGTGAACTTGAAAAAAACGGCACTAAACAGCGCTTTAGTGAAAAATGTGTAGATGCAAAATATCAACTTGATAAAACGGTTGAAGCAGGCCAACTATCAGATTTGAGAGAACTAAAACGCAACATTGAATTGTATTGCGTTTGGCGCAGGAATTAGTGTTTTGCGCCAAGTTAATGAATCGGAGTCAATGTCACTGGCCCTTTGATTGCAAAATCAAGTTCACTGACCCTTTCGATTTTACGGGGGATGGGGAAGGCAAAAACCCTGTTGCGACGTGCTTGAACTGAAAAATTATCATGGCTGTCCATGTAATTGTTTTCTTATATCAAAAAGTTAGGACGCGGTTTCATCAATATCATGGGTGGCTATGTAAATATGCATTCCAGCTTTCCCCCATGCGTCTTTCTCCACCCTAGAGGTCTACCTCTTTTTTCTTCCCTCAAACGTTTGCCCGTAACGGCTTCAATATCAGCTATAAAATGTTCATTTCCTAATGCCAATCCTTTATTACTGGCTTGCCTAATATCCTCTAAAAGTTTGCCTTCGACATGATGAGAAAACAACGTACGATAAGATAACCTCCTCTCTTTTTCTTCATTGCCTAAAGCCATAAATATGGGATGAGGTGTTAACAAGTCTGTCTTTTTGCCTAACGCATTACATTGGTAACTAGACCAAGAATAATCGGCGGGGTCTTCCACCATACCTGCCCTGACTGGGTTCAGTTCAATATAACGATACAGTTCAATTAGATAGGTTTCTTGTTGCACTAAACAAGACTTGTAGCGCCCTTCCCATAACGTACCGCTGCGGTGATATTGTCGATTAAAATACAGCACATACATACGACCCAATGACTGCATCATTTGAGAAATACCGGTGGCAGTAGAAGGCGAGCATAACAGGTGTACGTGATTGGTCATCAAAACCCATGCGTGAATAGATACCTTATATTTCTTGGCATACTGCTTTAACCAAGTCACATAGGCTTTCATATCGTCTTCATTGCAAAACACGACTTGGCGATTATTCCCTCTCTGAATAACATGCTCTGGAACGCCTGCCGCTGATGCTCTTAACTTTCTTGCCATGGGAAAACCCAAAAATATTGAACCATTTTAACAGAATAGTTCATTTAATTTGACTCTGACCCCTTTTTATTTTTCGATTAATAAGCCAGTGCACCCAGACCTTTGTGAGCCACTAAGTTAAGCAGTTTTAGTGATGTGCCACGCGGTCTTTTGCCGCCTTGCTCCCACTGCCTTACCGTGGATGGACTGGTGTTTAAGTAAGCCGCAAACACGGCTTGGCTTACATGCTCTTTTTCACGTAACGCCTTAATGTGCTTAGCGTCATAGCGTTCCACTTCAGGTAAGCACAGAGCATCGAACTCACGCATAGTCGTGATATCCATCACGCCTGCCTCGGTCAGATCCTTCGCTGTTTCATGCATCACATCTAAGATACTGTCTTTCATCTCATTTCACCTCTATCAAGCTACCCGCATTCACGGCTTTTTTAAGCTGTGGCGCAGTGTAACCAAGTAATTCTTTTGCGATTGCTTTTAACACTTTGAGCTCCTTCGAACTGACATTACTTCGCTCATTTTTGGGGAACCCGAACATAAAGAAGGCTTTATTGTCGACTTTAAATGCCAAGATAGTGCGCAGCCCACCACTTTTACCTTGCCCCTCTATGGCTGCCCGTTTCTTATAAACATGGCCACCTAAGTCTGCATCGATTAAACCGTCTTCTATTTCCTTCACTGCGTCTTTTAAAGCTTCGTCCGTTAACCCCTCTTTATCAGCCCATTTATTGAACCATTTTGATTTATATATACGCATTTATTCACCTTCACCAAGCAAAACTATAACACTAAGTGGTATCGTGCGCACGACATTATTATCATAATGAACACACTCGCTTTTATCATTTTGCAAAAATTCATCACAACATAATAAAGCTTTTTATTTTATTTGCCTTTTTTTGCACTCTTAAATGGTCGACCATAATCTTTGCTTGTTTCGTGTGATACATAATATAAGGATGCGCAAGCAGAACTAACTTGCGAGGTACTGACGCTAAAACTCCCTCCCTTTCAGTTTTCCTTAGCGCTATCGCTCCTCACCCAAAATTAGATGACTAATCTCATTAGTAAAATTAGCTTTAGTATCTTGACCGCAACTTGATAAGAGCAAAACACCAAAACAAAATATTGCAGGCTTAACGAAATTGAAACTTCTATTGGAGCTATTTATTAAGACTAAATACCCCTTGGGTAAATGAGTGAAAGATGCGGCTAGGTACTTCATTGAATAAGATGGTATCGGTCGGAGCGGCACATGGCACATTTGTTATGCCATAACCGATATGTATATGCCCTGAAATCTCAGGAGTGCCTGCACCAACAAACAATGAATAACCAGTTATTGCTCTGGAACCCCTGCCGCTGATGCTCTTAACTTTCTTGCCATCGCCAAAAACCAAAAACCAAAAAATGAACCATACCTAACAGCATAGTTCATTTAATTTGACTCTGACCCCTTTTATTCTTGACTCTGACCCCTTTTATTCTGAAGATAAAAGTTCTCAAAGCACTAAAAACGAATAACAAGCTAAAAAGAGCAAGCATAATGTTTGTC
>JAWUXW010000011.1:0-16645 GCA_034111125.1 Paraglaciecola sp.
AGCAGTGCTTGTTTTAATGCGCTGAACCCATCCGAACGGTCTTGCTCTTTTCTAATTAAATCTCTCAGGAGTTCGCTATCACTCGCATATTTACCGACTGACAACTGAGACTGAATCCATTCATTCTGTTGTTCGGTTACCGTAATACTCTTTTTTACCATGGCCATATAGTTATCCAAATGCATTTTGGTGGGATTATATCCTACCACCGCTGAACCAAACGTTTCAACAGAACATTAGTAGCCATAAATCAATTCAAATCAAACGTTAAATTTTGCTTCAACCGTCAGCTCTATGGATTTTAAGAGCAAAATATCAACTTGCAGCAATTCGCTCGAAGAAGTCGCTCATACCCCCTATATCTCACCGCATACAGGATGCAGTGGCGCTGGAGGTAAGGAACCTCCGGCTCCCCGATTATGCCTGACTCACTTCGAATTTTTTATCAAAATTCATTTTTTGTAGAAATGGGTATACAGAGCTTAAATCCTCTTTATCGACCTTGGACTAATCAATTTTGTATACCCCAGACTGAGTAGCAAGTTCTATTTTTCGGATGAAAGGACAGCCCGAATTAGCATCTCATCCTCGTCATCTGTTGTTTGTCCCCAAGAGAAACCCGAACGCCTCTTTCATCTTCAGGCATGAGAAATTCAAACTTAGGGGTTCTGATTAATATGAGACTACAAACACCTAAAGCGTCATCCTCAAGTGCAAAAGAAAGAATTAAGTCTGTGCCTTCATCTCCAATAGATATAAAGCTAGCTCGTTTCATCTTATATCCCCAGATCTAATTTTGTATAACGCCGCAAGATTGCTTGGTTATATGCTCTGCTACCCGAAACAATAAGCATTGGCATCCGTGGTGACAATAGATGAAAATTTTTCAAAAAATTGCACACTCGGAACTGACTGATAGCTGTGCGACTTTAAGTCCTGACCTTGCCAGTATATTTCCAGAGCTTCTCCTTTTTGATAAAGGTAGCTTTAGCGAAAGGCTGCTCGATTTTCTTTGCTGGGTTTCGCCGTTCAGGGCGGATCTCAAATAACTCTACATTCTGGTTTTCGATACGATAACCATAATCAAGTTGGTCGCGAACATGAGATAGCGGTCTCTGAGCTTTAAGAAACTTTTCAAGTTCACGCTCGCATCTTTTCACTTCAAATTCACTTATTGCCATGATTATTTCTTGATTCAAATTTGCGCATAAAGCTTACTTGCTAGGCAGTGTAAACCAGAGTCCACTTTAGTGCATTGCCACCATAAGTGAGGTTGCCGGACAAACTCTCAATCGTTTACAGGTCGCTCAAACTTCTATGTCACATCTTGTTTCGACTTAGAAGTTGCCGATATCCCAACGTACCTACTGTACATAATGACTGAACACTGGACTATCACGTACGACATTATTTACTGTCGTAGAATGGCCGTAGCAATTCTCAACTTAAGGGATGATCGTCATGCTCCTTGGTAAATTGGTGGATGGAATAAGTGAAGCGCCCCAGTCGTTCTGAAGCGGGTGTTTTGCAGCAACTTGGCTATATACCTGATAAACTGCGACGCAAAATTGATAAGCAATGGGGAAAAAAATGCAAATAGCAAAAGATACAGTCGCTCAGTTTAACTACCGAATTAAAGAATTAGATGGTACACAGCTTGAAGATAGTTACGGCCATGAGCCCATCGCCTTTTTATGGGGACATAACAATATGATGCCCGGTGTAGAAAAAGCGCTAGAAGGTAAAGTCACAGGTGACACTTTTACGGTTGAACTGCCAGCCGCCGAGACTTACGGCGAGCTAGTTGCGGACAACGAGCAACGTATTCCGGTCAAACACCTTATGGGTAACGGAAAGGGCAAGTGGAAGGCCGGCATGATCGCGGCGGTTAATACTGAGCAAGGTCAGCGTGAAGTGACGATTTTAAAAGTTGGGAAATTTATGGTGACGGTGGATATTAATCATCCCATGGCCGGCAAAACCTTGAATTTTGAACTAGAAGTGATGGATGTTCGCCAGGCAAGCAATGAAGAACTTGAACACGGACACGCTCATGGTGTGGGCGGGCATCACCACTGAGGTCATTATTGGTAGCGCAGATTTAGCTACAGCTGTGCCAATTGATAGGGATGGCTCCAACCGATTTTCTTAGCGATGTAGTTAGATGTTGGATTGGTTAAACAATCTAGCCAAGCAGTTAGTGCTTGGCTAGGCAGGGATTAGGTTATTTTCTGGGAAGGTCGATCTTTTTCTCGTCACTTTGACGGAACAATACTAATACATGACCAATAGACTGAACTTTAAGTGCGCCAGTTTCCCGTATTATGGCGTCCATAATAAGTTGCTTCTCTTCTCTGTCGTCAGAAGGGATTTTCACTTTGAGTAATTCATGGTGGTTTAAGGCGCTGTCAATTTCGGCTAACACCCCTTCGGTTAGGCCATTTCCGCCCAGCTGTACAATCGGTTTCAGCGGGTGGCTTAAACCTTTGAGATATTGCTTTTGTTTGTTTGATAAAGTCATTGGCTAATGTTTCTTACAAATTTATTAAAGATGGATGCTTGAAAAGCGCTATTCTAGCGCCATCTCACAAATATGCCTAATAACAAACTCGGTCAATGACAAAAAAGAAGCAATCCGTAAGCAGTAAACGTTGGATGGAAGAGCATTTTGACGATAAATACGTTCAAAAAGCACAAAAACTCGGTCTACGTTCAAGAGCCGTATTTAAACTTGAAGAAATCCAACTTAAAGACAAGCTGATAAAATCTGGAATGACAGTAGTTGATTTAGGTGCTGCACCCGGAGGTTGGTCACAGTTTGCAACGAAGTTGGTTGGCGATAAAGGTCAGGTGATTGCTTGTGATATCTTGCCAATGGATGCCCTTGCTGGAGTGGATTTTTTACAAGGAGATTTTCGAGAAGATGTGGTTCTTGATACTCTTATGAACAGAATCGACGGAACTAACGTAGACATAGTATTATCTGATATGGCTCCGAACATGACGGGTAATGATGCCATTGATCAGGCCAAATCAATCTATTTGGTGGAATTGGCTTTGGATATGTGTAAAAAAGTATTAAAAGAAAACGGTATTTTTATCGTTAAAGTATTTATGGGTGAAGGCTTTGATGAATATTTTCGCGAAGTAAAACAAAGATTTAGTACCGTTAGAACACGCAAACCAGATTCATCAAGGGCACGATCCCGAGAGGTTTATCTGGTAGCGACAGGTTTTAAAATATAGTAGTCTCAGTCTAGATTGCGAGACACAACAGAATTGATATAACAGAGGCTAGAAAACTTGAGTGACATGGCAAAGAATTTAATCTTATGGGTGGTTATCGCTGTCGTATTGATGTCGGTATTCCAGAGCTTTTCGCCTGGGGAGGAGAGCAAGGCTCAAACGGATTACACCACCTTTTTGAAAGAAGTGAATCAAGGCATGGTCCGTGAAGTTAGGATTAATAATGACACCCGTGAAATTAATGGTATGAAGATAACCGGGGAAACGTTTACCACCTACATTCCCTATTTTGATGACCTATTAATTTCGGATTTGGTAAAACAAGACGTGAGAATTTTGGCCGAGCCGCCAGAAGAGTCTTCCATATTGACGTCTATATTTATCTCTTGGTTCCCTATGTTGCTGCTCATTGGAGTATGGATCTTTTTCATGCGTCAGATGCAAGGTGGCGGCGGTGGACGAGGCGCCATGTCGTTTGGTAAGAGCAAAGCTCGTTTAATGGGCGAAGACCAAATTAAAACCACCTTTGCCGATGTGGCCGGTTGCGATGAAGCCAAAGAGGACGTATCGGAACTAGTAGATTTCCTGCGCGACCCAAGTAAATTCCAAAAACTGGGCGGTAAAATTCCATCAGGCGTGTTGATGGTTGGCCCCCCGGGAACTGGTAAAACTTTACTAGCCAAGGCGATAGCCGGTGAAGCTAAAGTTCCTTTCTTCACTATTTCAGGTTCAGACTTTGTGGAAATGTTTGTCGGTGTGGGCGCGTCTCGTGTACGTGACATGTTTGAACAAGCAAAAAAATCTGCTCCTTGTATTATTTTCATCGACGAAATCGATGCTGTAGGCCGTCAACGTGGCGCGGGTATGGGTGGTGGACATGACGAACGGGAACAAACCCTTAACCAGATGTTGGTTGAAATGGATGGTTTTGAAGGTAATGAAGGGATCATCGTTATTGCGGCGACTAACCGTCCAGACGTACTTGATCCTGCCTTATTGCGTCCCGGTCGTTTTGACCGGCAGGTGCATGTAGGGTTGCCAGATATCCGTGGTCGTGAGCAAATTTTGAAAGTACACATTCGCAAGGTTCCCCTTGGCGACAATGTTAAACCTAGCGTAATAGCGCGGGGCACACCTGGTTTTTCCGGAGCTGATTTAGCCAACCTGGTAAATGAAGCCGCGTTGTTTGCCGCCCGTTCAGGTAAGCGTGTGGTGTCAATGGATGAATTTGATAGTGCCAAAGACAAGATCATGATGGGCTCAGAGCGCAAGAGCATGGTCATGTCAGAGGAAGAAAAAACCAATACCGCTTACCACGAAGCAGGCCACGCAATCGTGGGCCGCTTGGTGCCTGAGCATGATCCAGTGTATAAAGTCTCTATTATTCCCCGTGGCCGAGCCCTGGGTGTGACCATGTATTTGCCAGAGCAGGACAGATACAGCCACAGCAAACAGCATCTTGAGAGCATGATTTCAAGCCTCTTTGGTGGACGTATTGCCGAGGCGATAACCCTTGGGGAAGATAGGGTAACAACCGGTGCATCGAATGATATTGAGCGAGCGACGGATATTGCCCGCAAGATGGTTACCCAGTGGGGGCTGTCGACTAAAATGGGCCCAATGTTATATGCCGAAGAAGAAGGCGAAGTTTTTCTTGGCCGCAGCATGGCAAAGTCCAAACATATGTCGGACGACACTGCCAGGGCAATTGACGCCGAAATTAAAGCCTTGATCGATCGAAACTATGACCGGGCAGAAATCATGCTCAATGAAAATATAGATATTTTGCATTCGATGAAAGACTGTTTGATGAAATATGAAACCATCGATGCCAAGCAAATCGATGATTTAATGGCCCGCAGAGAGGTTCGTCCTCCAGCCGATTGGGCAGACCATGAAGATGGCGAAAACAACAAGCCAACGGGTGGAGCAACGGTTGACAAGACTGATGCCGGTAAAGAAGAGCCTGCTGACGCCAAACCGAATGTAGGAGCACCTGGCGACGCAACCAGCTAGCTAGAATTGTGAAAAGTACATAAACGCTTTGTTGGGAGATCAACAAGGCGTTTTTTATTGATAGTGGCTTATGAAGTTTAAATATACAGAAATTGATTTATCGTCGCCTAAGATCATGGGAATACTCAATCTAACCCCAGATTCATTTTCTGATGGCGGAAATTATACCCAGATAGATAAAGCCCTAAAGCATACGGAACAAATGCTGGCGCAAGGGGCTGTCTTTATAGACGTAGGTGGTGAGTCTACTCGTCCCGGTGCCCCAGAGGTGCCGGTACAGCAAGAGTTGCACAGGGTGATCCCGGTAATTGAGGCGATAAAACAACGATTTGATACGGTTGTTTCCATTGATACGAGTAAGGCAGTGGTAATGACTGAGGCCGTCATGGCCGGCGCGGCGTTTATCAATGATGTTCGAGCCCTGCGAGAGCCGGGTGCATTAGAAGCTGCCAGTGCTGCCGGAGTTGCTGTGTGTTTGATGCATATGCAGGGTAAACCACGCAGTATGCAAAGTGCCCCTACCTACGCAGATGTAGTGGCTGAAGTTTATGCTTTTTTACAAGACAGAATTGCAGCCTGTGAAAATGCGGGCATAGACAAATCACAAATTATTGTTGACCCAGGTTTTGGCTTTGGTAAAAGTCTTGAGCATAATTTTCAATTGCTCGAAGGATTTGAATCCTTTCATGACTTAGCTGTGCCGTTATTGGCAGGCATGTCACGCAAGTCTATGTTAGGAGAACTTTTAGGCCGTGATGTGACAGAGCGTTTAGCTGGCAGTATTGCCCTGGCGACAATCGCCGCGCAAAAAGGTGCGCAAATAATTCGTGTTCATGATGTAAAACAAACCGCAGATGCTGTTAAAGTAGTGTCCAAGTTAAACGCTTACAGGAATAATAATGGGCGATAGAAAATATTTTGGTACCGACGGAATCCGCGGCAAAGTGGGTGAAGATACCATCAACCCAGAGTTTGTGATGAAGCTCGGTTGGGCGGCTGGAAAAGTATTGGCGGGACACGGTACAAATAAAGTGCTAATTGGTAAAGATACCCGCATATCAGGTTATATGCTCGAGTCGGCACTTGAAGCGGGTTTATCTGCAGCAGGCATTAATATTGGTTTGCTGGGACCCATGCCGACCCCTGCCATCGCTTATCTAACTAAAACTTTCCGCTCTGAAGCGGGCATTGTGATCAGCGCTTCCCACAATCCATATTACGATAATGGCATCAAATTTTTCTCTGCCAATGGCATGAAGTTGGCTGACGATATTGAATTAGCGATTGAAGCACAAATGGATATGCCGATGAGTTGTGTGGCTTCCGACAAGTTGGGCAAAGCCAATCGTATTGACGATGCTGCCGGGCGTTATATTGAATTTTGTAAGGGTAATTTTCCTTCCGACTTAAGCCTTACCGGGCTAAAAATAGTCGTCGACTGTGCTCACGGTGCAACCTATCACATTGCCCCCAATGTGTTGAGTGAACTTGGAGCCGAGGTAATAGAGATTGGGACTAAGCCTGACGGCTTAAATATTAACCGCAAGGTTGGTGCAACTTCTATGAAGGCGGTGACTGGAAGCGTCTTGGAGAACGGGGCTGACCTAGGTTTTGCCCTAGACGGCGACGGCGATCGCCTGATGCTGGTAGATAATAAAGGCAATGTTATCGATGGGGATCAGATTGTTTATATCATCGCCAGAGATGCCCTTAAATCCGGTACGCTAAAAGGCGGCGTAGTGGGTACGGTAATGAGTAACTTGGGCCTTGAAGTGGCACTAGCTACCCTTGGCGTGCCGTTTTTACGCAGTAGCGTGGGTGACCGCTACGTGATGGAGCTATTGCAAGCAAAAGGTTGGATGATCGGTGGTGAAGGCTCTGGGCATGTATTAAACTTAGCCGCGGCCTCAACCGGTGACGGTATTGTTGCAGGATTACAAGTTTTGGCGGCCATGTTAAAGGCGGACATGAGTTTGCATCAATTGAGTTGCGGCATGGATAAGTTTCCACAAACCTTGATTAATGTCCGGTTTAACGAGGGGGACATTCCTCTCGACTCAAAGGCAGTGCAACAATCGGTTGTTGAAGCGGAAAAAGCGCTCGGAGACAAGGGCAGGGTATTGCTGCGCAAGAGTGGCACCGAACCCCTTATTCGGGTGATGGTCGAAGCGAATGATGCCGCTGATTCTAATAAATGGGCGGAACATATTGCCGATGCGGTACGCAAAGTAACCGGTTGATATTTCAATAAGGTAAAATTCCGCATAGTTACTTGTATATTGATAGCGCTTTGGTTAATATCTCGCGCGCTTTTTACTAGCACGACTTGAGGTGTTTAAAGGTATGAAGATGGAAAATCACAGCCGTCGTCCCCTGGTGGCAGGGAACTGGAAGATGAATGGTAATTCGCTCTTAGCGGGTGAAATCGAAGCGAGTTTAGCTTCTGCCGATTTATCCCACCTTGATGTGGTTATTTGTCCTCCACTTGTATATTTGTCCAAGTTTAGTGTCCAAAGCAAATGTGTTGCACTTGGGGCGCAGAATCTGAGTGAGTTTGATTCAGGTGCCCATACCGGCGAAGTATCCGGGGGCATGTTGAAAGAAAGTGGCTGTGCTTATGCCATTGTTGGTCACTCAGAAAGGCGAGCCGACAACCATGAAAGTAATGAAGTTGTTGCCCTAAAAGTACAACAAGCGCTTAAAGAGCAGCTTACGCCAATATTATGTGTGGGTGAGCCAGAAGAGATTCGCGAAAGTGGTGAGTTGTTTAGCTATATAGCTAGCCAACTGGACGCCGTAATTGAGCAAGTTGGCATAAGTGCGTTTGCTGGTATTGTTTTGGCCTATGAGCCAATTTGGGCGATTGGTACAGGTAAAACCGCCAGCCCGGAGCAGGCCCAGGAAGTTCATGCATTTATTCGTGAACACCTAGCAAAGCAAGATAACAATATTGCGGCCCAAAGTATTATTTTATACGGCGGCAGTGTTAAAGGTAGTAACGCCAAAGAGCTATTCTCTCAGGCGGATGTAGATGGTGGTTTAATTGGCGGGGCCAGTTTAGACCCGGTAGATTTTTTAAGTATTTGCTTAGCGGCAAAGCGATAGAGGCAACAGATGTTTTACGAAGTTTTAATTATAGTTTATTTGGTCGTCGCGCTTATGTTGATAGGCTTCGTACTTATCCAGCAAGGTAAGGGTGCTGATATGGGAGCTTCTTTCGGTGGTGGGGGCTCTAATACGGTATTTGGCTCTAGCGGTTCTGGCAATTTTTTAACCCGCACTACAGCGATACTAGCAACCTTGTTTTTTGTCATCAGCTTAATTTTGGGTAACCAAACAGCCGACAAAGAAAAAGGCGACGACTTTCAAAACATTGACATACCAGTTCTGGAACAGCCTGCAGACAGTGATGTGCCTTTGGCCACAGAGTCTGACGCGCCGACAGTTAATCAGTCGGATGTGCCAGCGACTGAGCAGCAAGAAGATAATGAAGTGCCCAACCCTCAGTAAGTAGAGTTTAACGTTTTGCGGATGTGGTGGAATTGGTAGACACGCAGCCTTGAGGGGGCTGTGGCTTAGGCCGTGGGGGTTCGAGTCCCCCCATCCGCACCAATTTAGAAAAAGGTCTTGGTTTACACCAAGGCCTTTTTTTTGTTTTTGTAGCCGCGCGCTTACGATTGATAAAGCTTCTGGCCATTAAGGTTTGCTGGAATTTTCCCAGGCACTTAATTGCGCTGGGGTGGCGAGCTGGTAAAGCGCTTCGCTGAGCATTTCGATTAGTATGGTTTCTTCATCGCTGGCTTGCTCGGTGAGGGCAGCGAGTTGCTCTGGTGCATTATCAGGCAAAGGGTATTGCGTTAATAAGGCCTGGGCTTGTGCACAGAGTTTCATTTGAGTATTTACTCCAGTATTAATATGCCAAACCATTCTAAGTCATAGGTAAGTCTGTAAGGCGTCAAAAACTTACTGTTTGGGCGAGGCACTATGCCCGATTTCGAGCCGCTAGGTTAATAAGCAGCTGGATGAATCTGCCATGCTTTAGTCGATTGCCTGAGCAAACGCGCGCAACGCTTACACCCTTACCGCCAATCCCATGGGCTGGTTTGGTTGGCACCATAGGTCATAGACTTCAGCATAGCTGAAATATCGATACTTTCTAAATTGTGCGCGTTCTTGGCTTTGGCGATAACATGGCAAATAGCAACTTGTCGTTTTATGCCGCTTTTTGCCGGGGGTTGGCTTTAGTAACGACGGCTGAGTCGGATATAAAGCCCAAATATAATTATCATGGCTGTCTTCGTAATTCTTTCGTAATTCTGGGTGCTTTAACTAAGTTTTTCGATCCTGCTATTCAATGGTAATTTATTACTTAGTAAGTTAAAATTGCAAGTAATACAGGAGGTAATATGGCAACCACAGTTTCTAAAGCTAGCAACGAACGCAAGTCAAAGTTTACTCCAAATATGGATAACTTTAAGGTCAGTTTGAGCTATGAAGGTCTTTCGCTTAAAAAGAGCAGTGAAGGTAAAACTATTGCGGATTTAAAACGCAAGTATGCGGGATAAGTATGGGGTAGCCCACGATAAATATTGCTACCCCAATTCTGACGTTTTAATTAACCGATTAGATATCCGAGACTCGGATAACCTCGCAGAAGCAGAAGCTGAATTTACCGCAGAGCGGTATAGAACTTACGAACCCTCCATGATGTCTCTTTCAGACTTTTCATTTGAACATTTACAGTATCTACATCGTCATCTCTTTCAAGACCTCTATGAATGGGCTGGTCAGCCAAGGGATGTTGATATTTCCAAAGGGAATACGCGTTTTTGTACATGTACTCGGATAGAGCCTGAAGCCAATAAACTATTTCGAATGATACCAGCCCTTAAAAACGAGGAAGAGCTTATCGAGAAAGTTGCAGACTTATTTTGTGAAATGAATCTTTTGCATCCGTTTCGTGAGGGAAATGGTCGAGTGCAACGCTTCTTTTTTGAAGAGTTATTGTTCACGCTTGGTTGTGACATAACGTGGCCTCAGATTTCACAACAAGACTGGATATCCGCTAACATAGCAGGGGTGAATCTGAATCTAGAGCTGTTGAAAATTATTTTTTCTCAAGCTATATCGGAGCTATAGACAAAGTATCTTGTATTAAATTTGCTGGAAAATTTGCAAATCACAGAGTACACATTAAGAGCATTAAATTTATGTATTTCCAAAGGAATTTGGGTGTTCTTTGAAAAGCGGCATGGATGACCAGCTCTCTCCTTTAGTGTTTTAGTTTCCATTTACACCAAGAGCCAAACTGGATCAAAGATCCGATTATTTTACTACAAAGCACGGATTTATCATCTAAAGTTAGGGAGGTTTTTGCAAACTGACCCAGTGGGCTATGAAGATCAGATGAATGAGTCTGCATCGAACGAAAATAGAGAGACAAACTAAACCGGAAGTAGGTGATTGCCCTGACGGTGGTGGAGAAACCAGTAACAAAGATGGTAAAATCGCCAAAGTTCATGGTCAAAAAATATAATTATCATGGCTGTCTTCGTAATTCTGAACTACCGATTGGCAAATGGCACGAGTTGATAGGAGAAGCACTTTCAGCCGACGTTATTGGATATAGCGCGTCAAGCAACTTGACCGGTTAGCGTCAATTATCTTGACCGGTTACCACTGTTTTATTTCTCTATTTTCATTGCTGTTTTTCTTCTGTAACTATCTCCTAATAATTGAATAATATGCGCGTGGTGGACCAATCTGTCGATGGCTGCGACGGTCATCGTGGTGTCGGTAAACAACTCATCCCAATCGTCGAATGACTGATTTGATGTGATGAGTAAACTATGTCTTTCATAACGATGGGCAATTAGCTCGAACAGCACACTGGTTTCCTGCTCTGTCTTTTTTACGTAGCCAATATCATCAACGATAAGCGCTTCGTATTTGTCGAGTTTGTTAAGCGTATCTTGTAATTTTAAAGCTTGTTTTGCTTCTTGCAGTAGCTGGACCAAGGCGCTGGCCGAATAGAATTTGACACGGATACCGGCTTCAATAAGGCTATATCCCAAGCTGCTTGCCAAGTGGGTTTTACCCACGCCGCTTGCGCCAAACAGCAATAAGTTAGCCCCTCGCCTTACCCATTCATTATTATCTGCAAGCTCATGCATTCTGGCTTTACTTACCCCTTCAATGGCTGTGAAGTCGAAGCCACCAAGGCTTTTGCCAGAAGGCAGATGCGATTCTTTGATGTAACGCATTTGGCGCTTATCTGTGCGATTGGCCAGCTCGATATGACACAACTCACTCAGGTATTGTTCTGGCCGCCATTGGTCGTGTAAGGCTTTCTCGGCAATGGCTTCCCATTGCTCTCTAAACGCGCCAAGGCGCAGGGTTTTCAGCATTAACGGTAATGACGCTGTGGCACTATTCATAAGCGACCTCCTGGCATTAACGACTGGTACTGCGATAACGCATGTTGCTTTATATTTACCAGTGGTATGTCATTTGGCTTAGCGCCAAAGCGCTCTTGGCAATCAAATAGACTCGGTAATTGTCCTACGATTAACTGTTTGGTAATGAATCGGCCAAGGGCCATTTCATTATCTAGTTTGCTCGCTAGGTGCAATATTCTGACAATGTAACGACTGGCATCATCGGCCTTCATTGTGGTATCCACGTATTGCCAAATGGTATGATAATCGTCGCTAGGCAACAGGTCATCACGCCACTGTGAACATCTGAACGCCCGAGGCTTTTTCACAAGCGCGTCAATGATATGTTTGTAATTGACGCTACGTTTGCGCTGGGAGCCAGTCGTGTAAATACGCTCCAAACGGTAGGTGAACTCCTGACCAAGCAGTAAATCCAAGTGGTCATCATACACATGCACTGCTAACCGGCTATTCACTAACCGTGATGGCACTGTGTACAGAACACGCTTAATATTAATGGTGCTGCTGCGCGTGACGCGCACATACTCTTGTGAGTAATTGACGCTCTTGTAGGCCGGTAAGGCTTGTAATTGTCGCTGCTCTTCCTTGAACTTATTCCCGATGCGTTTGTTGCGCCTAGCAGTGACACTTTTAACAAACGATTCATAATCCGCGCGGCAATTAAAATCAAATGAGCCTCGCACTCTAAGCGCTTGCTCGACTTGGCATTTAACATGGCGATTACTGGACTCAATGGCACCGTTCTCATGCGCTATGCCTCGATTATTGCGCGTGGCAACAAAGCCATAATGCGCAATTAACTCTTCATAACGAATTGTAAAATCTTCAAGCGTGCCGTTATTTTTATACGCGGCACTTAAACTATCAGTGCGCACTTCTTGCGGTACACCTTTGCTTTTAGCAAAGGCATTTTGCAAACCATCAGAAAAGGCTGCAAAGCTTTCACCGCCATAAGTGACTTGTGAATAAGCCCAACCACTGGCAGGTAATCGATAGTTGAACAACATGTGTTTAAACGGCTTAGCATCTATTGTTACCGGTATTTGAACATGGGTGAAATCGCATATACCCTGCTTCCCAAGCTCATGAACTTGCAAGAACATGACATCTTGAGCTGGACCATGCAAGTGCCGCCATTTGCTAATACGCCGCTCAAGTGTTCGCCTAGATGATGTATTAAATTTATCAGCGTGCTCATCGCATAAGTGATCGAAGATCCCGATAGGCGTGATGTCTGCGTCTTGTTTCAGTAAAGGTAAAACGACTGAATCCCATATTGGCTCAAGGGGATCTGCCCTTGTTCTCCAACTGCGTTTATCTTTTTTGAGTTGATGACGTTCGTTTTCAATACGGTGAGCAGTGCTGACGGAAACACTTGCTTTACTGGCAGCGACTTCTTGCGTGAAATCTTTTCGTAGCTTCATATATAACCTGACTTGTCTTTCTGTAATGTGATTTCCCGACACTGAATTCCCTCCGAATTTCAGTGCCGAACCTTAACAGATCCGACCGGTCAAGATAATTGCCGCTGACCCTTCACATTGATTGTCGCTTAATACTTATTGGTTACGTGAACCACTTTTACCGACAGTGGTGAGCTAAAAAACTAACAATCTTGCTGACCAACGTCAGGCAAGCAATTGAGAATAGGCTTTGGCTTGCTAACGCCCGCATAAACTGCGCAGTGAATTTGGCAGATTTTTTGCGTGTTTTTTTGCAAAAAAGGTGACAAGTTTACGGAGTCAGATTTGATGCGCTTGTTAGATTCCGCAGTTATAATATTCACCGCTAGGCTTTATACATTGTGGAATGTACTTTTCGGCCAAACCAAGGAGTGTTTTGTGCAGATTTATTGCACTAACTTTGTCGCCACTATGATATGCAATACCTTCCAGCATACTTTCAACCCCCATGCGTTTTCTCTCCCATAAATTACGGTTTAGCTTCATGCACCGGTCAATTTCATTTGTTTCATTGCACGCTAAAGATGTACGCTCAAATAAGACAACTTGATGCATGCATTCTTCAATAAGCCTATCCGGCTTTAAATTTGAGTCACAAAAAGTTTTTTTATCCGAACCTAGCTCGAAACTGGAAAGTACATCTTTATAGCTTTCTATACTTGGAGTACTAGAACAGCCAACTAATATGGAAAGAAAGATTCCGATAACAATTTTCATAATATTATTCTCTTTAAGATTATTGATATATGTTTGTGAATTCTAACGCTAAGCTAATAGGCATTTTTTACGTAGTGTTTTTGCGGTAAAGTGGCGCAGCCACCGCAAAAAAAGCGAAGTAAAAAATGTCCTATTGAGCGTATTGTTAGCTTTTTTTGGTTGCTTTAACAAATTTCTTTTTTCCAACCAATTCAGGGTTTTCATTATCGATTATTGGTTCAATAGCGCTGGATGCGACCTTTCGCCAGTCAGTTTTTCCTGGATGTTTTTGACCTTCTAAATGCTGCTTAAGTATTTTGTTTTCCATAATTTATTCCTTTTTTGGATTTACTCTCTTAAATTTTTTAAGTTCTTCATCGCTCAATAACGGAGCATCAAGATCTGCCTTTGCGTTTTCCTCAACTTCCTTTTCAGTCATTTTTTTAAGACGATCGTAGTCAGTTTTTCCATCTGTGGAGTCGCCTTTTTTTCGTTCTAGATGAGTTTCTTTTGACATAATAATTACCTTATCTTCATGGTTTGATAAATTCCGCGTTCCCTTTTGCTCGCAGTCCTAGCGGATATCATTCGTCTCGAAGTTCCATTTTTTCTCCAAGTATATACGGCCATTAAAACACCAGGCTTGGCTTCCCCAATTACCTGTATTCGTTCTTCACCGTAGTCATTTCTATCATCTACGGCTTCAACTCTATCATCATCGTCAAAAATAGTGATGGCATCACTAAAGTCAATTCCGTGTTTTTCAATATTTTTATTATTCTTTTTTTCATCCCATTCAAATAGCACATTTATCTCCTCTTATATGTGTGTGAAGCTAACGCCCAAATAACAGGCTAAAAATAGTGGGCTAAAATGGAGGGAGCGAACAGCCCGCTGTTTTTAGTCCTTGTTAATTTGCTTGTTGAACGAAGCCGCTTTGCGGCAGAAAAAAATTATCGACATTGGGAATTCCCCTTCAAATACTCTACAATTGAGAGAAGTAGCAAAAAACCTAAAAACAACCTAAGCTACTGAAATACCTAACAAACACCCCGCCCCGAATATATCTACTAAAGCATATTACATGCCACTATACCGGGCTTGTCCAACAACTGGATTAAGTCGCGGAAAAAGCTCGCGACCTATCCATGTTTATTATGTGTTTATTGTACGGTGTAGTTGCAAAAGCAACCCATAAACCGAAGAAAATGTTGCACCGTAGTCAAAGAACTCATTATCACTAAGATTAACCGGATTATTATTCTTATCTTCTAATCGCCCTTTATGGGCAATGACATCACGACGTTTCTTAATGGTAAGTAGGTTAGCAATTAGCTTTTCTGTTAAGGGTGCTAACTTATTTGCCTTACATATAAGAGGAAATAGATATTGTAATTGCGGACTATACGAAAGAGAGTTCGTAAGAACACTCTTTCGTATATCAACTTTACTTGCTTTACCAGGTACATGGGACAACTCATACGCGCAAATTTGATATAGTAACTGTTCAATGCAAGCACTACCTCTCAAGATAAATGCATTAGAGTCTCTGCGTATAAATGCTCGTAACATTTGAAAAAAGTTTTCATGGTGTGCTTTTATGTATTTATCAAGATAAGTCAGCATTAATGAGCATGAATTATTTTCAGAGCTAGCATTATCCCAAAGTTGTGTCGGATAATAGCTGGCCTCTAGATTTGAGTAGTCTTGTCGCCCAAGAATTGGGCTGCTCCCATGTAGCTCAGTTAAACTAGCCCCGCCTTGACTGCTTAAATTTAAATCGAGGATTTCTACCTCGGAACCAATTCCCAACAGTTCAAATTTCAGTGTATTTACTTTACCTAATTCAATATCAAAAGTAGCATGCACAGTCTTTGCACCTAATAGATCATAGATTTTGCTGTTAAAGAAATTGCACTTAAAAACACTAATTAAATATGTGTGCAATTCGTCCTGATAGTCCGAAATAGCAGCATTACTTCGACAGAAAAAGCACGTTTTATCAGTAATTAACGACTGAACATCAGAACAAAAGTCTAGAGAAATTGAGGCAAGCGTTCCTACATTGTATGGGGACAACCAATTGTCTTTATCAACCCTGCATTTTGGGCAAGCATATTTGGGCTTCGCTCTAGCCGGAAAAATATTTTCAAATTCAACTTCAGTACTTGTCTTAACTGAAGGCTGAACATCAGAGTGTATAACTGCCTTAGTTTCAATAAACTCTTGCAACTGTTCCTCTAGGCCATTAATAAATAAGTCGAGTTTTGTATTAACTGTATCTGACCAACTTGAACGGTATTTATTGAGGGCATCGGTAAATAATTGTTTAGATGAGAACTCCGTAGCCCACACACTGCTTTTAGATTTTTGAGATGTAAAATTAAAACCCTCATGATCTTGGGGTGGAAGAGAAAATAATATTTCAACTAAATCCTCACTTGTGTTGCCTGTTAATTCAATAATAACATTGCCCGAAAAGTTACATTGAGGGGAAATTATATACTTCATTTAGTTCCTCATGCTGCTGAAACACATAACGCCACGTTAAGCGGCAAAAAATAGCTGGCTAAAATGTGTGAGGTACGAACAACAGCCAGCAGTAATTTTTCCGACTTGAAAATACTTGTTGAACGAAGCCGCTAAGCGGCAGAAAAACCAAATATCGTCTGTACTACTTATACCCTTCAATATTGGAGGTGCCTTAAGGAGTATTGTTATGAACATTAACGACCAAACCCGTTTTAATCAATTCTACCAAGCATA
>JAWUXW010000012.1:0-8872 GCA_034111125.1 Paraglaciecola sp.
GTTGCCGACTCATTAAGCGGCTGGCCAATTGGGCATGTTGATAGGCGGCCACAGTGTTAACGTTAAGTTGTTGCTGTAAATCACTTATACGGGTCATGGCTAACCCGGCATCAAGCATCAGGCCTGCGTTGTTGACCAAACCGTCTAACTTACCTGCGCTTTGTTGAATATCCTTAAAGGCTTGTTTGACGGCCAACTCATCACATACATCGTAAACCAGAGGTGTCACGCTGTTATGGGCCTCACTACCTAACTCTTCAGCCAAGGTTTGCAATGAAGGTTCATCTCGTCCGGCGATAAACAAACGTGCACCGTACTTGGCGCACAGGCGCGCCGTGGCTTGACCAATCCCACGATTGGCACCGGTAATAAGAATACATTTATCGCTTAACATCAAAACTCAATATCATACTTTCCAAGGATTTCCTTGGCCATGGCAACCGAACTCATATCTATTATATCGTCTGTATCGAGCATCACACTAAAGCTATTTTCCAGCTCGGCGATCAAAATCATATGCGCGGTAGAATCCCATTGGGGAATGCTATTGTAGCTCAATGAATCGAGTACTTGTGCTAACTCTATACCAAGGGCCTCGGCAAAGACTGCATGTAATTGTTCGGTGCTGCTCATTGAAATTTCTCTTATCCGTTGTTAACTAGTGTCCACCCTGAAATGGATGTCTACTGCGAACGCCCCAGCTACGACCCCGTTTCAGGACGGACACTAGCAAGTGAAAATGTATCTACTACCGGGAAAGTAAAGCTTTAAGTTGTACAGTATGTTGTCGATAGTCGACTTTATTAAGCCTTATTTCAACTAATTCCTCTAGGCTTTCGCTATACTTTTCAATCTGATAGCCTAATTTTTTATTATAGTTTAGTGCTGCTTGGTTATCCCCTTTAACCACCGCTTTTAGCTGTTGGCAAGCCAGCTCTTCAAAACAATAGTCATTAAGTACCAGGGTCGGTGCAAAGGCCAGAATATTGTTACGGTATTTTTCATGGGCGATATACAAACCCGGCTCAATCGTTCGCGCCGTTCTCAGGGATTCCCCTTGATAACAGGCTCTAATATTGGCTACTCCAATTGCTTGATTTTTATAATGAATAACAAAGTGTTGCTGGCTATCACCCCGTTGAATTTTGTTAAACCACGCCTGCTGTTGCTCGACACTGATAAGGTCTTGAGACAGCATATATTGGCTCACCGCGGGATCGTTTCGCCATTGGCGAATAGTTTCAATATCATCTTCGCAGACTTCGGTGAGAATGACTTGATAACCTGATAACGTCACAATTCAATCCTCTGCGGTGAGAATTCATCCCCTCGTAGCAAGGTTATTATCGCCCTCACTACGCGCTCGGCGCCCTCTACCTCGCCATGCTCTTGAGCCTGCTGATGCATGGTTATCAGGCTCTGCTCGTTATTCCAAAGTTCAGTGATTTGCTTGGCCAAAAGCTTGAAATTGACTTCACTGCGCAGATCAAAAATCTCACACCAACCTTGCTGACTTGCCTGCAAAGTTGCATTGACTTGATTATCCGCCACCACCAGCAAAATGCTGGGGCTTTTGCAGGCGGCCAACTCGAATTGAGTTCCGCCAGCGGCAGATACCACCAGCCGGGATTGGCCGAACCTACTCGCCATGTGTTGGCAGTTGTGAATATGTTGTACCGTCATAGGACTATGTTTGAGAAAGCTTTGTAGCTTTACTAACTCCGGATAAGCATCCCCGGTTATCAGACAAATAGGGCTGTCAAAAACCTGCTCTTCCAAGGCTTTAAGTAAGGGCAAGCTTAGCTGCTTTGGGTCACTGCCCCCCATACACAAGGTCAATAATTGCCGATCTTGCCATCGATTGCTGGCCTGGTGAATAAATTCCTGACGCAACACTCGATATTTTGCGCCCAGGCAATAATGGGCAGCGGGAGCAGTTTGTTGATAGCCGAGAGAGGGCGAATTTTCAGCCCCATTAATCACCATATCTGCGTACAACTCCCCCGTATCATTATTATCATCAAACAGGATAATGGGGCAATGTAACTTTGATAGGCCGTGTCTATAAGTCTGTGTGAATTGGTAACCATCCAACACCAGAGCATCTATCTGCTTGTCCAATAGAATAAATTCTAAGTATGCGGCTTCAGCAGCGGCGTCACTATGGTCAGGTACTAGTAAGATTTCACCACACCAATCCCTGCGGCTCTCGCACAATGCCAGGGTGGTTTCATCCACTGCAAAAAACGGCTGAACATTCACTTTATTAAGGGCTTGGCCCAGCGCCAAACAGCGCATTAAATGCCCCATACCAATCGAAGAACCAGCATCTACCCGAAATAAAATATTCATGCTAATTAACAGGTACGATTAAGAAGAAGGGCTGATATCACTCGATGTGTTCCCAGCTTAACGGTGTGCCCTTTGGTAATGTACGCTTAGCAACCTTTCCCCGTACCTGATCCCAGTGTTTGGGAGCCAAACCAAAGGCTGGGCGGACAATCCTTAGATTATCGCTGTTTAACAGCTCACCCGCTTGTATATATTGACTAACATAGATGGAGCGGCGGTATTGTTTAGACTTCTCTTCTGCTTCACTGCCACCATAACGTACTTCACCCATGGCCTGCCAGGCGCGTTTGCTCTCTGTCACCAGGGAGGCCAGCTCAGCAGGCTCAAGGGAAAATTCAGCATCCACCCCACCGGCACTTCTGTCCAATACAAAATGCTTTTCAATCACGGTCGCACCCAGTGCTATCGCTGCGACAGATGCGCCTATGCCCGCCGTATGATCGGATAAACCTACCTGACAGCCAAAGGCATCACGCAAGTGAGGGATGGTATTAAGGTTGGTATTGATGGCTAAAGCGGGATAGGTGCTGGTGCATTTTAATAATATGATTTGTCGACAACCGGCCTGCTTGGCGGTGCTTACCGCCTGTTCAATTTCAGCCAGACTTGCCATGCCGGTAGACATAATTAAGGGCTTCCCTTTAGAGGCTGCCTTGCTGATTAAAGGTAAGTCGGTTAACTCAAACGAGGCGATTTTAAAACAAGGTACGTTTAGACTATCGAGAAAATCCACTGCTTCTTCATCAAAAGGCGAACTAAAGGCAGTCATGCCCAGAGATCGGGCTTTGTCGAACAGTGGCTTGTGCCACTCATAAGGTGTGGCAGCTTTTTGATATAGGCCGTGCAGTTTTTCCCCTTTCCACAGACTGTCTTGTTCCTGGATCACAAAATCATCTGATTCAACATCCAGAGTCATACTGTCAGCCGTATAGGTTTGCAACTTGATCGCCTGAGCGCCGGCCTTGGCGGCAGCCTCGACCATCGCCATGGCCAAGTCTAGATTTTGCTGATGATTGCCACTGAGTTCGGCGATAACAAAAGGCGGAGACCCCTTGCCAATGGTAAAACCGTCAATGACAATGCTTTGTTGCGTTGCTTCATTACTCATTGCTGGCACTAGCCGATTGACTGAGGATGGAATCGATACTTTCGGCCAAATCCTCAGCCTTGTCGCATAGGCATTTTTTATTAAAGGATGGGCCACTGGCCGCCAATAATGCGCTCGGTGCATGGATTGGGCATACCAAGGTAGGGTCTGTGGCGTAATCTGGCATTAAGGTCAGCGGCTCAGCAGTCGCGGTAATAATCATGGTCGGACGTTCCACTGCAGCGGCGTACCACTGACTATCTCCCGCCTTGCATACCACCAGATCAGAGGCTTTTAACTTGGCTAACAGATTACTGATACTTAGATTTTGCTTTTGCTTTTGCTTCAGGTCTGACCAAACGTAATAGCCTTGCTTTTCAAGCTCCTGTTGTAAGGCCTGAGCATGGGGATAAGCAAAACCGTCGTCTGCATTTTTGAGGCACAGGGCAATAATTTTTTTCCCCTGACTGGCATCTTGCAGCCCACCATCTGGCGAGATGGCAATTTTCCAATCCATTTCAATGCCACTAAAACTGCAGCAATTGTGTAGGTAAAATTCCGGATAGCCATTGTCAGGCAGGTAGGCACTTTCCCACCAATTACTTTGCCAGCGTGGCATGCTGAAAAACGTGCTATCCATATATTGACTGATATGGCTTACATACTCAGGCTCTAGGGTCTGTTGTTGAAACTGCTCGATCAATTGCCCAATAGAGATATTCAGTAAATTACCCGATAGGTTTTCCCCTGCGTCTTTGAGAAACCGGGCGAGAAAACAAGGCATAAATGCCGTATCGAGATTGATAATCTGCTCATAGCCTTCACCCACTACTTGTTCGGCCAGACCGAGAAAGGCTTCCATGGCGGGTAATAGCTCGTTTGGCCACTGCTCTGCAGGTAGACTAATAAGTTTGGTGTCTGCTTCGGCTAGTTTGATAATATCCGCACCTTCACCGTAGGTCAGAAAGTGCACTTCGGCATTCGGAAATTTCTGCTTGAAAAAGCGCAGGGCCGGCACGCCGATACACGCTACATCACCAGCCTTAAGCATACGAATGAGTAATATTTTTTGTTTTTCTTGCATATCGTTCTTTAGTTGCTCGCTATTGGCCATTTTACAATCCTCCAACATAGGCTTGATACATTAGTTCAGCCCGTTGCCAATCCTCAGGTGTATCAATATCTTGTACCAGATAGCGGGGCAACACCACGGGCAAACTGTCAGAGCTGAAGATACGTTTGGCCGATAAATAATCGTCGTTTCTTCCCCAATAAAACTGTCCTGCATCATGGAAGGCTTCTTCTAAATCCTGGGAACGCTTGCCTATTTGCTCTGGAAACATAGGCTTAATGCCCTGATCATTGATGCTAATCGCCCGCTGGATAGGAAAGGGAAAACTGGTGACTGAAAAGGCAAAGGCTTTTTCCCTTTGCGCTTTTAATGACGCTAAGCCCTGCTGCAGATACTCCACTTGCAAAAACGGCGCGGTGGCGTAGATACAACAGCAAAATTCCGGCTGAAAAAAATGTTCGATGCAATAATGGATGGCGTGATTGGTCACCGGCCGTGTGCCAACAATATCATCAGACAATTCGGCTGGGCGCAGAAAAGGCACATCAATACCTAAGCTTATTGCAACATCGGCGACGTCCTGACTATCCGTTGAGACCAATATCTTGTCAAACAACCCTGATTTTTTTGCCGCCTCGATTGAATAAGCAATCAAAGGCTTACCGGCAAATTCTTTTATGTTTTTACCGGGGATACGTTTACTGCCGCCCCGGGCTGGAATAATCGCCAGATTCATTTTAAACCCTCCTTCAAGCCAATACCTCTTTCAACGCTTGAACAACCTTGTCTTGTTCATCGGCCGTCATGCCGGGAAAGAGAGGAATAGTTATAGCGTTAAGGTAAAAAGCTTCGGCATTGGGGAAATCGCCCTGTTTAAAACCTAGGTTCTGGTAATAAGGCTGCAAATGGATAGGAATATAGTGCACATTTACCCCCACCCCCTTGTTTCGCAGAGCATTAAATATGCTCAGTCGGTCATGCCCTTGCAACTCAAGCATGTACAGATGCCAGGCACTTTGCGAATTTTCATCTGCAGGAGGCAAAATCAAGGGTTGGTCAACAAGCGCTGCTTGATAATGCTGAGCTATCTCAGTACGTTTTTGGATAAAACCATCCAGTTTATTAAGCTGAGAGATACCAAGGGCAGCATGTAAATCGCTAAGACGATAATTATAACCCAGCTCAATTTGTTGATAATACCAAGGCCCATGGCTGGGCTCAGACATGAACTCTTGTTCACGAGTGACTCCATGCTTAGCAAACAACTGAAGCTTGTGATGAACGTCCCGGCTATTGGTGAGCACCGCGCCGCCTTCTGCGGTAGTAATAGACTTTACCGGATGAAAACTCAACACCGTCATATCCGAATACTGGCAGCTGCCAATTTTGCCAGCCTGATAACTGCCGCCAAAGGCGTGGGCAGCATCTTCAATAAGAATCACTGAATGTTCATGACATAGAGCCTGGATAGCCTGCATATGGCAACTCAAGCCCGCGAAGTGAACCACGATAAGGGCTTTAGGTAAGCTATTTTTTTCGACTGCCTCAACAAACTTTTGTCGAAGTGCGTCCAGACAAATATTTCGGGTAAGAGGGGCAATATCAACAAAATCGATATCTGCCCCGCAGTAAAGGGCGCAATTGGCCGAGGCCACAAAAGAGTTGGGTACAGTCCAAACCAGATCCCCTTCCCCAACGCCTGCGGCCAAACATGCGATATGCAGACCAGAGGTGCCACTATTGACGGCTACCGCAAACTGACTGCCAGCGTATTCGCCAAGTCGTCGTTCAAATTCCGGGATCAACTGCCCTTGAGTTAAAAATTTATTGCATAACACATCCACAACCGCGGCAACGTCGTCATCGTCAACCTGATGTTTACCGTAGGGGATCATACTTAGCCCCTGCTCATAACGTTACTTTATCTAAGGCCTGAAGCTCTTCAACGGAGAGAAAACGTGGATTAGTACCGGAGTGATATTCGAATTTATCAGTAACGGTTTGTCCCACTTGTCCCAGCTTGTTGGTACGGTAGTTGATGTTTTTCTCAAAAAATACGATGGAGGGTGTAATCACATAATGATCCTCAAATTCCAGGGAATGATGAGCCATTTCTTCTGGCACCATGACTTCATGTAATTTTTCCCCCGGGCGAATCCCGACCAATTCATGATCTCTGGTGCCGCTCATCGCTTCTACCAGATCCAAAATCCTGATTGACGGGATTTTGGGCACAAATATCTCACCGCCCTGCATACGTTGAAAGTTCTGTATTACAAACTCGACCCCATCATCGAGGGTGATCCAGAAACGAGTCATTTCAGTGTGCGTAACCGGAAGAGTAGTTTTTCCCTCAGCCAATAATTTACGATAAAAGGGCACTACCGAACCACGGGATCCCACAACATTGCCATAGCGAACGACAGCAAATCTTGGCCCTGTAGCCCCAGCGATATTATTGGCCGCGACAAACAATTTGTCAGACACCAACTTGGTCGCTCCGTAGAGATTTACTGGATTAGCCGCCTTGTCCGTAGACAGAGCAATGACCCGACTAATGTTATTTTCAATCGCAGCGTCAATAACATTTTGCGCGCCATTGATATTGGTTTTTATACATTCGTTAGGATTATATTCAGCAGCGGGCACTTGCTTTAATGCTGCTGCATGCACTACATAGTCCACATCACGCATGGCCGAACGAAGACGATCTTTATCCCTCACATCGCCTATAAAATAGCGCATGCAGGGGGCAGAAAAATCCTGCTGCATTTCAAATTGCTTAAGCTCATCTCTGGAATAGACAATCAACTTTTTAGGGCTATAATTTTTCAGTAAATAAGCGATAAAACGTTTACCAAAAGAGCCTGTCCCCCCGGTTATCAATATTGATTTGTCACTAAACATAGTCGCATTCTTCTATCAAATATGGATATCTTGCCATGAATTTTTTCCTCATTGTTATCAATTCGTCATCAGAAACTGTATCACGTGAAAAAGAAATATCTTTGACTTTGCTTCCCAGTAAATGCGGTCTGGTACCATTTTTTAGCAGACCATATTGCATAACTTGCTCGTTAGTTGTTCCGCCGATTACCAATCCTAAATCAAAAAAATGAAACAAACTGTAGTCGTTCGGAAGCTGTCTGTCATTGCTTTTGGTGCTTTTGGTGCTTTTGGTGCTTTTGGTGCTTTTGGTGCTTTTGGAAAAAGTATATTTAGGGTAAATAAAATCAAAACGCTCAATATCTGCCAAAAACAGTACCGACCAAACTACCGATGTTAAGAGATTACTTTCAGGTGGCGAAAATTCTTCCGAAAATTTGCAAGGATTAAGATAAAAATGGACGTTGGCTCTTCTATTTTTTATTAGGTTTAGCGGCAATATAGCGTTGATAATAAATAATACGGTCGTTGTTGGAAAACTATTACATATACGCAAATTAATCTCATTAAAAAAATCTGTCGTACCAGACTCAAGCTGGAATATTATGAAATCTGGGTTATACAATTCGAAAGATGAAATGAAGTCTAAGGTACTAACATATTGTATGGTAACTTCAAAACCCAGAAATTCCGAAATTACCATTGGGTAATGTCCAACAAATTTTGTATCAGAAACTATAAGTACATTCTTGCAGAGCAAACTGTGTTTAATACACGAAGCCATTCTATGAATTGTTAAGGATGTACTGGTATCAAAATCACCAAATTGTTTTTGGCAAGCGCCACATATCTTATTGTAATACTTGAGCCACAACTCTCTTGCTTGATTAAATTTGTGGACTGAAAACTCACCATTTTCAAGAGAATACGCTACCTTATTGAGCACAACATTGGCATAGTTAACCGTGCCATATAAAAAATAAAACAATAATGAATTGCCATGTTGATAGGATGCAAACAACATTCTTTTTTGGCTTTCTACTAATTGCTCTGCCTGTTCAAATGTACTAATGGGTAGTTCAATTTTTTTCCTGAACATAGACATTTCTTTGGCCAATACCTGCTCCGAGAATACCTTCTTGTATTCATCTACAAAACTCGCCTGAGGTTTTATCGCAAAGCACTTCGCCCGCATATTGTTAATGCAGTTTTGCTTCTGCTTTTTGTTTGTTACCAACAGAATATCGCTGGATTGAAGGGCTCGACTGCCTGAAATTCTCGCACCATCACTGGTGTTGTAGCACTCAACTTTTGCTGATGCCAGGGACTGTTCCATTACCATTTTGGCGATTTTGAATTCTTGTTTGGTAAAAACAGTGGATTTGAAATTACCGGGCACGACTAATGAGGTATTGTTTTTCTCAGCATAGTCGTAAAGTTGTTTGCCTTGCTCGTCGTAGTAACCTGATTGACTT
>JAWUXW010000013.1:0-10283 GCA_034111125.1 Paraglaciecola sp.
CCTTTCTTGGCCAAATAAATAGTATGGCGACTGCCTTTACCTTTATGAGCCCTAACCATTTGAGTTTGAACTATAAAACTGGCTTTTTTCAATTGCACTGTAAATTTAGGATCGTTCCAGGCAGACCAGACAGCCAACATGCCACCGGGATGCAACATTTGCCGTATGGCCTTTAGACTTTTAAGGGAATAAAGACTGTTATTGTCGGCTTGGGTAAATCCCTCGGGGCCGTTATCAACGTCCAATAATATTGCATGGTAAGTCGCTTTATTTGGCTTGAAACGTCTCGCTACATCACCCAAGCGCAGTACAACGCGACTGTCATTTAGCGGCCTATTGGCACATTCGCCCAACGGGCCATTATTCCATTCAACTACTTCGGGGATCAGCTCAGCAACCTCCACTATTGAACTGGGAGATGTTGCTTTGAGTGCGGCCGCCAAAGTGAAGCCCATCCCCAAACCACCAACCAAGACCTTCGTATTTTCAAGGCCTTGAATATGTGCACAACCCAGCTCAGCTAGGGCAATTTCGGAACTATGCACCCGGCTATTCATTAGCTCTCCCCGCACGCCTTTTAGATAAATTGAAAACTCTTCTCCGCGCTGTTGTAGCTTTAGTTCACCACCATTGTTGGGAATAATGGCGGAACCTAGTGATGTCCATGGATTCATGTAAGTTTAATTCTAAGGAGGACAGATTAGCGGGCAATTTTAGCATATCCAAAAGTCCCTGCAAATCGAACTAAACTCCACCAGGGCGAGATCATGAAGAAGTGGATAGTGAACATGGTAGAATTGAATCACGTCAGTGTTGGATAAGTGATACTTTGGTGAGCATTAACGATCTAACTGACAACTGGAACGGATTAATGAGCGTAGGTATGGCGAGTGTGAACGGCATATTGATGGCAAAGTGAGTAAAGAAACGCGTTATTTTATTTGCTCAATTAAAGCGGATGCGAAGGTCTTTGCTCAAGCCGTTCGTAAGCACTGAAGCATAGAAAACCAATTACACTGGGTACTTGATGTGAGTTTTAATGAAGACTTAAGTCGGATAAGAAGAGGTAGTGCTGCGGAAAACATGTCGGTTATCAGGCATTTAGTCCTAAATTTTTTAAGGCAAGAAAAAAACAGTAAAAAAATGCTGAAAGCCAAACGATTCAAAGCAGTATTAGATACAGAGTATGCGGAAAAAGTTATTCAGCTTATTTATTGACCACTCGTAATATTACCCTGCCCGCCCCCACAATAGGTAAATATATGGTAAGGTAAGTGTTTAGATTAGACCATAATCCAGTTGACGTAAAACGTAAAAGACTGTTCAATTACATTGACGTCACTACCACTAAAAATAACTGTGAAACAGGCTATTCCAATAGGATATTGGATTCACAGCTAATGATACGGAAGCGCCTCAGAGCGTCAAAATAATAAGTTGAGGGATTATTATTGTGAGAGTCAGTGATTTTATTCGTACTAAATTAAGACACTACCACCGTCTAGTGATATTAGTTGCGGTAGTTGCTACTACTGGGTCTGTCGCCTTAAACCATACCCTTATCCAACAAGGTTCATCCCTTACAGCCATGATTAGCTTAACTGCCCAGCAGAGTATGCTGTCACAGAGGATTGCATTTTATCAAGATAGGCTTGTCGCAGAAAAAGGTACTAAGGGTCACAACTCAGTTAAAGGGGAGTTGAGTAAATTAACTACCGAATTCGAACATAATCACTGGACGATTATTGGCTCTGTGCCAACTCATGACGAAGCCCATCCATTTTCTGACGCTCAACAACTAAATTACTTTTTTGCCAAGCCTTCCTTGCATCAACAAAGCATATCTTTCATTGCCCATTCTCGACGTTTTATAAAAGACTTTAGCGACGTCGATGGATCTCCCTCAGTTCTGCCTTTGGCGACTTTGCAGACCTTACTTACTAAGCTAAATAAAGCCGTATTTCAGTTTGAGCGTGAAGCTAAGGATCAGGCAAGTTTTCTTATCACAGTGCAATGGCAGATTTGGATAGTGGCTATTATATTGCTGCTTTTAGTCAGTATATTTCTATTCAAACCTATGGAGACTCTGATACTAAGGATCCTTAAGAAATATCGTTTAACTAGCCGCTCGTTAGAAAAAAAAGACCTCGCCAGCGAAGTTAAAAACCAATTTTTAATGAATATCAGCCACGAACTTAGAACCCCGATTAGCGGTATGTTTGGCATGATGGAGTTGGCAGCACAAGAAGGTGATCGAGATAAACAAGCAAAACTGCTGCAAAAGGCACAAGACTCAGGTTATCAGTTATTGTCATTGGTCGATAATATTTTAGATATATCCAGGATTGAAGCGAATGAGCTAGGCCTCGATAGTATTGACTTTGAGCTGAATACACTATTGGACAATTGTCTGGCTCCCGCCACTGCGGCCTGCTATAAAAATGCGGTAAGTTTTAGTTTTGTTGCAACAAGTCCATTACCGCTGATGGTAAAAGGAGATTCCGCCCGATTATCCCAGGCCATCAATTACTTACTCAGTAATGCAATAAAATTTACTCCCTATGGCAGCATTAAAACCAGTGCTGCCATAACAGTGAGAAATAAGGGCTATATATTTGAATTTTGCGTGCACGATACGGGCGTTGGTATTAATGAAGGAGACTTGGCGCGAATATTTGATAAATTCACCCAACTAAATAGTGACGAGTCACGGATTTTTAAAGGCGCAGGGCTTGGACTGACCATCGCAAAAGTACTGGTTGAACAAATGGGGGGCAGCATTCGGGTAGAAAGCACACTCGGCAAGAGCAGTCAGTTTACCATCACCCTTCCCCTTGGCAAAAGTGAAGTGCAGCCGCCACGGCTTTCACCTTCTGCAATACTCCAGACAACACGGTTTGCGGTGGTAGACGACTTGCAAACCAGTCGGGATTATATTTCGATGCTCCTGCAAAGCCAGGGCTATTTGGTCGATACCTTTGATTCAGGCGCGGATTTACTAAGAAACTCGGCCAATGTAGAGCAGTATGCGGCAGTAATAGTGGATATTCTCATGCCAGGGTTAAGTGGCTATGAACTTGCAGAAATGCTGCATGCCCTGCATGGAGAGTCCTGTCCTGCATTGGTATTTGTCTCTGCCTCTACTGAATCCATAAATAAACGAAAATTTGACTTCATCGATAAGTGGCAGGCATTTTCAAAACCTATCAACAAAGATCGCTTTATTGATTACATGCACCTGTTAGCCTCTAATAATTATCAAAACTACCCTTCGAATCGTGCAATAAACGTGCTGGTAGTTGAAGATGAGCCGATTAACGCCGAAGTCGTACTTAGCATGCTAAACAAAATGGGGCATCATACATTGCATGCAGCCAGTGGCGAACAGGCAGTTGCCATGGCGACAACGGAAGATATCGACTTAATATTAATGGACATTGATCTGCCCGACTTTAGTGGCATTGAGGCCACACATAAAATTCTCAAAGAACATAAGATAAAAGTACCTATTATTGCCTTAACGGCCAACGTATATGATCACGACAAGCTGTTAACCAAGGAAGCGGGAATGCGTTATCACCTAACAAAACCAGTACAATTTAATGAACTAAAAGATGTCATAGGAACACTCAACGCTTAATACCAGACAGAGTAGATATTCACTGACTCAGTCTATCTATCATTACAAAACCACCAAAATAAGAGCTCTTAATGCTTTTATACAGTCCATTCTTTAGCGAGCAAACCCACGTTCAAACATTTCCTGATAGTTAAGTAATACCAATCGCCTTGATATGTGATCAACTCAGAAGGCGTTGGCAAGTTTCATAGCAAAGCGTAACGTCGAAGGAATGCTGTTTGACTTGATAGACGTTGCAATGCTGCTAGGGAGCTTGCCAGCCCTTCCCGTAGGGCGATAGCAAAGTCGCCTGCGCCTCACCGTTAGACAAGTAAAAACACGCCGTGATTACCCTATTTTCTTCCATCGCTGAGTGAGCAAATACCTAGGTGGATTGGTATTATTAGTGCGCATTCGCTAACTGCCATACCAACGGCGGCCTTTGCCATATCGTTAGCTCTCAGATTGATTTATTCTGTGTTCTCATACTATTTCAGAACGAACGCTGACTGAGCCAAATAATGTAGGGTGTCCTTTTATTTTCTAACTCTTCGCCTAAGTAAGCGGTAATGACGCTAAGAAAGCGTCACGTAACTCACGCCCGTCACCACAAGGGCAATTAGGATATTGAGTATCAAACCCTCTTTTGCCATGGTTTTGATGTTAAATTTAGCTAAACCGTACACGATGGCATTGGGGGCAGTGGCTACGGGGAGCATAAATGCACAGCTGGCGCTAATTGCAGCAGGAGCCATAAGCAAGATAGGATCGATGCCCGCAGCCATTCCGGCACTGGCTAAAATAGGCATCAACAAAGTGGCAGTCGCCGTATTGGAAGTGATTTCCGTTAGGAAGGTAACAAACAGACACAGGGACAGGATCAGCAGTAAAACCGGCAACTCGGATAAACCTGTAAGCCCCTGCCCCATTAACTCACTTAGGCCTGAAGCGGAGAACGCTTTCGCGATACAGATCCCTCCGGCAAATAACAGTAACATGCCCCATGGAATAGACGAGGCAGTATGCCAGTCGAGGAGTCTGTCGTCATCTTCTGCGGCTTGCCCCCCGTTCAATTCGGCTTGTTTAGGTTCATTTTTCGTTCCACTTGGAATGAGGAACATCAATACCACGCCCGCTAAGGCTATGGTGCTGTCACTAACATAGGGCATATTCAATAACGCGGTCCAATAGGGCCTAAAAATCCACGCCAGGGCCACTAACAAAAATACACTTAACACCCTTTTTTCCGCACTTTGCCACTGGCTTATTGCTGGCAATCGACAGTCCCCTACCTTGCCCAAACCACGGGTTAGCCAAAGCGCAATAATTGGAATGCCAATGAATACAATGGGTAAGCCAGTTTTCATCCATTCTAAAAAGCTGATTTCCTTGCCCTGAGTTTCCAGATACACGCTCATAAAAATGATATTCGGTGGTGTGCCAATTGGTGTGCCTACTCCGCCCAAACTGGCCGCGTAGGCTATGCCCAGTAGCATAGCAACGGTGAGTTTTTTATTGTCTATGGTTTGTAGAACAGCTAAGGCGATAGGCAACAACATCAAGACAGTAGCGGTATTGGATATCCACATACTCATCACGGCGGCAGTGAGCATAAAGGCCAGTACCATCCGTTTTGCACTGCCGGTACCCGTTAAGCGCAGCATATAAACGGCAAGGCGGGTATGCACATTAGATTTTTCCAGGGATTTCGATAGCATAAATCCCCCCATTAGCAGCAAAATGACATGACTACCGAGGGCAGATGCTGCTGCGGTATGGGTCAGCACTCCCGCCATTGGGAAGGCAAAAAATGGGATAAGGGAGGTTACAGGGATTGGCAGTGCTTCTGTGACCCACAATATGGCCGTTAGCATAGTGATCCCTGCGGTGGCTGCGATGAGGTGGTTTTGCCCACTGTACAATAAAACCCCATAACAGAGGAGAGATGAAAGCAGCGCTGCGAGACTAAGTTTAACCTTAGTCTGCATAAAAACGCTCCAGGGTATGTTGAGCGTCGATATACTGTTGGCTATTGCTCAAGGTAAGAAAATTGTCAGCAGGCCCTTTGGCCAATTTAGCCAGTCGCTGCTTAAGGGGGTGATCGACATACGCTTCTATCGCCATACTATCTATTACCTGGGCGGCACCATTAGGATTATTGCACACCAAAACCATGTCGCAGCCAGCACCTAAGGCCGCCTCAGCACGCTGTGCAATATTACCAATCAGCGAAGCGCCGTGCATGGAAAGATCATCCGAGAACACCACCCCATCAAATTGCATCTTCTGCCGCAGATATTGCTGGATCCACACCTTGGAAAACCCGGCTGGAAGTTCATCGACCTGTGGATACACCACATGGGCCGGCATTACTGCATCAAGCAAGCCCTGTTGGTTTATCTCTTTGAATATGCGCATATCATGATTGACAATTTCTGCTTCACTGCGGTTATCTACCGGCATGGCGACATGAGAGTCTTCTTTAACATTGCCGTGGCCAGGAAAGTGCTTACCGGTGGCGCGCATGCCGGCGCGATTCATGCCCTGAATAAATTGACTGGCCAAGGGAACAACGACTTCCGGCTCGTGATGAAAACTGCGATCGCCAATCACTACGGAGATACCATGAATATCCAACACCGGCGCAAAGCTAATATCGATATCAAAAGCGAGTAGTTCCGCTGCCATCAACCAGCCAAACTGTTCACAACTTTTCTCAGCAAAGGGCATATTATGCTCTGATTGGCGATAAATCTCACCCATCGGCGGGATTACACTAAAACCCTCACGGAAGCGCTGAACCCTTCCACCTTCATGGTCTGTAGCGACAATTACGTTATTACGCGTAACCAACCTAACTTGTTCAATCAACTCTTTGAGCTGTTTTTGGTCGTGGTAATTGCGGGTAAACAGAATAACTCCCCCAACGAGAGGATGGTCGAGTAGTTCCTTTTCTTCAGGCGTTAATTCACAGCCTGACAAATCCAACATTAATGGGCCCATCTAGGTACTTAAACTAGGAAAACGTGGGCACACTATAAAAGAAGGAGAGCGATAAAAGTAGCGACAATTTCGAAGGACTATGATCGGCTATAATATAAAGTTATGACTTTCTTGGCTGGGCGTGATTATACTAACGCATATTTTTTTATTGATGCTTATCTATGGGTTTTAAAACCGTTGGTCTAATCGGCAAGCAGGCGCATCAGGGCGCCAATCTTAGCTTGAAAGAAGTGATTGTTTATCTGAAGCAAAAAGGCTGCCGCGTATTAGTTGAAGAACATACCGCACTAAAATTAGAACCCAATGGTTTTGAACGAGTCAGTTTAGCTGGAATTGGTGAGCAGGCCGACTTAGCCATTGTGGTAGGCGGCGATGGTAATATGCTTGGAGCAGCGCGAGTACTGGCCAAGCACAATGTCGCGGTAGTTGGGATCAACCGAGGTAACCTCGGCTTTTTAACTGATATCAACCCCGAAGACTTTGCCAAACAATTAGACTCGATTTTCGAAGGTGATTGTCAAACAGAACAACGGTTTTTGCTCGAAGTTGAAGTATACCGTGAGGGAAAACTACAAAGCACGGACTCAGCCGTCAACGAAGTGGTGCTGCATCATGGCAAAGTGGCGCATATGATGGAATTCGAAGTCTACATCGATGACCATTTTGTTTATAGCCAGCGTTCTGATGGTTTAATTATCGCCACCCCTACAGGCTCAACAGCCTACTCCTTGTCTGGCGGCGGCCCTATACTCACTCCAACCCTTGATGCTCTTACACTGGTGCCTATGTTCCCTCACACCCTGAGTAGTCGACCCATCGTGGTCGATGCCAACAGTTTGGTTAAGCTCAAAGTATCACCGGAGAACAGCGATAGCCTACAAGTTAGTTGCGATAGTCACATCGTACTGACAGTGCTGCCAGGCGACGAAATAATTGTTCGCAAAAATCCGGCTAAACTTTCCTTGATCCATCCGTCAAACTATAACTATTTCAAAGTGTTACGTAGTAAGTTGAACTGGGGCAGTAAATTATATTAGACCTGCGAGCCTATAACTTAATAACTTTTTAGTGATCCTCACTAGACAAGTATGAAAATATGTTTATATTTACAGTTACTGTATATATAAACATGTAATTATTTTATGTTAAGCACGCTATCCATCCGAAATTTCGCCATCGTTAAGTCTTTAGATATTGATTTTAGTAAAGGCATGACTGCCATTACCGGTGAAACAGGCGCAGGCAAGTCGATTGCTGTTGACGCCCTGGGCTTGTGTCTTGGAGATAGAGCTGAAGTAGGACTGGTCAGAACAGGCGCAGATAAAGCCGAAGTGTCGGCCGGTTTTGATGTCTCAGATCTCCCTCAGGCACAAGCTTGGCTGCAACAACAGGAGTTGGACGATCAGCACGAATGCTTGATCCGCAGAGTGATCTCCAGTGAAGGCCGCTCTAAAGCCTTTGTCAATGGCACACCCGTTCCCTTACAGCAACTAAAAAGTTTGGGGCAGTTTCTATTGAGTATTCATGGTCAGCATGCCCATCAGCAAATTCTAAAAAGTGAGACCCAAAGAGAGTTACTGGACAATTATGCCGAGCACCCTACTTTGCTTGATGATGTGGCCCAGCGATACAAGCTTCTACAAGAACGTCGGCGTCACTATCAACAGCTACAGAGCATGCAGCAACAACGGACTGACAGACGTCAGTTACTGACGTATCAAGTACAGGAGCTAGATGAATTTGCTCTGGCAGAAGGAGAATTTGCCCAGCTAGAGATAGAACATAAAAGACTGAGCCATAGCCAAACCTTGCTGGAACAGACGCAACTAAGTTTTCATCAACTGTTCGAAGCAGAAGAGTTTAACGCCCTTTCTGCGGTGCAAAATAGTTTAGAACGGCTGATTGAACTACAAGAGCATGATCAGGCCTTAAAACCGATTATAGGGCTGTTAAATGAAGCATCTATCCAAATAGAAGAGGCCGCTCAGGAATTACGGGCTTACACCGAGCAGCTTGAAATTGACCCAATGAAGATGCAAAACGTTGAGGTCCGTTACTCTCAAGCTCTTGAGCTGGCAAGAAAACACCAGATCCAACCTGAAGCCTTACATGATTGTCATCAGCAACTATCCGCAGAGTACGCAGAGTTAGCCCAGGACGATCAACAACTTGAAAATATTAAAACTGAGTTAATTGCAATAGAAAAACTTTATTATCAGGCTGCTAAAAAACTTAATAGCTCAAGACAAAAGGCAGCCAAAACCTTTGCTGCTAAGGTTCAACAGCAGATTCAGCAAATGAACATGGCCGAGGCAGTATTCAACATTGAAGTGCTGCATGGGGAATGCTCCACACCCCATAAAACCGGTTTAGACACGATTAACTTTAAAATCGTCACCAATAAAGGCCAGCTTATGGATAATCTGGACAAAGTGGTTTCCGGCGGTGAGCTGTCACGTATTGGTTTAGCCATACAGGTTATCAGCTCTGGCAATAATCAGGTGTCCAGTATGATATTTGATGAAGTTGATACGGGTATCAGCGGGCCGACGGCTTCAGTTGTCGGTCATTTGCTACGTAAATTAGGGGAAAGTACTCAGGTAATATGCGTGACTCATTTACCGCAAGTCGCTGCTCGCGCCCACAATCAAATGTTTGTCACTAAATTTAGCGATAAACATACCACCGAAACACACATGATTTGTTTACAAGAGAATGAACGAATTGAAGAGTTAGCCCGTCTACTTGCTGGAGATAAACTCACCGACTCTGCGATAGCCAATGCTAAGGAATTACTACAAATCAGTAATTCCTGACAATTAGCCATTGATCGGCTTCACAGGGCTGGGTTAGGATGCTAGCCGTATTTACAAAAGCCAAAGCAATTTGGCCACGTAATGGTAAGAATTTAAACAGCGAAGAACTGGATAAAAATGAAGTTTAGAAATTTACTAATAATAATCACCACCTCCCTCATGTTGTCTGGCTGTGCCGACTGGATATTTCGCATAGATGTACCTCAAGGTAACTTTTTAGATGTAAAAGATGTGGAAAGGCTGCGTATTGGAATGAGCAAAGAACAAGTCGTCTATGTATTGGGCAAACCGGTTGTAGAAGATTCTTTTGACCATGAAACCTGGTACTACCTTTATCAAATGAAACGGGGCATGAAAAAACGCGGGGAAGATTTCCGCAAGGAATTAAAGATTGTCTTTGTAGACAATAAAGTCACCGACGTTATCGGAGACTTTGAATTATCCGAAGATTTTAATACGCCTCTCGATCAGTAATGGGTATACCCAAACCACCTGAAAAAACATGTTCAGGGAGTTTGGGTAACTGCTTTAGGTCATGATGCCCTTGCATGGCAATTGCTCAATTTTTGTCTATTTCCCCCTTCCCCTTTACCAATTTAAACCCTGCGTTTAGAATAAATTTATGACATAATGCGCGCCGAATTTTCCGCTGCTATTTGCTAATGCAATCCCTAAAGTAATTGATATGGCTAGCGGATCAACCTCACTATTTAATACCGGAACCAATACCTTGCTTACTACCGCGAATATCACCATGCAATTTGGCGAAAAGCCACTGTTTGAAAATGTCTCAGTTAAATTTGGCAACGGCAATCGTTACGGTTTAATCGGTGCCAATGGCTGTG
>JAWUXW010000014.1:0-12773 GCA_034111125.1 Paraglaciecola sp.
CAAAAAAGACATGATCATTTCCGGAGGAGCGAATATATTTCCAGCTGAAATTGAAGGGGCGATGATTGAAATGCCACAGGTTTCGGACTGTGCAGTATTTGGCATACCCGATAAAGAGTTCGGAGAAAAAGTCATCGCTGCAGTAACCTGTCAAGCTGGGCATTCACTAACTTTAGAACAGGTGCATGACTTTTTGGATGGAAAAATATCACGCTTTAAATATCCCAGACAACTTGACTTGCATGACAGTTTGCCGCGGGAAGATAGCGGGAAGGTATTTAAACAACGACTTAAAGTAGCCTACGATTCTATACTCACTTAGTGCTAAACCACTCGGTGTGTAGGGTTTTAGCGGCGATACTTTATTTACGTTTATATAAATAGTACCAGCAAGCAAAAAATATGTGGTCAGTTGAATGGCGAAAAACAAATGAATGCAGTCTATTTGTTTTTCGCCCGCTTTTTTTAAATCTAAAACGCTTAGTCTGCTTTCTTCCTAGCTATTTTCACGCTCTGGCCAATGATAGTCGCATCATTAAGTATAAAGGGCTCAGGCATGTATAACTCGCCCCTTGGTTCTATTTCAGTGAATGTTTCGAACATATCAAAGGCAGATTCATACAGCTTAATAGAAAGTGGATCAGCTGCTCTCACGGTAAAATCAACGACAATGCTTTCGAAAGGTTTTGACAGGGTGTAGCTGAAAAAGAACCTGGGTCTAATCGCTTTTTCAATGACGTGATTATTCTTTCGATAAACTTGCCCATTTGCCGACATGCGTTTAATCAATATATTTTCCAGGGTATATAGCCGGAGTAGGTTTGTTGCTCTATTTGGCGATATACGCAATGCAACATGGCGCTGTGCACCTACTACGCGGTCTTTTTCAACCACAACACTCGCAGAAGCTAAGGGTATGATTTTAGCCTGTTGATACTGTCTGATGGCACTGCGACGGAAATCCGGATAAATAGTTCTATCCCAAGGCTTAGTACTCTCAGGCTCGGTGAAAAACTGTTTGGTAAAATCATCCCCAACACGATTACTGCTTATCCAAAATGCCTGCTGTTGGTCTAGATCAAGCAGATAGTTAATGCTATTGGGCTTTTTACGATCAATGCTATAAGTGGACTGAAATACGGAGACAGCGAAAAAAACCAGCGCGAGCACGGTGGCCAAATATTTAATCGCGATTGAATGGGGATTTTCTAGCAAGATAGGTAATACGAGCACGATCAAAAGACAGGTCAATATCGTGCCAATAAACAAGGCATTCAGACCTAAACCTATTACAAAGGCTGGAATAAGGGGCGCAATGATAATAGCTGAGGGTAAAGACAAGATCAGCGCAAATAGTGCCGCCTTTCCTGATCTGTTTTCAGGATCTCTACTGATTACCTTAATCAAAAGCACTGCTATCGCTAAAAAATTCGGTATTATCAAAAAGCCAGCGCCAGGCAAGGCGAAGGCAAGGTACAGATTTAACAACAACCACAAAATGATGGGGGGCACATATCTATTGTTGGCCGGGCAGTAGCGACTAAACGCTTGGTAAATGGCTAAGGTAGTGGCTAAGGTAAGTGATACAAAGCTGGCTATTATCCAATGACCATTGTAGGTAAAGTTTTGTGAGATGTCGGCATATTGTGGAAACACCAAAAGCAGTGCCTTCCAGCCGAAATAGCCAATGAGGCCAGCTGATGTCACAGAGATTATAAGGGGGACAAAACCTTTAACTATTGACCCAAATGAGAGGCGCTGGCGTTTGATGCCGACAAGACAAACCGCTAGTAATGCTGCGCAGCCAATGTTCGCCATTGAAAACACCCAGGCGAAGGGATAAAAAACCATACCGATAACAGGAAAGTTAAAATAGACTAAATCTTGGTCGGTATTCAGCTCAGTCAAATCAGCATTTGCAAAGTGGCCGAGCATTGCCATAAGATACTCAGCTTGATGATTTAGGCTTTCTTTATCGAGTCTGACAACAGAATCCTGAGCAGTGTGGTAATCGAAGTGATCATCAATAAAGGCGAAGTTGTAGCCTTGAATGTCACCATCTTCTCTAAAAATGGTGAGATCCGTATCGTTGGGTAGTAGTTTATAAATGCTATACAACAAGGAGTTTGCCGCGGGATGTGCAACCTTAGCTTTGGCAAATGCTTCAATAAGCTGGGCGTTACCTCCATTGGTTTCAAGTATCATATAGCTCGGGCCGCCAGAGCCTCTCGCTTCAAAGTTGAGTACTACCCTCACATCGTTTGCCCACGGGTGGTAGTTCACAAAGGCTTGTGCACCTAACAGCCCGCGCTCTTCTCCGTCGGTCAATATAATAATAATATCGTTTTCCGGTTTCTCGCCGCTGGCAAGAAAGGCTCGTACCCCTTCCAATATTGTGCCAACGCCACTTCCTGCATCACTTGCACCTAATGATGAATGCACAGCAGAATCGTAATGGGAAACTAAGGCCAAGGCATTGCCTGACGTTTTACCGGAAATTTTTGCAATGATGTTTTGCGTATTGGCGGCAACAAAAGAACGCCGAGAGTGAGTAGCGACATGTTCAAATATTTCCACCTCAAGACCCAAGGCTTCAATCTCATCAACTAGATATTGGCGGACAGCACTATGGGCCTGACTGCCCAAATAATGGGGCTCTTTGCTTATCTCGCTTAAGTGTTTAAACGCATTTTGTTGGGAAAAAGAGTTGCTATCCCCTGAGGTGTATTTATTGGCGGAGGGTGATTGGGAATCAAAACTGTACCAAATAACGACAGCCAGAATGAAAACTGATAGCAGACTAAATAGTGAGCCCGGGGTGTTTTTGCCGTTAAGGTTTAAATCAGTCATATCAACTCTTGGGTTTTTATTATTGTATTTTAGTTAACTCCGCTTTGTATCAGCTGCGCAACGTGCCATGCATATCGTTTATATAGCTTATATCGCTTGATGATAGCTGGACCTACTTCGGCCCATTTTGCTCCCGGTGTTAGCCATTACGTAGAGTTGCTATATTTTCATAACCTTTGTCAGACTTGAATATCATTATGGTATTAGGCCACGTATTAAGTCTTCTCTGTGTTTCAGCATCGCTATGCGTCATGGAATTGTTCTAGGTCTGGTAGAAAAACACCCTCGGGCTAATCATTTCTCAATGTTTACGCCGGTGTCTGTGCCTGTTAGCACTATATCGGCTCCGCGCATGGCAAACAGACCGTTGGTGACCACACCCACGATATTATTCAGCTGCTGCTCTAGCTCTACCGGATTGAGAATCTGCATATTGTGCACATCGAGAATGACATTACCATTGTCGGTGACCACGCCCTGACGATATACTGGATCGCCGCCTAGTTTAACGATTTTTCTGGCCACATAAGAGCGGGCCATGGGGATCACCTCGACGGGCAAGGGGAAGGTGCCCAACATCGGCACAAGTTTAGTGTCATCTATGATGCAAATGAATTCTCTGGCCACTGCGGCAACGATCTTTTCACGGGTCAAGGCTGCGCCACCGCCTTTAATCATATGCCTGTGTTGGGTGATTTCGTCTGCACCGTCGACATAAATATCGAAACTGCCGACTGAATTTAAGTCAAAGACTTCAATTCCCAGGGCTTTCAAACGCTCGCTAGAAGCATCGGAGCTGGAAACAGCCCCTGCTATGTCGTGTTTAATGGTACCAAGGGCTTCAATAAAGTAGTTAACGGTAGAGCCCGTGCCAACACCGACAATGGCACCGTCTTCTACATATTTAATGGCGGCTAAGGCGGCGGCTTGTTTCTTTTGATCTTGTGTCATTGCTAGCATTCTGAAAGTGGCTTGAAATTGGGTGGGTGTGAGTATATCAACCTGCGCAGGAAAAAACGTGCTTAGGGGTAATGATTTTTTGCAAAGGAATATCCCACTGTTCGCCATTAAGCCCTTCTGCAACTATTTGGCAGTCATGGGCAACACCAAATACATGGGTCTTTAACTTATCCCTAGGAACGGGGGCCAAACTTCGATCATAGTAGCCGCCGCCCATACCCAGGCGGTTGCCTTGTTTATCAAAGGCTACAAGGGGGGTGAATACAATATCCAATTCTAACAGCGGGCAAATTTTTGCACAGGTGACTTCAGGCTCTGGAATAGCAAAGCGGTTATTGTGCATCACTGTTTGGCTGTGGTAGCGCACAAATAATAAATGGCCCTTACTAAAAGGATGCAGCACCGGCAGATACACGTGTTTGTTGTGCTGCCAGCAAAACTCAATAACCGGCTTGAGGTTTATTTCCCCATCATTCGCTAAGTAGATCGCTATATTATTGGCTTGTGTGAATTCAGGCAGTTGCTGACATTTCCCTAGCAATTGCTCTGCTGCTTCGTGCTGCTGGTCTGCTGTTAAGTTGTTACGTCTTTGCCTATATAAGTGACGCAAACTAGGTCTGGATGGCGCAGGGCTGTGGCGCAACTAACTAGGCTCGCATGTTTGGTTGGTAGTTGGTAAAAAGCGGTTAAGTACTCGGATTAATTGCTTTTTTTCCACGGGTTTGAGCAGGTAGTCAGACAGCTCGTTACGATTATCCACATGCTTGTTTTGGATGAAATTTTGTTGCTCGAAAGCATCGGCAGACAAACCGATAATGGGCAAGCTTGGATGGTTTTTTTTGATCAACGAAGTGGCTTCTATGCCACTTATTCCAGGTAGGTGAATATCCATAAGAATGAGTTGATAGTTGTTTTTTTCAATCATCTGCAGGGCTTGCTCGCCGGTGTCGGCAATCTGGATTTTAAGGCCGAGAGAGCCAAACAGGGCTTTAGCCACTTCTTGATTAATAATGTTATCTTCTACCACCAATATTTGACTGTCTTTTTGACATAGCAGTGTCAACGGTTCGGCTCGCTTATCATCTGTTCGCATTGCATTGACGGTTATGGGCAGTGCTACGGTAAATAAGCTCCCCATACCTACTGTACTAGTGAGTTTTATCTGGCCGCCCATCAGCTCCACTAAGCCCTTGGTGATCGACAGTCCAAGCCCGGTTCCTTCTGAGAATTTGGCATTACCTACTTGTTGGAATTTATTAAACAGCTTACGTTGATCTGCTTTGGAAATACCCACACCTTGGTCTTTTACCGCGATGCACAAGCCACTGTTAGTAGAGGCAATGTTCACATCAATTTGGCTGCCACCTTGGCTAAATTTAATCGCATTATTGATTAAGTTAAGCATTATTTGACCGAGCTTTGTTTCATCAAATTCAAGATATTCGGGCACAGATGGGTCAACTATTATGGATAAACCGAGGTTTTTCTCACTAGCACTGAGCATCAGCATGTCGACTAGCTGTTGGAAAAACGAAGGGCAGTGGATACGCACAATATCCAACTGCATTTTTCCTTCTTCAATTTTACTTATATCCAGGACCGAATTAATTACGCCTAATAAACGTTTGCCACTGTAATCCAGGTGATATAAGTACTGATGAAATTTGTTGGGAACCTCTAGGCTTTTTACCTCATCAAGCATCAGGCTACTAAAACTGATAATTGCGTTAAGGGGGGTACGCAGTTCATGGCTCATATTGGACAAAAACTCGGTCTTGTGCTGACTGGTTTCCTTGAGTTGTTTGATATTTTTTCGCAACTCAAGTTGAGAGATCACCGAGCGACCAAGAATTTCAAGGGAATTGCGCTGCTCAGCACTTAAGTGATTAGGCTTGCGGTCTATCGCGCAAAGGGTGCCAATGGCATAACCTTCAGGAGTTACAAGTTGGGTTCCTGCGTAAAAGCGAATATTAGGATAGGAGGTCACCAAGGGATTATCTGCGAACCGCTCATCCTTCAGGGTATCTTCAACTTCGAAAAGTTGCCGTTGCTGTATCGCATGGGCGCAAAAAGCAATGTCCCGTGATGTCTCGTCGGCCCCAAGTCCTACTTTGGACTTAAACCACTGACGATCCGGATCGATCAAACTGATAAGCGCAATAGGGGTGCCGCATATTTGCGAAGCCAACAGTGTTAGGTCGTCAAATATTTTTTCCGCCTCAGTATCCAGCACATCGTAGGCATACAGCGCTTTTAGGCGCTCTTTTTCGTCACGAGTAGTGGGGGCACTTTTCATCTATATCTAACTTGACTCTTGATCATTTACCATTAGCTAACCTCACTTTACCCCTTATAGGTGTCAAGGTATAGCTGAGTTAGACGTTCATCATCCACCTTTACCGCGACATTTATTTGTTGAGCATTTAACCAATCAGGGCTAGTTGTTGTGCCAGTTGGCGCGATCGTGGTTTGACCGATATTCAACGGATCGGTTGATACCCGCGCATGGCCACTTTGCATGCCAAATAAGCTCGGGTCAACCAAGTGGGCAAGGGGCATTGCATCGTGAAAACAGCAACCTTGGCTATCCCTATTCTGCGAGTAAAACGCCACATAAAATTGTGCGGCATCACGGACAAACCCACCTAGTTTAGGATTATTTTGCTTAAGTTGCTCCAAAAATTCGGGGCTGAAAAACACGTTGTTGGTGACATCAAGACCAAACATGTCCAGCTGCCAATCAGCAGCAAAAACGATCTCAGCGGCATAGGCATCGTTCCATATATTGGCTTCAGCCACTGGCGTGACGTTACCGGGTACAAAAGCTGCGCCACCCATGATGGTCACTCCTTTTAGTAATTTTGGCAGTTCAGGCTCCAAGCGCAATGCCAGTGCCAGATTACCTAGGGGGCCAATCGCGGCAACGGTTATCTCTCCTGGATATTGACGGGCCATATCAACGATAAATTGGGCAGAGCTACGGGGGTCTAAGGAATGATCTGACTTAGGGAAATCAATATTGCCAAAACCGTCGTCACCGTGTACAAAGTGGGCATAACTTGACTCTTGCCCGACCCAGGGCATGCCAACTCCCTTGCAGACGGGAATATCTTTGCCGGCTAATTCACATAAGGTCAGGGCGTTTTGCGCTGACATGCTGACCGGTACATTGCCAAAAACTGTGGTCAGACCAAGGACCTCAATTTCAGGATGTTGAAAGGCAAAGAAAATCGCCATCGCGTCATCTATGCCAGGATCAGTATCGATAATTATTTTATGGTTCATAAACGCTCTCGTTTATTAATTAGTGGAAAGTAACAGAAATTGGCGGATTATTGTTTGGCCAAAAAGCGGTTAACCTGCTCTTCGTTCGGTATTGATTGGGCGGCACCCATCTGCATAACCGCTAATGCCGATGCTGCGCAAGCTCTTCGCAGTGCAGAACTGGCCTCACTATGATTGGCGTAGGCAGACAGAAAAAAACCGATAAAGGTATCGCCTGCGGCAGTGGTATCGACAGCTTCCACTTCGAATGCTGGGACATCAATAGTACGGTCTTTTTTCAGCATTCTGACTCCGGCCTTACCCAAAGTAATTAACACTTCGGTATCTGGCCAGTCTTGCCGAAAATAGGCTTCCATCTTGTCCAGGTCTTGGCGTCCGGATATTTCCTCTGCTTCGACTTTGTTTACGATCAATAAATCAATGCAGTCATGGGGTAGGTGCTTAACTGACTCTGTCATTGGAGCCGGGTTAAACGCGACTTTTAGGCCTTTCTCTTTAGCCTGGTTCAATACCTGGTCAATGGCACTGGTCTCGTTTTGGGTCAACACCCAATCCGAAGGTTTTGTATCGTCCAGCGCTTCCATCACATCTTTGCCGTCAAGCTCCTGATTGGCTCCACCAAATAGCACAATGGCATTTTCACCAGAAGGGGTGACTTGAATAATGGCGTGGCCAGAAGGGGTTTCTGTACAGGCTAAATATTTGCAATTAACTCCCTGTTTAATCAAGGCCTGTTTAAACCTGGTATCGGACTCATTGATTTTTCCCACATGCCTAACATCGGAGCTCGCTTTTGCCAGGGCAACAGACTGATTGGCGCCTTTTCCCCCCAATAGACAATGGTAGCTAGTTGATGCGATGGTTTCACCAGGTTGTACAAAATGGTCAACTTGATAAACGTGATCAATGTTAACCGAGCCAAAATTGATAATGGCCATAGACAAATTCCAACTGTTGTTATTGTTTTAGTATTATATTAGCCGAAAATTTGCTGAGAAGTCTTGGTATATATTGCCTAATGTCAGAGACCTAAGAAAAGATTTTTTTTCGGTTTTGTAAAAAGCCTTTTTTTCCGCATTGGCGAGAAATTAACTAAAAATAAACGTATAGATATAATTGCTCCGTGTCGCCAATGCCACCACGGGACCATAAAATTAGGTTTTTTCTCGAGCTCTACACTTAACAGTTTTTTTAACCAGTTTATGAAAAGAACTGCTCAGATGTTTAACTTCCATCGGTGCTATTTTTAATGGTGTTGGCATCCCACATTATCGGCAAGCATTGCTGTAATGCCGAGCAAATTTGCACCTCTTTATCGACTGAATATTCGGCTAACAACGTTTTATGAAACTCATCATTTAACCATAGGCGACAGGGCGTCAACTACGTCTTTTCCATAAGTGTGTAACTGTTCTTCTGGAGTCATGTTGCTACTAACTGATGATGCTGAGTTAAAAGTGGAAGCCTCCCAAAATGCCGCTGTCTAGAATTCGCCCGTGAACCGAAAGTTCAGGGCGGAAGTATCATCATTGCCGCAGGCGTCTCGATACAAGCCGAGCTTGCGCAAAAGCAGTGGAATCAACTTCCTAGGTGTTAAGCATCGGCCAGGGACATTACTAAACTGGCAAACATTCCAGGAGACAAGGTGAGCTTATTACTGGGGACAATACTAATTACTAATGAACTAGTTTGCCGATCCAATCATCCACTCCCGGCCATTATAATATGTTAGCGAGGGGATATACCAATCTCATTTGGAATAAAAACAGCATAAATCTCATATTGCTAACAAATGGGTAGGGTATATATTTATTTTGCAGTAGTTTGGCTATATCGAGAATGTTAACATTAGCCTGTTAACTACCTGAGAACATCCCTTGAATATGCAAAATCAAAGTTTTGAGAAGATTTCCGCGCTACTAGAGCGCAATAACATATTAGCCAATGCTGCAGAAATACAGGGTATGTTTTGTGGTATGTTAGGCGGCGGTATGCCTCTGGAATGCCGTGATTGGGATGAGCCGATTGCTGATTTTGTCAATCAAGGTGATAAATTGCCCCCCGAGGTGCAGGAGACATTTCACCAGCTGTATAACATGACTTGCCAGCAGTTGCTGGATACCGACTTTTCCTTAGTATTATGTCTACCAGATGATTCGGCGCCGATTAATGATCGCGGTCAGGCTTTGTTGAGCTGGGTCCAGGGCTTTATGCTTGGCTTTGGTTTGCATCAGGCAGATCTTACCGGTTGCTCGGCGGATGTGAAAGAAGGGCTCGAGGACTTTGCTGAAATTGCCCGTATGGATGAAGAAATGACTGAGGATGAAGAATCAGAGCGGGCTTTATTTGAAGTCCTGGAGTATGTCAGAGTTACCGCTATGCTGTGTTTTAACGAGTTAGGTAAATCACCTGAAGAGCAGCAGAGTAAGCCTAAAACCATCCATTAAGTGAAGCCCTTTATTCTATGATTGAGCCAACGGAGTTTTTAAGCCGCAGACAGCAATTACTGTCTGCCATGCAGGCCAACAGCATTTGCCTTGTTCCCGCAGCAGGACGGGTAACACGCAGTCGGGATACTGAATATCCCTTTCGTCAGGACAGCTATTTTCAGTATCTGTGCGGTTTTCCAGAGCCAGAAGCCTGGCTGTTGCTATCTAACAGTGAGCGTTATGCAGATGGCCTGAGCGTGCTTTTCTGTTTGGAAAAAGATCCCAGTGCGGAAATATGGCAGGGCAGACGTTTTGGCCCAAAAAAGGCAAAACTTACCTTTCAGTTGGATATGGCGTTTACCTTGGAAGACTTCGAGGAAAAACTACTTGAATTAGTTGATGGTCATGAGTCTTTGTATTTCGCTCAAGGGCATATGGATCAAGCCGATGGACAGATTTTTGCGCTCTTAGAGGAGTTAAGAGCTGCCCCCAAACAGAGTAAGCAGGCACCGAAAAACATAGTGGACCTAAGGCCTATTTTAGATGAAATGCGTCTGTTCAAGTCTGAGGCCGAAGTCCAGGTGATGCGCGAAGCTGCGCGCATATCTACCACTGCCCATAAACGGGCCATGCAAGCTGCTCAAGCAGGCAGATACGAATACCAGTTAGAAGCGGAAATCCATCATCAATTCGCCATTGACGGCGCCAAACATCCGGCTTATGGCACCATCGTCGGCAGCGGTGACAACGGCTGTATCTTGCATTACACAGAAAATAGCGATGAGTTGTACGATGGCGACCTAGTACTGATCGATGCTGGCTGTGAATTACAGGGCTATGCTGCCGATATTACCCGCACCTTTCCGGTTTCCGGTTCCTTTTCACCAGAGCAGAAACAAGTCTATCAAATCGTGCTGGATGCCCAGCTAGCGGCCTTTGAGATGATCAAACCCAGTAACACCATGAAAGATGCAGCAGACAAGGCGATTGAAGTCATCACTCTAGGCTTAATCGAACTTGGGATCCTGCAGGGTGAGCTGGCAGAAAACATTAAACAGCAAGGCTATCGGGAATTTTATATGCACGGCTTAAGTCATTGGTTGGGCATGGATGTGCATGACGTAGGTAACTACAAAATTGACGGACAAGATCGGCCATTTGAGCCAGGCATGGTACTGACCGTTGAACCAGGTATCTATATTAACCCGGACGCTGATGTGGATAAACGCTGGCAAGGGATCGGTATTCGCATTGAAGACAACCTGCTGATTACTGAAACGGGTTATGAAAACCTGACTCAAGCTGCGCCTAAAACGATACAAGAGATAGAAGCGCTTATGAGCGGGCAAAGCCTATCAAGTATGGCTGAGGCCTGATGCAATCTTACGACGTGGTGGTTGTCGGTGGAGGCATGGTTGGCTTGGTGCTTGCTCTGGCCTTGAAAGACAGCGATTTGTCGGTCGCCGTGATTGATGCAGAGCAAGGCAACAAGCCTCTGGGTGAACAGCCAGAACTAAGGGTCAGTGCCCTAAGCCTGGCCAGTGAAAATATCCTGCGCAAACTCGGTGTATGGGATGATATTGCCGGGCAAAGACATTTGTCATATCAACATATGAAGGTGTGGGACAAGGATAGCTTTGGCAAAATTGAGTTTTCCCATGCTGATGTGCAACAAGCCCAGCTTGGGCATATTATCGAAAACCAATCCCTGCGAGGCAGTTTGTGGCGCAAAGCAGAGTCTTCGAAGCATATCGAGTTATTGGCTCCAAAAAGAATCGCTAAGTTAGTGTTTGGCCAGCAGGAGAGTTTTATTACTCTGGACGATGAATCCATGTTATCTGCCAGATTAGTTGTTGGGGCCGACGGGGCAAACTCCTATGTGCGCCAACAAGCCGGTTTGCCACTGACCTTTTGGGACTATGATCATCAGGCCATCGTCGCTACTATTAAAACAGCCTTGCCCCATCAAAATACCGCCAGGCAAATATTTACTCCAACAGGTCCACTAGCGTTTTTGCCCCTATGGGGCGAGCACCTTTGTTCCATCGTGTGGTCCCAGGACGAGCCTGAAGCTCAGCGCCTCCTGGCCTTGTCCGCAGAAGAATTTAATAAGGCACTTACCGTAAGTTTTGACGGCTGTTTAGGTCTATGTGAGCTGGTCAGCGAGCGCCAATCTTATCCCCTGAAAATGCGCTATGCCCGTAATTGGGTATGCGACAGGGTTGCACTGGTTGGTGATGCGGCCCACACCATACATCCGCTAGCAGGGCAAGGCGCCAACCTCGGCCTGCTCGACGCTGCAGCCCTAGCTGAGCAACTGAGTGAATTGACTGAGCAGGGCAAAGACATTGGTTTGCATAAAAATTTACGGCCTTATGAGCGGTGGAGAAAAACCGAGACGGTTAAGATGATTGCCACCATGGAAGGGTTTAAACGTATTTTTGCCGGGGATAATCCCTTAAAAAAACTAGTCAGAGATGTAGGTTTAAGCGCCGTCAATAAACTGCCTAAAGCCAAAGAAGGAATTATCCAGCAAGCTATGGGTTTGGATGGGGAACTACCAAAGCTGGCTAGAGCGTCAAACTAAGAATACAGTGAAATGACCCCCGCCATAAATCTCGCCATCAAGATGAAGCTTGCACACAAAGTTCACTCCTATGAGCATGATCCTGAGGTGGGATCCTATGGTTTGGAAGCGGCTGCAAAGCTAGCAGTTGACCCGGCTCGGGTGTTTAAAACCTTGGTGCTCAAGCTGGATGACGGCTCCCTTTGCGTGGCCATTTTGCCTGTTGAGTCAATGCTGAGTATGAAGTTAGTGGCTAAAGCGGCTGGAGCTAAGAAAGCCGCCATGGCTGACAAAGCAGAAGTGCAGCGGGTGACGGGTTATGTATTGGGCGGCGTTAGCCCTTTAGGACAAAAAAAGCGTTTACTAACAGTCATTGATTTATCCGCCGAAGGGTTTAAAACGATTTATGTCAGTGCCGGTAAAAGGGGGCTGGAAATTGAACTTTCCCCTCAAGATCTAGCTAAGTTGCTAACTGCCAAAAGTGCCAACATAAGGCAATAGAGTCATTTGGTCATAGGCGAGCCGTTAAGGCTAGACCTGTACTAGTACCAGATATCATAAGTCCGTGAAAATATGAGCGTTCTTTGACCATAACCAAATTAAAGTTTCCCTTGTGATAGTTGGGGGAAGTCTTCTACATCTAGAGTGCCTACATTCAGCCCTGCTGAACATGCCAACACACC
>JAWUXW010000015.1:0-14004 GCA_034111125.1 Paraglaciecola sp.
GAGTCAAGTAGTCAAGCCATTGGCTATGCTATTGCATCGGGGGCCTTGACCTCCGGTTTAGGTTATACCCTGTGGTATCACGTATTGCCGAAGTTGCACACCAGCGTAGCCGCCGTATGCCAGTTGTCAGTACCTATTTGGGCCGGATTGGGAGGCGTGCTGTTGGTCGGGGAAGCTCTAGAGTACCCCTTGCTAATCTCCGCCGGTATTATTCTCGGAGGGATCTTACTGGTGATATTTGGGCGTCCTAGAATCCGAGCTAATACCAATTCAGCTAGGGAGCTTGCCAGCCCTTCCCGAAGGGCGATACCAAAGTCGCTTACGCTGTAGCCGTTATACAGGTTAAAACACGCCGTGATTACGCTACTTTTATTCATCGCTGAGTGATCAGATGTTTAGGTGGGATGGCATAAGTTACCAATGGCTAGGTATTACCGGACTACTTCACCGGCACCGTCACTGGCACGGCAAATATAAACATCTTCTTTTATGCCGCTGTGCTCAAAATAGCGCTGGGCGAGTAAGAATTTCGCACCTTCCACCATGCCATGAGGCATTAGGGCAACAATGCAGCCACCAAAGCCGCCACCTGTCATTCGCACCCCGCCATATTCGCCAAGATATTCGGCTAAAATTTCAACGATAAAGTCAATCGGAGGGACAGTAATTTCAAAGTCATCCCGCATTGAAGCGTGAGAATCCCCCATCAGTTGTGATAAGGCTTTTGCATTGCCATCACGCAGCGCCTGCGCTGCTAATAGGGTGCGCTCATTGTCAGAAACAACATGATGAGCCCGGCGGTAAACGACCCCAGACAATTTATGCATGCTGTTTTTAAGATTGAGCAAGCTGATATCCCGCAAGGCTTTAATGCCCAAGATGCTGGCGGCTTCTTCACATTGTTTTCTACGGGTATTGTATTCGCTATCGACTAGACCTCGTTTGACATTGGAGTTGATGATCATGACCGAAAGATCCTCGGGCATGGCAATCAGTTCAGTAAATAATGAGCGACAATCCAGTAATAGTGCATGGTGCTGGGCACCACAGGCGCTGACCATTTGATCCATTATGCCGCAGTTGCAGCCAACAAACTGATTTTCCGCTTCCTGACCATTGAGCGCCACGTCCGCTTTGCTCATGGGAAGTTGATATAATTGGCGAAACGTTTCACCAATAGCGACTTCTAAGGAGGCAGATGAACTAAGGCCTGCTCCCTGGGGGACATTGCCAGTGACAGCCAAATCAGCCCCGGTAAAGGATAAGCCGCGCATTTGCAGGTGTTTTATCACGCCACGAACATAGTTGCTCCATAACTGACCTGGATGGGATGTTATATTTTGAGTCAATGAAAACTCATCTGTTTGATTGTCGTAGTCAAGCGCGACCACACGCACGATATCATCGTTTCGGGGGCTGGCCGCCACCACCGTTTGGTAGTCAATTGCACAGGGTAAAACAAAACCATCGTTGTAATCCGTATGCTCGCCTATTAGGTTCACTCTACCTGGGGCTTGAAAATACCGTTGTGGGCTACTGGAAAATGTCTCTGTAAACACCTTGTTTAGGCTGTTTATCATGTTTTGAGTAACTTTTGACATAGAGTTCAGACTCCTTTGAATTCGTTATAATGCACGTCACTTAAACTTTGCAGGCGCTCGGCGGCTTGTTCCGGAGTGAGGTCTCGTTGAGGCTCGGCCATCATTTCATAACCCACCATAAATTTACGTACGCTCGCTGAGCGCAATAATGGTGGGTAGAAATGGGCATGCACTTGCCAGTGTTCGGTGTCCTCAAGATCATTGGGGGCCCAGTGCCAGCCCATGGAATAAGGAAAAGAACACTGAAATAAATTGTCGTAGCGACTGGTCAGTTTTTTCATAGCTAGGGCCAGGTCAGCTTGCTGAGCTGAGTTAATATCAACTAAGCGGGCGCACTTAAATTTAGGCAGTAGTAAGGTTTCAAATGGCCATGCAGCCCAATAGGGTACAACTGCTAGCCAATATTCGGTTTCCACTACAGTACGTGCGCCGTCTGCCGACTCTTTTTTTGCATAGTCCAATAATAAAGAGCTACCGTGTTGCTCATAATAGGCACGCTGACTTTGCTCCGCTTTAGCCACTTCATTAGGGATGAAATCATTGGCCCAAATTTGTCCATGGGGGTGAGGGTTAGAACAGCCCATGGCCGAACCTTTATTCTCAAATACTTGCACCCACACATAGCCTTTAGACAACTCAGCCACCTGCTCACACCAAGTTTGGATCAGGCCTTCAATGGCCTCAAGCGGTAACTCTGGCAAGGTAAGATTGTGTGCAGGTGAAAAACAAATAACCCGGCTGGTGCCTCGCGCAGCTTGCAAGGTAAATAAGTCGTCGTTAGATTGTTCAGACTCGGGTGTATCTTTCATCAATGCGGCAAAATCGTTGGTAAAAACGAAGGTGCCCTCGTAGGCCGGATTGACTTCACCATTGATGCGGATGTTGCCTGAGCAGAGAAAGCAGTCGGGATCATGAACTGTACTATCACTAGCCTGTGGTTTTTCGATCTGGCCCTGCCATGGGCGCTTAGCACGATGGGGAGAGACCAATACCCAGTCGCCCGTTAAGGGATTACGCCGACGGTGAGAATGGTCAATAGGATCAAATTTAGACATAAGCACGCTACTTGTAGTGGAAGTTAATGTTAATGCGAAGTTAATTAATACTATAATAGTATTAATGGGCAAATTCTAATTTGTTAATGGATGCCTGTCATCTATTTATTGAAAAAAACACGCAAAATGACATCACTATTGCCAGTGAAACTGGACCGAATTAGACCTCAATGCCGTGTTGAATATGCATAAATGCGTAAAATTCGCGGTGCAATCATAATGAATTGGCACGTTAAGATATTTTATACCAATCCACCTAAATATATGATCACTCAGCGATGAATAAAAGTAGCGTAATCGCGGCGTGTTTTAACCTGTATAACGGCTAAAATGTAAGCAACCTTGGTATCATCGCCCTTCAGGAAAGGTTGGCAAGCTCCCTAGCGGCAAACCAGCATTCCTTCGACGTTACGCTTTGCTATGAAACTTGCCAACGCCTTCTGAGTTGATCACATATCAAGGCGCAATGGTATTAGTCATCAATATCTTGCTGGTTTAACCAATTGCTCAATTTTTTCATGTCCTGTTGAGCTGCCATGTTCAGTTCTTCTACCCAATCATGTACATTTTGCCACCATGCGGGGTGCTCTCCCTGTTGAATATAGTTCGATATTTTTTGTACTCTGGCTAAACCAACTGATCCTGCTGCGCCCTTAATTTTATGGGCCTGTGCGCAGACTTCGTCTTTTTCATTGGCGCTTAAGCTAAGCTGCAAAATCTCCAAATAATCAGGCATATTCTCCTGGAATACCTTGACACTAGTACGAACCATTTCATGGCCAATGGTGTCCACCAACATTTGCAATAAATTCAGGTCAAGAATGGCGTCTAACTTCTCACACTTACGCTCTTCTTGCGGCTGATGTGGAATACTGGGTTGCTCACCAAACAGGTTATTAAATACTTCAATTATCCGACTCTTCTTAACCGGTTTGGCGATGACATCGTCCATGCCGTTATCCAGATACTCCTGGCGTGTTTTAATTACATTTGCGGTTAGGGCAACAATGCTGGTTTGCTCCACCAAGTGTTCATCGTGCAGCACAGTTGCTACTTCAAAGCCGTTCATATCCGGCAACTGGATGTCTAATAAAACAAGGTCATATTGTTTGGTCCTGGCCATTTCGATGGCGTCATTGCCGGTCATTGCAACATCGACTTTCTGCCCTAGTTTTTCCAATAAGGCCTTGGCCACCATGACATTAAGTTCAATATCTTCGACTAATAAAATCTCCAAACCGGTGATCAGCAGTTCCTCAACCTGGATGGGCTTTTGACTGATTGTCACAGGGAGTTCAACCGTAAAGCAAGTGCCTTCGCCCAATTTGCTACTGACGCTTATTTCACCGTGCATTAGGGAAACCATTTGTTGGCATATTGCCAAACCAATACCGGTACCTGTGCCGCTTTGATATTCGGGCATATCTACTTGGTAATACATGGCAAATATTTTGTCTAATTCTTGTTGAGGAATACCGACCCCAGTGTCGCTAACCTTAAATTTAACCATGCTGGTATGTTGGTCAATGGGCTGGGCAGAAACGTTGAGACTAACGGTGCCTTTTTGGGTGAATTTTACCGCGTTAAAGAGTAAGTTCCACAATATTTGCCGTAAACGAGTGCCATCGGCTTCTACAAAGGCCGGCAGTGGATCAACGATGTTGGACTCAAAAGATAAACCCTTATCACCAGCAAGAAGTTCAATAATACTGCTCAGTTCATTAGTGAAATCACGTATAGAAACTGTTTTTAGGGATAGTTCTAGTCTATCCCTGTCCAGACGATCCAAGTCAATAATGTCGTTAAATATATTGCCCAGGGTAATGCCACTGGCGTAAATTGTGCTAACCCAGGCGTATTGCTCTTCATTTAGTTTAGTGTCTCGCAACATTCTGCTGAGGCCGACGATGCCATTTAAAGGCGTACGTAATTCATGACTGATGGTGGCGATAAATGCGGTTTTGTCTTTACTCGCCTTGGCTACGGCATTTTCTGCCTGTTTACGCTCGGTGATATCCCGGCCAAACGCCAATAAGCCTAAACGGGTTCCGTCGAGGGCATAAAAAGGAACTTTGCGCATTTCAAAATAACGTCGTTTATTATCTGCAAACCGTAACCACAATTCTTCAGTAATACTGGCGTTTTTTTCAAGCACTTCATGATCACTGGCCACTACCTGGCTGGCCAGTTCTTCCTCATAGACCTGATGAGGAGTCAAACCAATTAGTTCCTCCTCGGTCTTGCCGGTCATTTTTTCTGCTATCCGGTTACAGCCGGCAAATTGGCCTTCTTCGTTGCGGTAGTAGATAAGGTCGGGAGAAGCATCAATAATCGAACGCAACAGGGTAGACAATCTTAATGCCTGCTGTTCTTTCTCTGATTTGTCACGAATTTCATTTTCAAGATCACCTAGTACATTTTCACGCTCTAACTGGGCATTTTTACGCTGCTCAATCTCATAATTTAGCTGCTTAATATTGTTCTGCAGCTCGCGGTTAAGCAACACATCTTCTTCCCGTAAGTGTTCCAGCTGAGACACTGCGTCTTTGAGACTCTCCCGGGATTGTTCCAGTTGTTTTACCAACTCACTGAAAAAGAATAATACCCATGGCGCACTAAGCAGGGTAAGTATGATCGCACTAATAAAATCTTCGGCATTGGCTGCGCCACTCATACTCATGCGCACTATGTAAGAGCCGCCTAGAGTGAAGACCAAAGTTAAAAACACAAATACTATGCTGGTCTTTATAGTGCCAAAGCGATTAATCAATTGGGCAAATTTTATGGCCCAGGGCTCTATAGAAGCTTTTATTGGCATTGTGATGTCTCATTAAGCGTTGGTTCGATTGCGAGTGCGACATGCTAGCAACAATCTAGGCAGGATCAACTAGCAAATTGAATCGTGAAGTCAGACTAACAATACGGGATAGTCTTAGATTTATGCAGTTGCGGTGGATAAATATTCTGCTCGGGCAATGTTGATAGTGTTAAATAACTCACTATTTTAACCTTAAATTAACAAGGTTTATGCTAAAAAGCCTTTTCTTTATAGCATATAACTAAGCTACTGAGTGTGATTTAACTATTTGTTTTTTAAGTATTTACTTTGCACTAAAAGCAAGCTACTAAGCTTTTTATCGATTCTATTGAACTTGGTAATTGATTTATAAATCTTAACTGGGTATTTTGTACGACCTGCTATGTATATATATTCGATACTTGACTGGTATCCCCAATAATAATTACATCGAAGACTTAAGCGTTAGGCGCGGCCAGTAAGTCATCCTGAGTCGTTCATGGTGCCTTAATGGTAAAAACCCTAATAGCAACAAGAATGCGGTAATAATCATAATACAAGTCTACCCAGTCGAAGGTTGAAGGAGTTACGTCAATGAGTTTATATCATCCTAATGATTCAAAGGATAACTGTGGCTTTGGTCTGATAGCCCATATCAAAGGTAAAACCAGCCACACACTGGTAAAAACAGCCATCCAAGGCTTGCATCGTATGCAGCATAGGGGCGGTATTGCCGCAGACGGAAAGACCGGGGACGGTTGTGGTTTGTTATTGCAAAAACCAGACAGTTTTTTTACTGAAATTGCTTCAGAGAATGGCTGGAAATTAAGTAAAAAATACGGCGTGGGTATGATCTTTCTCAATCAGGATGAGGAGCTTGCCAAACGGGGCCGTGAAGTATTGAGCGAAGAGCTGCTTAAAGAAACCTTAAATGTTGTGGGTTGGCGGGTTGTCCCAACCGACCACAGTGTGCTCGGGGATTTAGCCGCCAGTGGCGTACCGCAAATCGAACAGGTGTTCGTGAACGCCCCACCTGGCTGGCGAAAGCGTGATCTAGAGCGCCGCCTGTTTATGGCACGTAAAAGAGCAGAAAAACGCCTGGTGGATGACAGCGAATTTTATGTGGCCTGTTTGTCTGCCTTAGTGACGATTTATAAGGGCTTGGTCATGCCAAATGATCTGCCCAAATTTTATTTGGATTTGGCCGATGAGCGCCTTCAATCTGCAATTTGCGTATTTCATCAACGATTCTCCACCAATACCTTACCCAAATGGCCATTGGCTCAGCCTTTTCGCTTTTTGGCCCATAACGGCGAAATTAATACCATTCGTGGTAACCGGGATTGGGCTCAGGCAAGGTCTACTAAATTTAATACGCCATTGTTGCCCGACTTACAAAGCGCAGCTCCTTTTGTCAATCTTGAAGGTTCAGATTCTTCGTCGCTGGATAACATGCTTGAGTTGTTTCTGGCCGGCGGCATGGATTTATTTCGTGCCATGCGTTTATTGGTGCCGCCCGCTTATCAAAATAACACCACCATGGATGATGACTTACGTGCGTTCTATGAATTCAACTCCATGCACATGGAGCCATGGGATGGCCCTGCGGGGATAGTGTTGACCAATGGCCGCCATGTCGCCTGTAATTTAGATAGAAATGGCCTGCGCCCGGCACGTTATGTGATCACCAAAGACGGGCTCATTACCCTGGCCTCAGAAATCGGTATTTGGGATTATAAGCCTGAAAATGTGGTGGAAAAAGGCCGTGTAGGGCCAGGTGAAATGCTGGCGGTGGATACCTATACAGGTAAAATATGGCGCTCAAATGAGATAGATGAAGAATTAAAAAGCCGCCACCCTTATCGTGAATGGATTGATAAAAATATTAAACGCCTTACTCCGATTGAACAGTGTGATGCCGGTCTGATCGGCCAGCGGGCATTCGATGATGACATGATGGCGACCTATCATAAGCTGTTTAATTACACCTATGAGGAAATGCAGCAGATTGTTAAAGTATTGGCCAAAGATGGTCAGGAAGCAGTGGGCTCAATGGGGGATGATACGCCAATGGCAGTTTTGTCTTCCAAGCAGCGCATTATTTATGATTATTTCCGCCAGCAGTTTGCTCAAGTTACTAATCCCCCAATTGACTCCCTGCGTGAGAATCATGTTATGTCACTCGCCACCTGTATTGGTCGTGAGCAAAACGTATTTAGCGAAACCTCAGGTTACGCTCATCGGGTATTATTTGACTCGCCAGTGCTGGTTTATACGGACCTCAAGCAACTGCGGGAATTCAACTCGGAGCATTATTACTCCGAAGTAGTTGATCTTAACTATTCACCTGAAGAGGGTTTAAAGAAAGCCATTGAGAGGGTGTGCAACGAGGTTGAATACCTGGTCAAAACCAAGCGTGCAGCCTTTGTGGTCTTGTCTGATCGCAACATAAAGCCTAATCGCTTGCCCATACCCGCACCTATGGCTGTAGGCGCAGTACAGCGACGCTTGATAGATAAGTTTCTGCGCTGTGATGCCAATATTGTGGTTGAAACCGCATCGGCCCGTGATCCTCATCATTTTGCGGTACTGATCGGTCTGGGTGCAACAGCGGTTTATCCTTTCTTAGCGTATGAAACCATTGAGCAAATGGTGGATAAGAAAGAGTTGGAAGGCACAGCGATGCAGGCCGTATTAAATTTCCGCAAGGGGATCAATAAGGGCTTATACAAAATCATGTCTAAGATGGGCATTAGTACTGTTGCCAGTTATCGCAGTTCCAAGTTGTTTGAAGCGGTGGGCATTAACAAAAAAGTTGTGGATTTATGCTTTAAAGGCGTGCCGAGTCGAATTCAAGGTGCTGACTTTGCTGACTTCGAACAAGATATGATTAATCTAAACCGCCTTGCCTGGTTAAAGCGCAAAAGCATATCTCACGGCGGATTACTCAAGTGGATGCATGATGGCGAGTATCACGCTTATAATCCTGATGTGGTGACAAGTTTGCAAAAGGCCGTGGTCAGCGGTCAGTACCGAGATTATCAGGTGTTTTCTGCCTTAGTTAATGAGCGTGACCCTGCGCATTTTCGTGATCTGCTTAAGCTTAGAGCCGTCGGTGAGCCCATCGAGCTAGATGAAGTGGAGCCGGCTGAGCGCTTATTCACCCGGTTTGATACAGCCGCGATGTCCATTGGCGCTCTTAGTCCGGAAGCCCACGAAGCTTTGGCTATCGCCATGAACCGTCTAGGCGGTAAATCCAATTCCGGTGAGGGCGGGGAAGATCCAACCCGTTTTAATACCGAGAAAAATTCAAAAATAAAACAAGTGGCCTCTGGGCGCTTTGGTGTAACGCCACATTATTTGGTGAATGCTGAAGTCATACAAATTAAGGTGGCCCAAGGGGCGAAACCGGGCGAGGGCGGTCAGTTACCTGGTGATAAAGTGAATAACTACATTGCCGAGTTGCGTTACTCTGTGCCTGGTGTGACCTTGATTTCACCTCCGCCCCATCACGATATTTATTCCATAGAAGATTTAGCTCAGCTTATTTTTGATCTTAAGCAGGTAAATCCTGAGGCGCTGATTTCAGTTAAATTGGTGTCAGAGCCCGGCGTGGGAACCATTGCCACAGGTGTCGCCAAGGCTTACGCCGATTTGATTACCATTTCTGGTTACGACGGCGGTACCGGGGCTAGCCCCATGACCTCGGTTAAATATGCCGGCAGTCCCTTCGAGCTTGGCTTGGCTGAAACCCAACAAGCCTTGGTGGAGAACGGCCTAAGGCACAAAGTACGGGTACAAACTGATGGCGGGCTAAAAACTGGCCTGGACGTAGTTAAAGCCGGTATTTTGGGTGCAGAAAGCTTTGGCTTTGGCACCGGCCCAATGGTGGCATTGGGGTGTAAGTACTTACGTATCTGTCACCTCAACAATTGTGCGACAGGTATAGCCACGCAAGATGAGAAATTGCGTGATAATTACTTCATTGGTTTACCTGATATGGTGATGAATTACTTTAAATTTATCGCCCAGGAAGTCCGTGAAATCATGGCTTCCCTCGGCGTAAGTAGTTTCGATGAGCTGGTTGGCCGCACCGAGTTATTGGAGATTTTGGAAGGTCACACAGCGAAGCAAAACAAGTTGGATCTCAGTCCACTTCTGGCTAAACCTGAAGCCGGCTCACACACTAAACTGTTCTGTGGCGAAACAACCAATGCGCCGCTGGATAAAGGGGATCTAAACCTGCAAATACTGGCTGATGCCAAGCAGGCCATTGCAAATAAGAGCGGTATTTCCCTCAAGTATGACATTCGCAATACGGATCGTTCGGTTGGTGCCTTGCTGTCTGGTGAAATTGCCAAGCTACACGGCAATCACGGCATGACGGATCAGCCCTTAAAAATTCGGCTAACCGGTACAGCCGGACAAAGCTTCGGCGTTTGGAATGCAGGTGGGCTGCAAATGAGCCTCTGTGGTGATGCTAACGATTATGTGGGTAAAGGGATGGCCGGCGGCAAGCTGGTTATCTATGCTCCACGTAATATCAGATTTGACCCCCACGTGAGTCCCATTATGGGGAATACCTGTTTATACGGGGCAACGGGCGGAAAATTATTTGCTGCTGGCCGTGCCGGTGAGCGATTCGGGGTTAGAAACTCCGGTGCTATTGCCGTCGCAGAAGGAGTTGGTGACAATGCCTGTGAGTATATGACCGGAGGCATCGTTGCCATATTAGGTCCAGTTGGCGTCAACTTCGGGGCCGGTATGACCGGGGGCTTCGCTTATATTCTAGACGAAAATGACGATCTTGAGCACAGAGTTAACAGTGAGTTGGTTGAAATCATGGGTATTGAAGATAAGGTTATCTTGTCGGAACACTTACGGGGTTTAATCGACCAACATTATGAAGAAACAGGCAGTGAACATGCTTTGCAGTTGTTGAGCCACTTCGCCGAGTACTTGCCTAAATTCCGCTTAATTAAGCCTAAGACCAGTGACGTGAAAAACCTGTTGGGGCACATTAGTCGCTCTACCGCAGAATTACGCGTTCAGGTTCAGTAAGGGCAAGCAAGGTAAAGAGATAAGAGACGACTATGGCTAAAAACATATATCAATTTGTTGACGTAGAACGCATCGACCCGCCGAAAAAGCCGATCGTGATGCGCAAAGAAGAATTTGCTGAAATCTATCAGCCACTGAGCCAATCACAAACTGCGGGGCAGGCTGACAGATGTCTGGACTGCGGCAACCCTTATTGTGAGTGGAAGTGTCCGGTTCATAACTTCATTCCCCAATGGTTAGCTCTGGCTAATGAGGGCAAAATCCTCGAGGCTGCAGAGTTATCTCACAAAACCAACAGTTTGCCTGAGGTCTGTGGACGGGTGTGCCCTCAGGACAGATTGTGTGAAGGGGCGTGTACCCTGAATGATGATTTTGGTGCGGTGACCATTGGCAGCATCGAAAAATATATTACCGATACGGCCTTTAAGATGGGCTGGCGCCCGGATATGTCTGGGGTTATCCCCACTAATAAGAAAGTCGCGATTGTTGGCGCAGGCCCTGCGGGTTTAGCCTGTGCAGACATCCTGGTGCGCAACGGGGTAAAACCTGTAGTATTTGACAAGTATGAAGAGATTGGCGGTTTACTGACCTTTGGCATTCCAGCCTTTAAACTGGAAAAAGATGTGATCAAATTGCGCCGTAAAATCTTCACTGACATGGGCGTGGAATTTGTACTTAATACGGATATCGGTAAAGACATCCCCTTCGAAACTTTAATCGACGACTATGACGCAGTCTTTCTTGGCATGGGCACCTATAAACCCATGCAAGGTGGCTTTGAACATGAAGGCGCGCCTGGCGTGTACGAAGCACTGCCTTATTTGATTGCAAACATCAATCGTCAGATGGGCTTAGAAAAAGCCCCCGGCGATTTTGTTGATATGAAAGGTAAAAAAGTTATCGTTCTAGGCGGTGGTGATACCACCATGGACTGCGTCAGAACGGCTATTCGTCAAGGTGCACTTAGTGTCACCTGTGCTTATCGTCGAGACGAAGAAAGCATGCCCGGCTCTCGGAAAGAAGTCGTAAATGCTAAAGAAGAAGGAGTTGAATTTAAATTTAATCTGCAACCTTTGGACATAGCGGTAGATAAAGATGGCAATGCCCGGGGCGTTACCCTGCTGAAAACTGAAATGGGCGCGCCCGATGCAGAAGGTCGCAGACGTCCGCTACAAGTTGAAGGCTCAGAGCACGTGCTAGAAGCAGATGCGGTTATTATCGCCTTTGGATTTCAGCCCAGTCCGGCCCCCTGGTTTGCCGATTACGGGATTATCTTAGACGAAAAAGGGCGGGTACGTGCACCGGCTAAAGGCAAGCATGCTTTCCAAACCTCTAACCCGAAGATATTCTCCGGCGGCGATATGGTAAGAGGCTCAGATCTGGTCGTCACCGCGATATTTGAAGGCCGTGAAGCGGCTGAAGGTATGCTGGACTATATAGGCGTTTAGCGCATTGCCTAATTACAATAAGGGGCTTCACAGGCCCCCTTTTTGTTTGCCCAGCGAAGCTGGCAAACCCGACAGGCTGAAGGAAGCCATAGGACGTTAGAGGTACACAACTAACCGTAACCTGTTTCGGCGGCATTGGTGGGTAAGCGTCCAAAATAGCGTGAAGCCCAATACTTAGTCAGACTAATGCTGTGCTTGAGGGGGAATTTCTAACAGGGAGTCAGTAACCGAGGTACACCATTGCTGCGCAGCGACGCCTTACCCAAAAACGGCTGGTGCTTTCTGAGTGCGCAATTATTTGTGGTGATTGGTATAACTGATTCGCTTATGTTCATTTGCTGTGCACCTTGTCAGCTTTGCCTAGGTGTTATAGGCGCGCCTTGCTGAATTTAATCAAGGCCCATCCACTTAAAGACAGTGTGGCCGGTAAAATGATGAGAGCCGGTTGGGGTGGTAATTTCAGAGCGGAGATACTGTTTGGTTGAAAATCATACAAAGTATAATCCCGCCCGGGCATTATGCCCTAATTCCCCTGTTTTTTAAAAAAACAGGGGATTATTAAGCGACAATTTACTTGAGTATGAGGGGGACGTATCAAACTTGGACGGATTTGATGACTTAAGGGAGAAAATAGTCAGGCTCATTGGCGGGCATGCGTTGATTTTATATAAAATCAAAAAAGTGGCTTAGGGGTCTGATCAATCTCGTTGTATTGGATATCGTTGAAAGGGTTGAGGAAGCCAAAAAAAGTTCGCCTTAGAAAAGCATGTTGCAGCCTTAATTGACTGGAACCTTCCAGGTGGGGCAGGAACAGAAGTTGCCTAACATATCCGCACTTTAAGTGAATCTCCCCACATCGTTTTTTAAGTGGCGCACTCACTAGAGAGCACCTTCGTGAAGCCGAAAAATACCAGCCTAAAGCCTGTTTTGAAAAGGACTACAGCATAGAGTTTATCGAGAAAATTAGCGAACTTATTGACTAAAAATCATTCTATTGATACTAATGGCGTTGGTACTAGGGAAGCTCAAATACCAAAGCTTTGACAGGATTTTCCCCAACAGATACAAAGCTCAATCCTCCTTCATCTGTGACTTGCATACCGTCGCCAGAGCTTAGAGTCTCACCGTCTACCTGCAGTTGTCCTGTTATCAAGTAAATGTACTGCTTGGGTAGCTGCGGGCTAAAGGCCAGTGACTTGCCAGAGGCTAAAATCAATTGATGCAAATGGGCATTTTGTTTGATTTGCAAACTGCCATCCACACCATCAGGACTAATGACATTCGTTAAGCCTTCAGTCTGACCAAAATCCTTTTGTTGATAACCGGGTATCTGCCCGCGCACATTCGGCTCGATCCAGATTTGTAAAAATTTCAGCGGCTCCTGTTGTGAGTGGTTGTATTCACTATGGGTAATGCCACTGCCCGCTGACATCAATTGAAATTCTCCAGCAGGCAAGGTTTTTATATTACCTTCACTGTCTTTGTGAGCAATCACACCCTCTAATACATAGGAAATAATTTCCATGTCCCGATGTCCGTGAGTATCGAAGCCTGCCCCGGCTGCTACGTGATCGTCATTGATTACCCTGAGTTTAGAAAAGCCCATATGCTTAGGGTCGTAGTAAGAGCCAAACGAGAAAGCATGCTGGCTATTCAGCCAGCCATGATTTACGCCGCCGCGCTCGGATGATTTGCGAAGTGTTAACATAATTTTTTCTCACATTTATTCGTAGTAAGGTCATTATAGGTTCAATTAAATAGATTAAAATCGCAAAAAATCTGGCTTAAAATTCGATAAAATAGAAGTGAATATGATAAAAAAAAGTGCAACAAAAAAGGCCTCATACAATGAGGCCTAATTTGTTTAAAAACTTTACAGTTTTAAAATAACAGAGTGCTAGAACGGTATATCGTCGTCAAAGTCAAAATCCGGCTCGGCCATTGGCGCGGGCTTATTTTGCCCTTGCTGTGGAGTTTGATTAAAGCCCTGGTTAGCTTGTGCCGGTGCACCCTGGTTGGGACGCTGCTGGTATTGGGGTGCT
>JAWUXW010000016.1:0-8242 GCA_034111125.1 Paraglaciecola sp.
AATCCAAAGTGATCTGTTTGATAAAGGCTGGGCTTTGTTATCTTCCCAATATAAACAAGAGGTGGCGCTGCCAAAAAACGTTATCGAATTTAGAAAAAAATAATATGGGTGCTGATATTTGTCACAACGAGGTCTACACCCTAATCGTTCTGGAGTTACCAGAAGGGAAGTTTGTTGATGACTTTGATAGTTTGAGTGTGTGGTGTGTTGAGTTTCGGGCAGATTTTGGAAACTTGCGTCTAGAAGCACCGTAGTTTTCAAATATTTATGGTGATTGATATAAAAGCCTTGTAAGGATCCTTGCAAGGCTTTTATTTTTTGAAAATCTACTTTATTTCAATTAGTTCAACATCAAACAACAAAGTGGCATCTGCACCAATAGTTGGGCCGCTACCTCTTGTGCCGTAAGCTAAGTCAGATGGGATAACCAATTCAAACTTGTCACCCACGTTCATCAATTGCAATGCTTCTACCCATCCTTGAATGACACCTGTCACTGGGAATTCAGCTGGCTTGCCTCTATCGTAGGAACTATCGAAAACTGTACCGTTAATTAATGTGCCTTTGTAGTGCACTACTACAGTTTTATCAGAGGTAGGCATTTCACCGTCGCCAGACATTACTTCTTTGTACTGTAAGCCACTTTCCGTGGTAATCACGCCTTCTTTTTTGGCATTTTCCTCAAGGTAAGCTAAACCTTCAGCTTTATTTTTATCGCTGCTGGCTTTTTGCGCCAGTTGTTGTTTGGCTTGCGCTTGTTGCTGCATCGTTGCGATGGTTTGTTTGACTTCTTCTTCGCTGAGACGTGAGGCTGTTTCATTTTTAATATCTTCAACGGCCATTTTAAAAGCTTTAAGATCAAGCGTTATGTCATCACGTTTAAACTGATCCGCTAAGTTGGTACCCACTATATAGCTCAGTTTTTGATCAATGCTTTGTAATGCTGGGTTAGCTTCAGCTGTTGTAGGTAAAGTTGCCTCTGTTGCTGTTTCTGGCGTTTCAGCTGTTTTGTCATTACCACATGCTGCAAGAAATAATGTCGATGCCGTTAATAAGGCAAGTGAGTTCAATTTCATCAGTGTCTCCTAAAGTTTGGGATGAGATAAATACCTAGATTGGTCTGTCAAATTGCAGTCATCAAGATAAAAATTTAATGTTATAATGTTATTGATACAATGTGGCTAAATGTTGCGGTATTCAAGCCTGAATCAATAGATAAAAACAAAAAGCCCCGTTAATTTTCATCAACAGGGCTTTTTTAATTTATGCAACTATTAGTACAAGAAGTGTTTACTTCTTAGCAGCGTTACGCTCTTTGGTTTCAAGAATGACTTTTTCTGACACGTTGTTAGGACATGGGCTGTAGTGTGAGAACTCCATAGAGAACTGACCACGACCAGAGGTCATAGTACGCAAGCTTCCAATGTAGCCAAACATTTCTGAAAGGGGCACATCAGCTTTAACGCGCACGCCCGACACACCCGGCTCTTGATCTTTGATCATGCCACGACGACGATTTAAGTCACCAATGACATCACCTACGTGATCGTCCGGCGTGTAAACGTCAACTTTCATGATAGGTTCAATCAACTGAGGACCAGCCTTAGGGATTGATTGACGGAACGCGCCTTTAGCCGCGATTTCAAAGGCGATGGCCGATGAATCAACTGCGTGGAAACCACCATCATATAATTCAATTTCAACGTCTAACACAGGGAAACCAGCCAATACACCAGTGTCCATCATGCTTTTGAAACCCTTCTCGATAGCCGGGAAGAATTCTTTAGGCACATTACCGCCAACAACCTTTGAGGTAAACGTGAAGCCGGTGTTTGGCTCGCCAGGTTTGATACGATAATCAATCTTACCGAATTGACCAGAACCACCAGACTGTTTCTTGTGGGTGTAAGAGTCGTCAACTTCTTGGGTGATGGTTTCACGATAGGCAACCTGAGGTTCACCGACGATTAAATCAACACCGTAAGTACGCTTAAGGATGTCTACTTTGATATCCAAGTGAAGCTCACCCATGCCCGAAAGAATTGTTTCACCTGAATCCTGGTCAGTTTCAACACGGAAAGTTGGATCTTCTGCAACCATTTTACCAATGGCGATACCCATTTTTTCAGAGCCGCCTTTGTCTTTTGGTGTTACCGAAATTGAAATAACCGGTTCTGGGAATACCATTGCTTCTAAGATGATGGGATCTTTTGGATCACATAGAGTGTGACCGGTTTGAACGTTAGTTTTCATACCTACGATAGCGATGATATCACCGGCTTGTGCTGAACTAAGCTCGTTACGGTCATCGGCTTGCATCTCGCACATACGGCCAACACGTTCAGTTTTACCTGTTGCAGCGTTAAGGATTGAATCGCCTTTTTTAAGCGTACCTGAGTAGATACGTACGAATGTAAGGGACCCAAAACGGTCATCAGTGATTTTGAATGCTAAGGCTTTGAAAGACTCATCTGCAGAAACAAGTGCGAACTTACCCGTTGGTTCACCTTCTTCATCGGTAAGAGGCTGTGGATCAACATCTGTTGGGCAAGGTAGGTAATCAACTACAGCGTCAAGAATATTTTGCACACCTTTGTTTTTGAATGCAGAACCGCAGTAAGTTGGGAATAATTCCATGGTACGTGTACCTTTACGGATACAACGTTTGATATCTTCCATAGATGGCTCTTCGCCTTCCAGATACTTTTCCATCAGATCATCGTCTTGCTCAAGGGCCGTATCAAGCAGCAATTCACGATATTCTTCTACTTTATCAACCATGTCCGCTGGAACATCAGTAATTTCGTAGTTTTCTGGAAGACCCGTGTCATCCCAGATGAATGCTTTACGAGTAAGAAGATCAACAACACCAACAAAATCATCTTCGATTCCGATAGGAAGTACCATTATTAGTGGGTTAGCACCTAGTACATCTTTAGTTTGCTTCACAACGCGGTAGAAATCAGCACCCATACGGTCTAATTTATTTACGAAGATAATACGCGCTACTTTTGAGTCATTGGCATAACGCCAGTTAGTTTCTGATTGAGGCTCTACACCGCCAGATCCACAGAATACACCAATACCGCCGTCTAATACTTTAAGTGAACGATATACTTCAACAGTGAAGTCAACGTGCCCAGGGGTGTCGATAACGTTAAAACGGTGATCTTTCCAGAAACAGCTTACGGCTGCTGACTGAATAGTAATACCACGCTCGGCTTCTTGTTCCATGAAATCTGTAGTGGATTCGCCGTCGTGAACCTCACCAGTTTTATGGATCTGACCGGTAAGTTTAAGAATTCTTTCTGTTGTGGTCGTTTTACCCGCGTCAACGTGGGCAAAGATACCAATGTTTCTGTACTTCGCTAAATCTGTCATTATTCCAACTTCATTCTGAGTAAAAATTGCGCGGGATTATATAAGAAATTTTAAAAAATTACTGGTTTTCTTTTACTTAAAGTTAAAACCTTTGCCAGCTAGCATCATTTTACTTGGATGAACATGGTCCACTCCCGGTTAAAACTTATCTGAAACCTGGACAGAGGCAATGTATATTGGCTGCTGTGTTAGTTGAGAGATATCACCTCAAGTAGCCCAGCCTAGGAGGTAAAGGAATAACTTACTGGGCAGGTTACTGCTATAAAATGGGCATGACGCGATTGCGCCCGAGATGTTTTGCCTGATACAAGAGTTTGTCGGTTTTTTCAATGAGGGCCAAGGGATTCATGCCCTTTTCAAGTTGTGCCACGCCAAATGATGCAGTGATACCACCCAGCACTTCTCCGCTGCGTTTGTCTTTCACGCCTATTTTTTCAATCGAACGACGCATTGACTCGGCTATTTGCCTTGCCTTCGCCAGGTTTGCATTCGGTACAATCACCACAAATTCTTCACCACCAAAACGAAAGGCCTGGACTCCATCACGGCACAAGGTCTGTAATTTTTTGGCAGTGGCTTTTAACACCAAATCACCCATCACATGGCCATGGTTGTCATTGGTCTTTTTGAAATGATCCAAATCAACCAAAATCAAACACAGATCTGGTTTCATCGCCTGGGCCGCGAGTTCTTCATCAAAAAAACGACGGTTACACAATCCCGTTAAAGCATCGTATAGGGCCTCCTGCTGACTCTCCTCAAGTTGCTCACGTAGCTGCTCAATTTCTTTTTGTGCGCCTGCTAAGGCAGAGTTAAAAGCCGAGGTACTGCCGCGGATAGTCTTAGTTCCTTTGACTAAGGTGCGCACCAGTTCCATCACTTCCTCAATGGACAAGCCTTCCTTTTCAACTTTTGCCAAATCATCCATGCAATTGTCCATGGTCGACTTGAAGTTGTTGGTCTCTGAGCGTGTATCTTTGACTGACTGTGATAATTCTATCAGCATGGCCTCAAGAGATTGGCGCAATTCCCATGCACTGACTTCTTGTTGATCGGAAATATGCTTGCGGTATAGCTCTTTGGCTTTTATTTCTGAGAGCTGAAGCTTATCGTCAAGCACTCGGTCAACCGCGGCTTTCAGCTCAGGAGATTGATTGCTGACATAGGTATACCACAGGGCATAATTGGTCGGGATCGCCGATATTTTGTGCTTAACTAACAAGGGGATAGTTTGTTTTAAGTTGGCAAAAGAATCTTCAAATGGTTTGTCCGACAATGTCTATTCCTCTAAAAATGCAAACTGATTTCGTTTAGTTTACACAAATTTTACCTGGAGCAAATCATCCTATCGTAAATTCGATTCATATCGATACGCAATGACCACATTATCTTCGTGCTGCAAGCTTAAAATTCTGCTGCTTGGCGCTGATTTTAAGCCTGAGAACAAGCACCATCCGATTTAGCACCGTTAAATCAAATCGTGTTCAAACCTGTTTCACGGCTAAATGGTGAGCGACTTTGGTATCGCCCTTCGGGAAGGGCTGACAAACTCCCTAGTTGCATCGCAAGGTCTATGAAGGAAAACAGCATTCCTTCGACGTTACGCTTTGCTATGAAACTTGCCAACGCCTTCTGAGTTGATCACATATCAACGGGGAATGGCATAACCACCACTCCATTCTTACCTTTATTAAGTAAAAGATCTTTCCAATAATGTAGGCCAAATTCGAGTTGGAGGCGGATTTTCTGATTATCGCTGAAGCGCCAATGGTAGTCGGTTGATTGAATATATAGGCAGTTCGAAAAGCATCAGGTGTGATTTCCTTGTCACACTTAAACATGTAGCGGGAGGAACCCTGTCCCCAGGATATACTGAGTTCATCGGCGTATGCAGGCAATACAATTAGACTAATACCAGTACAAATATCGCATGCATCCTGCTCCCTGCAAATGCTGAATAAGTTCTAATCAGCGCCACTAATAATTTGAACCTGTGGGATATCGGTGTCGCCTTTTATTACTTTTAATATGCCATCTTGGGTTAGGGTACGCATCCCATCCTTCATCGCCTGGGCTTTCATCTCGTGTACCGACACTTGTTTATATACTAGTGCGCGAAGCTCGCTGGTCATGTTCAGTAGTTCATGTACCCCGGTTCTGCCTTTGTAACCGGTGTCTCCGCAATCCTCGCAACCATTGCCTCTGTGTAACATTAAGGGCTCTGGTAAATCTATTTCACTTAGATATTCTTCGCCATATTGGCGTTTAATAAAGGACACTTCCGTGTCGCTTGCCTGGTACTGTTCCTTGCAGTTTTTGCAGATGGTTCGGATCAGACGCTGAGCGAGAATGCCTACACAGGCATCTGAAAAGTTGACAGGGTCTAAACCTAAATCCAATAAACGGGTAATAGTTTCTGGCGCGGAGTTGGTGTGCAGAGTAGATAGCACTAAGTGACCGGTCAGCGAAGCTTCAATGCCCGCGTGTGCGGTTTCTTTGTCTCGCATCTCACCGATAAGGATAATATCAGGGTCTGCACGCAAAAATGCCCGTAAAGCGTTTGCAAAGGTAAAGCCTATCTTGGGGCTGACTTGCACTTGTTGTAGGCCTGGTTGAGTTATTTCAACCGGGTCTTCAGCGGTCCAAATTTTCTTATCCGGGGTGTTAATGTGGCCTAAAATCGCGTGTAAAGTGGTAGTTTTACCGGAGCCAGTTGGCCCAACGACCAATAAAATGCCGTGGGGTTTTTTGACCATATTTTCAATCGTTCTGTTGTTACGTTCAGAGAAATTCATTTTGCTCATCGGCAGGGCTCCCCCAGCTGCCAGGATACGCATGACTACCCCTTCTCCGGCAACAGTGGGTATGGTCGCTACCCTCACCTCGATTAGCTGACCGGACGTACGAAACGCTAACTTGCCGTCTTGGGGAACACGTTTTTCGGCAATGTTCAGGTTAGACATAATTTTAATACGGGCAATCACTGCATTATGGTGTGAGGCAGGCACTTGGGTTACGTCACGACATACGCCGTCAATCCGCATACGCACGCGGGTCGGGGCGTTCTTCTCTGGATCCACATGAACATCTGAGGCATCGAGACGTTTAGCGTCGTGCAATACTCGGCTAACCAGACGCACGACTGCCGGGGTGTCATCTGACATATCCTCCGATTGCTCGTCTAACTCATCAGCGCTGCTACCAATTTCATCGAGAATATCATCCATCGCACCAGGGCCAGCCCTTCCGCTACCGGATGCTCCCAAATATTGCAGGACAAAGTTGGGAAGACTGACCAAAATTTCGTATCTATCAATGCCTAGTGCACTTTCTATTTCCATCAGCAAAGCGGCATTGTTGGGCTCGGCCATCAGCACTATGGGGTTTTCAGCCACGTCGGCGATGACGGCGACAAAGTTACGCTTTAAGTAAGAAAGGTTAAGTCGACTCTCACTTTGATAGAGATGATACTTATCCGGCAAGTAAGAGAGGTAAGGCACCTGGTAATGAACAGACAGGGCATTGCCCAAATCTTCTTCGGGGACTCGGTGCTCCGATGCCAATCTTTGGACTAATTGTCTATTGTCCTGACTGCTATCCGTGACTTTCTTTAAGTCACTCTCGCTGATTAAATTGCGATGGATTAAATATTCAAAGGGTTGGCTGGTGCCGCCAAGCTCATAACGGAAATTCTTGCCCATGATTTCGGCAAGAGAGTTGGCGAGTTCTAAATCGGCATCACTAAAGGAGCCGCTTTTTTTGTTAATAATCTGCATAACACCCATCAATACACCGGCTTCCAATATAGGTACGCAAATAACATTGTTGGTCTTAAATGAGCTCGTTTTATCAAATTTGTCAGCAAACTTGAGTCTGGGGTGGATTGCCGCCAACTCTTGCTGGTTGTAAGGATCACTAGTAATAAGAGGTAATTGACTCAAGGCCACATAACCGGCTATTGACTGAGGGCTTATGGGAACATTTATTTCTCGGGTTTCGTTACCGGTCTTAAAACGAGCAACGAGATCCTGATGCTGACGGCGGCGCTGGAAGATACTCATGCGTTCAGCACCGAACCAATTTAGTATAAAAGGTTCAAGTTTATGATACGCATCCATCAAAGTGGGCTGGGTGGCGAGCAGCTGATGGATATGCTCGAACTTGTCTTCGTTATTAGCGTCAGGTGTCGTCATATTTATTATTATGGATTATAAACCTATATTTCCTTACTATAGCCGACGTGCATAACGTATAAAACCGCTTTCAACCAAAGTCAGTAATATGTTTAGGTATGTGGCTAACATTTCAGGTATTTTCTACAATCATCTTGCATTCACGTCTCAATTAGGTATACTTCGCGCCCTCTTGTTCTGACGGACAAGGGTTTCGACCCAGGCTTAGGCCAAATTAAGGTTGAAATAAACAAGATCCTAATATTGGATCAGCGGTTTACATGCATCCCCCTCCATAGTAATGGCGGTAGGGGATGGTTTTTTTTGTTCTTTCGGTTGGAGCTTTATCGATGCCAAATCAAAGAATTCGTATTCGTTTGAAAGCGTTTGATCATAAATTGATCGATCAGTCTACGGCTGAAATCGTTGAAACTGCGAAGCGTACAGGTGCACAGGTTAGCGGACCAATTCCACTACCTACCCGTAAAGAGCGTTATACAGTACTTACTTCACCTCACGTAAACAAAGATGCGCGTGATCAGAATGAAATTCGTACACACAAACGTTTAGTGGATATCATTGAACCTACTGATAAAACAGTAGATGCGTTGATGAGATTGGACTTGGCTGCCGGTGTTGATGTTCAAATCAGCCTGGGCTAACAAGAGAGGGTTTTAACATGGCGATTG
>JAWUXW010000017.1:0-10456 GCA_034111125.1 Paraglaciecola sp.
TTGGAATTGGCTTTCTCGCGGCGAATATGCTGCTCGCGAGTTTGCAAGGCCATGCGCAAGGCAGGGCGACCACGGGTGTCTTTTGATACGCCTATTATACGCCCTGGCAACGAACGTTTGTAGGCATCCCGTGTAGCAAAAAATGCGGCATGAGGGCCACCGTAGCCCATGGGCACACCAAAGCGTTGGGCTGAGCCTAGCACTGCGTCGGCACCTAGTTCACCTGGGGATTTAAGTAATACTAAACTCATGATATCTGCCGCTACGGCGACAATACCTTTGTTGGCCTGCACCGCCGCGATGGTTTCACTTAAGTCATTCACAGCGCCTGTAGTGCCGGGATATTGCAGTAAGGCTCCGAATATATTGTGATTAGCCGCATCAGTAGCTTTACCCACAATTACATCAAAACCAAACATGTCTGCACGGGTTTGGATCACGTCGAGGGTTTGTGGATGCACGTCATCTGCGACAAAAAAAGCATTCGCCCCTTTGTTCTTTGATACGCGTTTTGCCAAACCCATGGCTTCCGCCGCTGCGGTCGCTTCGTCCAACAAGGAAGCAGAGGCTAGCTCCATCCCGGTTAAGTCGATGGTCACTTGCTGGAAATTAAGCAGGGCTTCAAGACGGCCCTGGGCAATCTCGGGCTGATATGGCGTATATGCCGTATACCAACCTGGATTTTCCAGCACATTGCGTAAAATAACGTTCGGGGTAAGGGTATCGCTGTAACCCATGCCGATAAAAGAGCGATGGATTTTATTTTTACTCGCAACAGACTTTAAATACGCCAGGGCTTCTACTTCTGTTTTACTCTCCCCTACTATCAAGGCCTCGGGCAAACGAATACCCTCTGGCACCGTTTGTTGCATCAAATCATTTAGCGAGTCGACCCCCACTACGGCTAACATATCGGCCATTTCCGTGTCACTTGGACCAATATGACGACGGACGAAATTTTGTTTTTGTTCTAATTGACAGAGCGAGAAATTAGCTTGAGACATAACGAACTTATACATTCCTAATGGGGGCAGTTTTGGCCGAGAGGCCGAAACTTCTTGAGTTGAGAGATAAAGACCTAACAAGTGGAAACAAGTGGGGTCAGAGTAAATTTAAATCACTGCAAATTATTACTTAAATAATCGGGGCGAATTAATTTTACTCTGACCCCCACTTATCTTTTATTCGTCGATAGTATTTGCGTAAGCTTTAGCGTCGAGTAAGGCTTCTACTTCTGCAGGATCTTCAGCTTTAATACGGAACATCCATCCATCACCAAACGGATCGCTGTTTACCAGTTCTGGTGAATCTTCAAGTTTTTCATTGATGGCAACCACTTCACCGGAAATTGGCGCATATACATCAGAGGCGGCTTTTACAGATTCTGCAACGGCAACGTCATCCCCTACAGCTAATTCAGCACCAACATCAGGCAATTCAACAAATACCATGTCTCCAAGCAATCCTTGGGCATGTTCGCTGATACCAACGGTAAAGATACCGTCACCTTCGGAGCGGATCCACTCGTGAGTGGCGGCATAACGTAATTCTGCTGGGATGTTACTCATAAAAATTTCCTTTGCTATATAGGGTTAGAGTAAATTTAATTTACTTCAAATTATTATTCAAATAAACGGGGGGAGTTGATTTTATTCTACGCCCACTTATAACTTTACAGGACACTCTTGCCATTTCTGACAAAGCTGGGTTTGACTACTTTTACTGTAACCCACTTTTTACGCATTTCCACTTCGGCAGTGTCACCAACGGTATTAGACACTCTCGCCATAGCAACACTGTGACCCAGTGTAGGTGAGAATGTACCGGAAGTTATCACGCCTTCGCCGCCTTCCACAGTGACTTTTTGGCCTGCGCGTAATACGCCTTTTTCGGTCATGACCAGACCAACCAGTTTGTCGCTACCCGCGGCTTTCTGTTGCTCAAGGGCTTTGCGACCGACAAAATTACGGTCTTCTGGTTGCCAGGTGATGGTCCAAGCCATATTTGCCGCAAGGGGCGAAATGGTTTCGTCCATATCCTGACCATAAAGGTTCATACCCGCTTCAAGACGCAAGGTATCCCGTGCACCCAAACCACAGGGAGCTACACCCACGTCGACCAACTTTTGCCAAAACTCAGCGACTTGATCGTTAGGTACCATAATTTCGTAACCCGCTTCACCGGTATAGCCAGTGGTAGCGATAAATAAGTCTTCCGCCTGTACTCCGTAAAACGCCTTCATTCCGGCAACTGCTTCATTTTGCGCAGCAGAGAATAGTTCAGCCGCTTTGGCTTTAGCATTCGGCCCCTGCACCGCAATCATGGCAAACTCTGGGCGCTCAGTAATGCTGACATCAAAGCCTTCGGCTCTGCCGTTTAGCCAGTCCATGTCTTTTTCTCGGGTGGCGGAGTTGACCACCAGACGATAATTAGTGGCGTCAAAGTGGTAAACAATCAAATCATCTACCACTCCACCCACTTCGTTTAACATGCCACTGTATAAGGCTTTGCCCTTATCTTGCAGTTTCGCTACATCGTTGGCCAGCAAGTAACGCAAATAATCCTGAGCCTGAGCGCCAGTGATATCGACTATTGTCATATGTGACACATCGAACATACCTGCATCATTGCGCACCACATGATGCTCTTCGATTTGCGAGCCGTAGTTGATCGGCATTTCCCAACCATGAAAATCAACCATCTTGGCTCCAGCCTCAAGGTGTTTACTGTGCAGGACTGTGGTATTGCTCATAACGGATAAACTTACTTTGCTTTAATTGCGCCAGAGTATAAGTTCAGTATGCCAGTACAACAAATTGAAAATACTAATACATACATTTGCAATGCTTATCTATAGAATACTTATCATCAGCTTAATTAATCTATAAAGCACTGACTAACGAGCATGAAACAATTATCTCTAGATAACCTTCGCACTTTTGTCACCGTTGTCGATCTGGGGGGGTACGCCAAAGCAGGTGAATTGCTGGGACGCTCGCAACCGGCCATTAGTTTGCAGATCAAGCGGCTGGAACAGCAACTGGCTAAACGCTTGTTTAAAAAAGTTGGGCAAAGGCACCAGGTTAATCACGAGGGACGGCTGCTGTATCAACAGGCAAGAAGTATGTTGGCGATAAACGATGACATATTTCGTCAGTTTGCCCCTTCATCTCTGCGTGGTCGTTTGCGCCTGGGCATTCCCAGTGAGTTTGCCACCACATTACTGCCCAACATCATTGGGGAATTCAGCAAACTCTACCCCGATGTTGCTTTGGAAGTTACATCCGATCTGAGTAAGTCTCTATTAAATAATGACAATCGACAAGAGTTTGATTTGGTAATGGCCTTGATTGACCCACAACAACAGGTAGAAGGGGAATTGTTACTGAATGACAAGTTGGTATGGGTTGGCGACAAGGATCAACACATATCTGCTAATGGTTTATCTTTAGTGCTGGCGCCGGATGGCTGCGTATACCGCAGCCGAGTGATCACGATGCTCAAGCAACAAACCACCCAATGGCGCATTAGCTATACCAACGCTGACTTATCTGGCATTACAGCCGCGATTAAACAAGGATTGGGGATTAGTGCGCTGGCTAAAAGCAGTGTCCCGGAGCAGCTAGATATTATTCGGCACAGCAGTTTACCGGACTTGGGAAGTATCAAAATTTGCTTGTTTTATCGGGAATCTCGTCATCCGCAAGCAAGTCAAAAACTCGCGGAATTTATTAAATCCAGATTGAGATAGTCGATTACATAAGTAATGCCCGAACGAACGTTGAGGTGTAATAAACGCCAAAAAATATTTCAATGGTTTGATTTTAAAATTAAATTTCTTACACCAATCGGATTAGTCGTCTGACTTTAAGCGAACGTAAGTTTTGTATTTTCTTTTAATAAATTTATCGATGTAATAGGTTAATTTAATTTTATGGCTAATGACATTATCTAAGGCACCCACCAGCTCATTAAGCATGGTTTTATAGTACTCAACGTCTTTGATTTCGCCTGTTTCGGTCTGAGCTGTAAGAGGATCAGCAACTGACTCGCTGGCAGTAGGTTTTTTGTCTGCCTGAAACGTTTCATCGGCAAGCTCTTTTAGGATAGTTTCAACTGCCTCTTCATCTAAGGTCTCCAACTCCTCCAAAAATCCATAGAGTAGAATACGATCCATCAAAGTGTTTATCTTACGGGGCACGCCATGGGTAAATTGAAAAACTCGGTTATAGGCTCCTTCTGACAGCAAGGCTTGACCACTCCAACCAGCATGGTGCATTCTGAATTCAATGTAAGCCTGACATTCCACGTCACTTAATGGTGCCAGATGGCAGGAAGCGACAATACGCTGCCTGAACTGTTCCATATTCGGTGCCCGCAGAATTGGTTGCAATTCTTCTTGCCCCAAAAGAAAGCTTTGTAACAGAGGTTTACCGCCAATCTGAAAATTAGACAGCATGCGCAATTCTTCGATTGTTTCCAAAGGCACGTTTTGCGCTTCGTCCACCAGCAGAAGTGCTCGCTTGTTTTGCTTATGTAAACTCATTAAAAATGCTTCTAAGTCATTTAGGATATCTGACTTGCTGCTACCTTTAACGTGAACCCCAAATTTGCTGGCCACCATTTTACCAATTCATCCGGTGACAGTTTTGGTGTGACAATTTGTGCGGCAACAATATCGTCCTGTATCTCATCCAATAAACTGTTGGCGATGGTTGTTTTACCCGTGCCTATATCTCCGGTAATAACAATAAAGCCTTCAGCCTGGGATAAACCATATTGTAAGTAGGACATCGCTCGTTTATGCCACTTACTTTCAAAAAAACCGGGGCAGAGGTAAGCGGGAATGGTTTAGAGTTAAGGCCGTAATAATTTTCATACATAGGGTAATACTAAGTCTGTTTAATAGCAGTTTAAGCAAATTTACTTAAGCTTAATCCAACTAGAATTGGCATCGCAATGATTAAGATGTTTTATCTCGTTTAAGTGAAACGAATAACCTTTTCAATCAATTTGGGAGGTAGACTTATAGGTAATAAAACAACCGCATGGTGGCACGTAATGCAGTTATTGCTGCCTATCCTGCAACAGCAACATGCTCTGCAAGAGTGACCGACAATGCTTAATAAAAACCTAAAGCGTTTAAACTTAGACCACGTAATAATAGATTAACAAGAAATGACTTACACAACCCCCGGCTACAAATACATGCCAGATCGCGTGAGTATATCTGATTGTTTTTGCTATATAGAACAATACACCAACGGTGTAACATAGCCCTCCAATCAGTAGAAGCCACATCCCTTCAATCGAAAGCGCCTGATAAAGTGGATAGATAAAAAATACGGCAAGCCAGCCCATTAACAAATAGGTGACAAGGGAGAGCCTTGGGAAGCGTCCCCTGGCGAAACATTTAAATGACACGCCGGCCAAGGCAATTGTCCAGATAAGCACCATACCAGTAGTCCCTATCCAACCGCCCACAGTTAAAATCATCAGCGGAGTGTACGTACCCGCTATCAACAAATATATTGCACAATGGTCAATCACCTTCAATATTACTTTGTACTCAGGCTTGCTAATGGCGTGATACAAGGTCGACGATAAAAACATCAGCATCATCGCAACGGCGTAAATAACACTGGCTGTTTGGGCAAGCATGCCATCTGCTCGTTCCAAGAGCATAAACAAACCAATGAGTGCGGCAATAAAACCAAAACCGTGAGTGAGTGCATGCAACCATTCTTCAACAACAGAATAAGGTTTGGCAATAGGTACCGCTTGGCTCATTAGTAGATTCTCAAATAGGAAAATGAAAGAATAATATAATTTCAGCGTACAGTTGTACACCGAAATAATTATTACAACTTAATCCTTAGCAGTATTTTGTGTCAATTCAAAATACTGTCAAAATTTCATCATCGACACACTTTGCCTTGAAACTTGCCAGAACGTAATGAGTTGGGTAGTTATCTAGGTGGATTGGTATTAGACTTTAGCGAAAATACATAGCTGTTTTATCGTGAATATACTTGTGAACCCTTGGTACTTATACATAATCGAAAATAAATTGGGGCATTATTACACCGGGATCTGTAAAGATTTGGCCAGACGCTTTTCAGAACATCAAGGCAGTGGAATTAAATGTGCCAAAGCTCTAAAAGGCAAAGGCCCTCTTAGTCTCCTATTTTGTTGCCAGCTGGCAGATCATTCAAGCGCCTTAAAAATGGAATTTTGGGTGAAAAGCCTTAACAAAGATAAAAAAATACGCCTGGTTAGTAACACGCTAGATTGTGATTTTTCTCATACACGATTATCACCCATCGCTTTTGCCAAAACAGAAGTCAGTCGTGTTAAATCAGCCGGTACTGCCCCACGTTAAAATAGACTAAAAGCGAGCCTGTCCTTATGTCAACAACTCCCCTTTCAAGCCCAGAATTATTAAACTTGGCAGCACAACGCTGGCAACAACTTACGGCCAGCCAAGTATTTAATAGTGATTATCTGGTTCATCAACATACTATTGAGCAGGCATTTGCCTTAAGTGACTTTATTGCCGATCACTGCTTACGAGATCCTCATTATCTGCAGATCCTTATTCAACATAAATTGCTCTTCAGCCAGCAACTTGATTATGTCGTTTTACTGGAAAATGCCCTCAAGGAAGTAAACAGTGAAGCACAACTGCAACGCAGCCTGAGGAAATTTCGTAATTTACACATGCTGCGTATTGCCTGGCGCGACCTGCTCAACATGCAAACAATTGAATCTTCATTGCAGCAAGTTTCAGAATTGGCAAATCAACTCATTATTCAAGCTTACCGATGGTTATACGTAAATTTGACGGAGAAGTACGGTTCTCCTCTGGGTGACTTTGGCCCCCAGCCCATGTTTATCATCGGTATGGGTAAACTTGGCGGAGGGGAGCTTAATTTCTCATCTGACATTGATTTAATATTTACCTATCCCAGTCAGGGAGAGACACAAGGTACTAAAAAATCTATTGAACACCAGCAGTTTTTTACCAAGCTCGCACAAAAACTGATTGGGGCGCTGCATCAAACGACAGTAGACGGACAGGTGTATCGGGTAGACATGCGCCTGCGGCCCTTTGGTGAAAGCGGGCCTTTGGTTATGCACTTTGCGGCCATGGAGGATTATTATCAGGAGCAAGGCCGGGAGTGGGAGCGGTATGCCATGCTTAAAGGCCGGGTGATAAACCCACAGCCATGTTATCTAAGCGAACTACAAACCATCTTAAAACCTTTTATTTATCGTCGATATCTCGATTACGGTGCAATAGATTCTCTACGTAAAATGAAATCACTAATTCAGCAGGAAGTCCGTCGTCGTGGTTTAAAAGACAATATTAAACTAGGTAAAGGGGGGATCCGTGAAGTGGAATTTATTGTACAAAGTTTACAATTGATTCGAGGAGGCCGCGAACCCCGTCTACAATCACAAAGCCTATTACATAATTTGAATGAACTGACCGAGTTGAACATCCTGGATGAAAAGGATGCCCAGCAATTGCGAACGAGTTATTTATGGTTGCGTAAGATAGAGCATTGTCTGCAACAATTTGCCGATCAGCAAACTCAGGTTCTACCCGACAACCTTAGGGATCAAAGTCGGCTGGTGCATGTCTTGAGGTGTCAAAGCTACGATAACTTTTTCTTTCAGTTAAATAACCATTGTCGCTTAATCCACAATGATTTTTTAATGCTGATTGGTGACGATACATCTGCCACCGAGGAAGAAGCTGCCCCTGAGCTAGATGTATTTAATGATGTGTGGCTGTTGGAATTAGCAGAAGAGGAAAGCTGCCACATACTCGCCCCGTGGTTAAATGCGCAACAATCTGTAGCTTATATGGCTAAACTTACAGATTTTCGCAAGGGCTTAAATCATAGCCGAGTCGGTCAACGCGGCTTAGATACGCTGAACAAACTGATGCCTAGGTTATTATTCTCTATTGTAGACAATGAGGATGGTGATCCCGTTACCTTACTTGAACGAGTTGTGCGGGTATTACAGGCAATCGCCGGACGCACTGCGTATATCGAATTGTTATTTGAGAATCAGGGCGCGCTAAAGCAACTCACTAAACTCTGCACGGCCAGCCCCTGGGTAACAGAGCAAATTAGTCGTTTTCCCATGCTACTCGATGAGTTACTCAATCCGGCCCAACTCTACAACCCGACTCCGCCCCATGAATATAGCGCCGAATTGCAGCTCGCCATGTTGCGAGTCGATCCGGATGATCTAGAGCAACAGATGGAAGCTTTGCGTCAGTTCAAATTAAGCGAGCAACTAAAGATTGCCGCTGCGGATATCACTGGCGCATTGGTAGTCATGACGGTCAGTGATCACCTTACTCACCTGGCCGAAACACTCATCAAACAAGTAGTCAATATGGCCTGGCAACAGATGAGCGATAAATATGGCCCTCCTATCAGTACGACTGACGGTGCGCGCGATGAGCAAAATAAGGGTTTTGCGGTGATAGGTTTTGGTAAATTAGGAGGCATGGAATTGGGTTATGGATCCGATTTAGACTTAGTATTTGTCCATAACTGTGAAGGAAACCTCAATACTATGGGCCCCAAAGCCATTGAATCACAGCATTTTTATCTTAAGCTCGCCCAACGGATCTTGCACTTATTTAATACTAAGACCCCATCCGGACAGTTGTATGAGGTTGATATGCGTTTGCGCCCCTCAGGTAATGCCGGACTGATGGTTAGCAATATTAAAGGCTTTGCAGACTATCAACTACAAGATGCCTGGACTTGGGAGCATCAAGCTCTGGTACGAGCACGACATATCTGCGGCAGCGCAGCACTGAAACAAGCATTTGAACATCTGCGAAAACGTGTCCTAGAATTACCCCGTGACAAGGTTAAACTGGCCACAGAGGTGCAAGAGATGCGCGAGAAAATGCGCCGGCATTTGGCTAAGGGCACAGCACTGCAGTTTGATCTTAAACAGGATAAGGGCGGTATTGCAGACATTGAATTCATCGTACAGTATTACGTATTAGCACATAGCCATCAGCATGCAAACTTGACCAAGTGGCCTGACAATGTGCGTATCTTGCAAACCTTGGCCGACGAGCAACTCATACCGGAACAACAGGCTCAGCAATTAACTCAGGCCTACCTTGACTATCGCAATACCAACCACCGGCTAACCTTGCAGCAACAAACATACGAGCTAAACAGCGACAAACTTAGGGAAAGACGTCAACAGGTAAGTGATATCTGGCAGGGTTGCTTCCAAATCAGCTCTTGAGCTAGTTAGGTCCCAACTTCCTGGCAATTTTCCCGCAAATACGCACTGTATTTAGCCGTTATGACTAAAGAACGCTGCTTAGGGCAGACATAGGCGCGGACGGTTCCGTCAAAATTGCTATCAATTGTCCTGGCAATGGATTGTAAACTGCCCGCGATGGAGTTATCCATTTGAAATTGATACTTCACGATGAAATCTTTATCTAATTCCCAGATGAGTTGCATGCCTTCAGACTGAGCATAATCGGTGATAGCCCCCCTCAGTGTAGAGCCTGCCACAAAGCTGCGATGTTTGTGTTCACCTGACCAACTGCCAGAGACTGGTTTTTGCAGACTTTCCATTTTCTGTAGACGTTCACCCAAGGGTTTGTCAGAAGTCTTAACCTCCATGACAAAATCTCCTATATTTTCTTCACGCGGATGGCGAGACGATAAACGATATTGTGCATAGAAATTGGTCACATTCTCCGATAAATTTTTTGGCCCCACATCTCCTTCGTGTCTTAGCGCATTATCGTTGGTATTCTTCAAAAAAAGCACTGAAATTGCGATAATAATTATCGTCATAGCCAGAGCAAAATACCGTCCCCAAAACAGCATGTTTGTATTACGTTTAGTCTTTTTCATTGCTTGCTAGTTTCACTATTTACAACTCATGTTTAAGACAAAGACCTAGGGCATGTACTTGCATATACGTCCTAGTTATATAAGGATACATCCTGTTCAGACGGACGAGTCTTAAAACGTTTGTGCATCCACAAATATTGCTCTGGTGCCATTAACACCATTTCTTCTAACATCTGATTGATTCGGGTGACATCTTCTTTATCGTCACCAGAGGGGAAATTCTCAAGCCCTGGTCGCACTTTAAATTTATATCCTGTCGCAGTTTTCAATGGCACCAGAAATACGCGTTCACAATTCGCCTGTTTCGCAAACAACAATGAGCTTTTAGTCGTGGCCACTTCTGGTACGGCGAAAAAAGGTGTAAATTCACATTTTTTGCGCCCGTAATCCTGATCCGGTAAATAAAAACATACTTCGCCATCATTCAAAGCCGCTATCAGGCCTTTTGCATCACGCTTGTGCACCATGTATTTATTGGAGCGATTGCGCCGTGATATTGCATATACTCCATTAACGGGTTGTTATGCTTGCGATAA
>JAWUXW010000018.1:0-17352 GCA_034111125.1 Paraglaciecola sp.
CCACGGTTCCAAGACCCACAAGTAAGCTTAGTGCAATCACAGTGAAATAGATGGGAAGTAAACCCAATAAGTCATCTACAGTCATGGAAAGTCGATTGGCTAAATCAATATTAATCCCCACAGCACTTAACTCAGCTAACACAAACTGGCTGTGAGCAAGGCTTGCCAGAGTATACGTGCACAGGACAACGACTAAAAAATGTGAGGTGAGGCGCAATAAATACTTCATCAAATGTAGTTCTTTCTTATGTTTAGGAAAAATGTACGGTTTCTAGGATAATAGCTTTGAAATAACTTAGCATCAATTCAGTGCTTTTCTGGCTAATTTATCTGCGCTTAAACTACTTATATACAAAAATTCTGGGGTTTCCAGCACGCCAGTGGTAAGTGGATACTCACCACTGGGATCTTGCAAACTGTGCAACACTTGCCGCTTTCTGATATTTTTATTACGTGGCCATATTCTTGTGCTTTTGGGCGCATAAAGGCAGGTAAGCGTTGTACCACTTTACGCAGGAAGGGCCAGCCAGATAGGGCGTCCAGTGCCTTTGACCGTGGGGAGGCTAATCCTAACCAGTAACCTTGTGAGGAAGAACGGGCCAGATTATCAGCAAAGCCGGGCAGGTTGTCGATCACCGTTCCCGATTGCCCCTGACTATCGCCTTTCAACCAATAACGCATCACGCGATAGTGCCCCGTTTCGTTGAACAGGATGGAACGTTTATCATGACTGACCGCTACCCCATTGGCGAAGTTCAGTCCGGTGAGCAGGATTGATGTAAGCTTTGTGGCGGGATCGTACACTAACAACCTGCCATGGCCGCCGTGCTCCAGAATATCCAGTAAACTTGCCGCGAGGGCACCTTCGGGTATGGCAATTCATTCGGGAAAAATGTTTTCATCTTTAAACGGCGATCTCTTAGTCAGCGTGCTCAAATTCAAGGAAGTGCGCTGGCTGCAGATGCAAGAAACAAAGGTGCTAGGACAGCGCTCGTTGTTTAAGGGGCTAAATGAGCGGATCCGCGATGTGCGCGTGCATCCTGATGGCTCCATTTATTTATTGACCGACAGTGCCGAGGGTAGGGTGTTGAGAATAGTTGAAGACTAGGGGGCAACTAACCTTAGCCAGACCTGTCCGAGTACATGCGTATACCCAAGTGACCTCAAAATGCCTTAGCTCCCTTCGGGCGGGTTTCAAATCCCCAACTACGGCGTTATTTGTATTGGACATAGGAACGCTATGCCTAAACACCTTTGCCTTGTATTTGACGATTTGAATTCCCGCTGAACTCTGCATTTTGAGGTCACTTGGGTATATAAAACGTCTACTATCAAAACCTTATCACCTGAATTAATATTGATTATTAGCAAACAAATGCATTGATAAATTCAAATTTTGCCTCGTAAGCTTTATACTTTGCGGGTTTCATTCCTACGCTCCAAATACTTGTTGTTATTGTTAGGGGGCCATCTGGAGGATCAAATTGTGTGAAATGCATATCATAACTACCTTGCAGAACATTCGGTAGATAGCATTCCAACTAAAGCGCTTATGTAAATAGTGCTTAATTTTACTAAATGATGCTTAACCGATAGAAAATCATTTAAGCTGTCGACAAAATTTCACCCTGCTAATTGTCATATGATTAGCACGTTATAGCCCTTGAGAGGTGTATATGAGTTTGTTTTTAGAATACATTGAAGAAATAGCAAGTCGTAAAAACGATCTAGGATTGGCGCCGAAGCCAATTGATAGTGCTGATTTATTAGCAGAGATTATCGAGCAGATTAAAGATAAAGCACATCAGCACAGAGAAGATTCACTTAATTTCTTCATCTATAACACCTTGCCGGGAACAACCAGCGCAGCAGGTGTTAAAACTAAGTTTCTGAAAGAAATCATTTTAGGTGAAGAAGTAGTCGTAGAGATTACGCCGACCTTTGCCTTTGAGTTGTTATCTCATATGAAAGGCGGACCTTCGGTAGAGGTACTGCTTGATTTAGCCTTATCTGATGATGTTTCAGTCGCCGAGCCAGCAGCAGAAGTATTGAAGACTCAGGTGTTTTTATATGAAGCAGATACCAGCCGTCTCGAAGTCGCGTTTAAAGCTGGCAATACGATGGCTAAAGACATTCTTGAAAGTTATGCCAGAGCGGATTTTTTCACTAAGCTGCCTGAAATAGCGGAAACCATCGATGTGGTGACTTACATTGCCGCTGAAGGTGATATTTCTACGGATCTATTATCCCCTGGTAATCAAGCCCATTCTCGTTCAGATCGGGAATTGCACGGTAAGTGTTTGATTTCTCCAGCTGCCCAGAATGAAATTCAAGCCCTGCAAAAACAGTATCCTGGCAAGAAAGTCATGCTCATTGCTGAAAAAGGCACGATGGGTGTGGGTTCATCTCGTATGTCTGGTGTTAACAATGTTGCTTTATGGGCTGGCGAGCAAGCCAGTCCTTATATTCCTTTTGTGAACTTTGCTCCCGTTGTAGCCGGTACGAATGGCATTTCGCCTATCTTTTTAACCACTGTGGGCGTCACGGGTGGTATTGGTTTAGATCTTAAAAACTGGGTTAAGAAGCTTGATGCTGACGGTAATACTGTTCTGAATGAAAGTGGTGATCCTGTTCTTGAGCAAACTTACTCTGTTGCAACAGGCACAGTGCTGACGATTAATACTAAAGAGAAAAAACTATATAACGGCGATAAAGAGCTGGTCGATGTTTCTTCAGCTTTCACGCCTCAAGATGTAGAGTTTATGAAGGCTGGCGGGTCTTACGCCATTGTCTTTGGTAAAAAGCTACAGACCTTTGCGTCTGAAACCCTTGGCGTAGAAATAGTGCCGGTTTTTGCTAGCTCGAAAGAAATTTCCCATAAAAACCAAGGCCTGACGGCGGTTGAAAAGATCTTCAACAAAAATGCAGTCGGTGTTGCTTGTACAACAGACCTTCATGCCGGCTCTGATGTTCGTGTAACAGTGAATATTGTTGGCTCTCAAGATACAACCGGTTTAATGACGTCTCAAGAACTAGAGTCAATGGCCGCAATGGTTATTTCTCCGATTGTGGATGGTGCCTATCAATCAGGTTGTCATACTGCTTCTGTATGGGATAGCAGAGCCCAAACTAATATTCCTAAGCTTATGATTTTTATGAATAAGTTTGGTCTTATCACCGCCCGGGATCCTAAGGGAAAATACCACGCCATGACGGATGTTATTCATAAAGTATTGAATGACATTACAGTTGACGAATGGGCCATCATCATTGGTGGTGACTCCCATACAAGAATGTCTAAAGGTGTGGCTTTCGGCGCTGACTCAGGAACGGTTGCACTTGCCCTTGCGACGGGTGAAGCAAACATGCCTATCCCAGAGTCGGTAAAAGTGACCTTCAAAGGTCATATGAAAAGCCACATGGATTTCCGTGATGTTGTGCATGCTACCCAGGCGCAAATGTTGAAGAAATTTGGCGATAATGTTTTCCAAGGCAGAGTTATCGAAGTACATATTGGTACTTTGCTGGCCGATCAGGCGTTCACCTTTACCGACTGGACTGCCGAGATGAAGGCCAAAGCCTCTATCTGCATATCTGAAGATGAGACCTTAATTGCCTCATTAGAGATAGCCAAGAGTCGCATTAAGATAATGATCGATAAGGGAATGGACAACGCAGGCCAAGTGCTGCAAGGACTTATCGATATCGCTAACAAGCGAATTGCTGACATTAGATCTGGTGCAAAACCTGCACTAAGACCTGACGATAATGCCCAGTACTTTGCCCAATTAGTGGTTGATCTAGATGTTATTGACGAACCTATGATTGCCGACCCAGACGTTAACAACGCTGATGTATCAAAACGTTATACTCACGATGCCATCAGACCTGTTTCACATTATAAAGGTAGTAAAAAAGTTGACTTAGGTTTTGTTGGCTCTTGTATGGTTCACAAAGGTGATATGCAAATCATTTCGCAAATGTTGCAAAACATTGAGAAACAACACGGCAAGGTTGAATTTAAAGCGCCCTTGGTGATTGCGCCGCCGACCTACAATATTGTTGATGAACTTAAAGCCGAAGGTGATTGGGAGGTACTTAAAAAGTATTCTGGTTTCGAGTTTGATGACGTAAAACCTAAAAACTCTGCACGTACAAAATACGAAAATATTATGTACCTTGAACGCCCCGGTTGTAACTTATGCATGGGTAACCAAGAAAAAGCTGAAAAGGGTGATACTGTCTTAGCCACCTCAACTCGTTTATTCCAAGGCCGTGTTGTAGAAGATACTGAGAGTAAAAAGGGTGAGTCATTGCTTGCCTCGACACCGGTAGTTGTTTTGTCTTCGATTTTAGGACGTATGCCTAGCCTGGATGAATACAAAAAAGCAGTGCAAGGCATTAACTTAACTGATTTTGCTCCACCCCTTGAACAACTCACTACAGCGGCATCGGTTGCGGTTCCAGTTAGAATTGCAGATCCTAGCTAGACTGCATAAATTTACCTAAAACAAACACGGGAGTGACTTGTTTTAGTTGATTAAGGTAAAACTTGAAATCAGCTAAAGCAGTCACCCCCCACTTTTAAGTTCACTCATTTTCATACCGTATCTTATAAGATTCCATCTTAATTACTGCTCATTGTTGCCCAATCTCACATACACATCGTTGCCACCCAACTAATACGGCTAATAAACCCCTTACTCCCTCTGCTTTGTGGTAAAAAAGACGGATTACCACCGAGGTCACAGAGAACACAGAGTAAGAAGGGTCTCAAACCATCCGCTCTTAATAATCCCCCCTCCGTGTACTCTGTGGTAAAAACCAAAAGACAGATCACAGATCACAGATTAAGATGGATTGGTATTGGCTAGGCATAATATTCATTAGGCCTTGGCAAATTTCACTTTTTGGCAATAATCCATATATCCAAAGCACTTTAAACTCCCGCTGAATCCGTTATTTTGAGGTGATTTGGGTATATACTTATTCGGTTTAATTCCTATACTCCGATACAGACTGTTATTTCTGATTTAAACCAGAGGATCTTATTGTGTTAGAAGCTTATCGTAAACACCTTGCCGCGCGCGCAGCGGAAGGCATTCCCCCCAAGCCATTAAATGCTGAACAAGTTGCCGGATTAGTCGAATTATTAAAAGCGCCACTCGCAGGCGAAGAAGAAGTCTTATTAGAGCTACTGTCTGAGCGTGTGCCTCCAGGCGTGGACGAAGCCGCTTACGTCAAAGCTGGATTTTTGAACGCGATTGTCAGTGGTGAAGCAAGTTCTCCGTTAGTCTCTAAGGACGGAGCGATTCAGTTGCTTGGCAACATGCACGGCGGGTACAACATTGTGACTTTGGTTGATGCACTTGATAACGATGACCTTGCCGAGTTAGCGGCTGAAGAGCTTAAGCATACTTTGCTGATGTTTGACCGGTTCCATGACGTGGAAGAAAAAGCCAAAGCAGGTAATCTCTATGCCAAAGATGTAGTCGAGTCATGGGCTGAAGCCGAATGGTTTACTGCACGGCCGGATATGGCAGAAAAAATCACCTGTACTGTGTTTAAAGTAACAGGCGAAACGAATACCGATGATTTATCTCCAGCGCCCGATGCCTGGTCACGTCCGGACATCCCATTGCATGCACGAGCTGCGTTTAAGATGGCCCGTGATGGCTTAAGGCCCGAAAAACAGGGTGAAATCGGTCCCCTTGCGCAAATTGAAGAAATGAAGGCTAAAGGTCATCAGGTTGCTTTTGTCGGTGACGTAGTGGGCACCGGCTCTTCACGTAAATCTGCGACTAACTCTGTGCTGTGGTTCTTCGGCGATGATTTGCCCGGTGTACCAAATAAGCGTGGCGGTGGCATTTGTATTGGCAGCAAGGTTGCGCCCATTTTCTTCAACACCATGGAAGATGCAGGAGCCTTAGTATTCGAAGCTGATGTAGAAAAAATGAACATGGGCGACGTGATCGATATCTTCCCCCTACAAGGTAAGATCACAAACGCTGAAACCGGCGAAATCCTGGCCGAATATGCCTATAAATCAGAAGTGCTGCTGGATGAAGTGCGCGCTGGTGGCCGTATCAATCTGATTATTGGTCGTGGTTTAACCGACAAGGCCCGAGAGTCTCTTGGCCTCGGCACATCCAACATTTTCCGCACCCCAGACCAACCTGTTGACACGGGCCAGGGTTATACCCTGGCCCAAAAAATGGTCGGCAGAGCCTGTGGTGTTGAAGGCATTCGCCCCGGCACTTACTGCGAGCCAAAAATGACCACTGTGGGTTCACAGGATACCACCGGACCAATGACCCGGGATGAACTTAAAGATCTGGCCTGTTTAGGCTTTTCTGCGGATTTGACCATGCAAAGTTTCTGTCACACCGCGGCCTACCCCAAGCCGGTGGATATTGAAACCCAACATACCCTGCCAGACTTTATTATGAATCGTGGCGGGGTGTCTTTGCGTGCCGGTGACGGCATCATCCACTCATGGTTAAACCGTATGTTATTGCCGGACACTGTAGGTACCGGTGGTGATTCACACACCCGTTTTCCTCTGGGTATTTCCTTCCCGGCTGGCTCTGGTTTGGTGGCTTTTGCCGCCGCCACGGGCGTGATGCCATTGGATATGCCTGAGTCAATTTTGGTGCGTTTCAAAGGTAAGATGCAGCCGGGGATCACACTCCGTGACCTGGTACATGCCATCCCACTTTACGGGATCAAACAGGGTCTGTTGACCGTGGCCAAAAAAGGCAAAATTAACGCTTTTTCTGGTCGAATATTAGAGATTGAAGGTTTGAATGATTTAACGGTTGAACAAGCCTTTGAATTGTCTGATGCCTCTGCCGAACGCTCTGCAGCGGGTTGTACGATTAAGATGTCACCTGAGTCCATCTCTGAGTACCTTAGCTCTAACATCACCATGTTGCGCTGGATGATCAACGAAGGTTATGGGGACCCACGTACCATCGAGCGTCGTGCCCGGAAGATGGAAGAATGGTTGGCTAAGCCTGATTTGATGCAAGCAGATGCAGACGCAGAATATGTAGAAGTGCTTGAAATTGATCTGGCTGAAATCAAAGAACCGATCCTTTGTTGTCCGAATGATCCTGATGACGCCAAAACCCTGTCTGATGTGCAAGGTAACCAGATAGATGAAGTATTTATCGGTTCTTGTATGACTAATATCGGTCACTTCCGCGCAGCCGGTAAGTTATTGGAGCAATTTAACGGCACCCTACCTACTCGTTTGTGGATGTCTCCTCCTACCAAAATGGATAAAGCCGTTTTGATGGAAGAAGGTTATTACAGTATTTATGGCCGCGCTGGCGTGCGCATGGAAATGCCCGGTTGTTCTTTGTGTATGGGTAACCAGGCGCGGGTAGAAGCTGGGGCGACGGTGTTGTCTACCTCTACTCGTAACTTCCCCAATCGCTTAGGTGATGGTGCCAATGTTTACCTCTGTTCGGCAGAGATGGCAGCAGTTGGTGCGATTATGGGTAAAATTCCAAATATGGAAGAGTATATGGAATATGCCAGCAAGATTGATGCAATGTCAGGTGATGTATTCCGCTACTTGAACTTCGACCGTATGGACGTGTTCAAAAAAGCCGAAGAAGCAGCCAAGGCGACTATTATTCCTACTTTGAATGTAGCCTAAATAATACGCTAACAGTGATAATAAAGCCGAGCTTAGCCAATATGACGAGCTCGGCTTTTTTATTAGTCAAGTCCGGTATATTCTATGTGGGTAACTTTAAATATAGTCTCTCCATTGGTGAGTTTTTCTAAAGGACAAGACGTTTGCGTATTACTGTTCTTATTGTGTCTCATATTTGTCTTCCCCTTTTATCTCCCTTAGCTTTGCTATATCAGGTGCCTTTCTTCCTCACCATGTGCCTCGAGGTAACGGCGAATGGGATGGTTAAGGAGTGGATTTATTCAGGCTGTTGGCTAAGCAAGTCGGTTGCTCAGTTGAAATCATCGACATACCATGGGAGCGTGCGCTTGGACTGCTTGCCAGTGGAGGTCGATGCGAGGTCAAATATTTCCGTAAGTGATGAACGTCAACAATTCGCTTATTTTGTTGGTCCTCAACATATGGAAAAGATAGTCGCGATAGTCGATAAAAAGCTGTCCGCTCATTTGAATAAACCGATTGATTTGATTAATTTCTCCGGGACGATAGGAAAGACTCAAGGAACGAACTATGGAAAAGAGTTGGAAAATATCATTGCCAGCCCCGAAGTACAAAATAATCTGCTAAACATCACTAGCAATGCAAATCGGGTAGTGATGCTGGATGGGCGGTTCGATGCAATACTTGAAGAAGAGTCGGCCGCCAAACATTTATATGATATAGGGGGTGTTTAACGAGGCCGATCAGAATATGAAACTAGATTTTTCGAATAATCCGGTTTTTATCGGTTTAAGTCGAAAATCTGTTAGGCCAGAAATGGCGAAGAGACTTGCTCAAGCCTGGAAAAAACTAGCTGCAAATGATGAAATTATCCAGTTGTATCGACTCTACGGTTTAAGTTATAAGCCTTACCTATCGAGACTAGTACTATTAAATAAATTGGATTGAACTTACTTTAATTGCTCTGTCTCTGAGTTCAATAATTTGTTCTATACCCGTGTTCAATGAAGATGCTTGATTTTTCAACTAAAGACCATCAAGCTCCATTCAATGAAAATTGAACTGTCACCTGAGCTAAAAGCGGCCTTAGCATTACGTCATCGTAAAATACACGATTGACATCAGCGTGACCGGATAAAGGCGGTGTTATAACGCTCAGAAGATTGGGGCATTAAACAGATTGCTCAAGCATTGATACCAAGCACTGGTAGGTCGATTGGTGGGCGGGGCGGCAGATACTAAAATGGGTTACAGCACATCCCAGTGCAAACATATCAGCATGCAATGCACAGGGGAAGAGTATCAAGAATGGGAGACCAGTGATGGCGTCCCGGGCTGTTCCTGCAAAATGCAAAATAATAAATAATTACTTCTCTAAGGGCTTTGCCAATGCGTCTTTTTATTACCGTGATGTTTTACCTACAGATAAGTGTTTTTACTACTGGGTTATTCGCCCAATCTATCGACGCTGTTAAATTTGATCAGGTCAGCCTAAGTGTCAATGCCAAGACGATCAAAGTTGAATATGCCCAATCCTTTGAGCAACGTGCCCAGGGCTTGATGCACCGAGAGTTCATGTGTGAACAATGCGGAATGCTGTTTAACTTCAAGCAAGTAAAGCAGGCGAATATGTGGATGAAAAACACCCTTATCCCCTTAGATGTCGCCTTTATTCGAAAAGATGGAGTGATCACCGACATCAAAGTGATGAAAGCCCATGACTTGACCACCGTCAGCTCCTCAGAAAAAGTACTTTACGCCTGGGAGATGAACGTGGGTTGGTTTAAAGAAAACGGCATCATAGTCGGCGATACCGTGCAAATCCTACCCTAATCCCTCAATCATTGCTCATGCCAGAGCATGACTCTGGCCTATGTTCGCTAGGGTATGGAAGGGCTAATTTTTTTATAACCTATTCCAAAAAAGCCAGAAATATAATGCTTTTTGTTTTTTAAATTATATAAAAACCTGATAGCGTTAGCCCAATATTCAAACTCATTAAAAGTCAGCAAAGAACGTGAACATGCAAGCTTTAAACATCGCCAAGTTTGGTGGTACGAGCCTGGCCAATTATGTGGCTATGGGTAATTGTGCCAGTATCATCGCCGCTAATCCTAATACCCGAGTAGTGGTGGTCAGTGCTTCGGCGGGGGTGACTAATACTTTGGTGACGCTGGCCCATTCGCCCCTCACTAAAACTCAAATTGCTGAGCATATTGATGTCATTAGGCAAATTGAATTCGCCATACTGCAAGAGCTAGGTTCACCGACTGAAGTAAGAGACAAACTCCAGGCTTTGTTAGAATCCCTGGACGAATTGGCGATGCATGAAGAACTGCAGCATCGCCCGGACTTAAAAGACGCCTTGTTGTCACATGGCGAACGTATGGCATCACTACTGTTTACAGAGCTACTGAATAAGCGTGGCGTCATTGCACAAAATTTTGATATTCGCAAAGTCCTTAGTACTGATAATGAATTTGGCCAGGCTGCACCGCAATTAGAGAAAATAGCCTATTTGGCTAAGCAGCTGATGGCCCCAGAATTGGTGGCAGCGGTATTAGTCACTCAGGGCTTTATCGGCTCTGACGAACAGGGCAATACTACCACCCTCGGTCGTGGCGGCTCAGATTTTACCGCTGCATTGTTGGCGGAAGCCTTAGATGCGGTGTCCTGTGAAATATGGACCGACGTAATAGGGGTATATACCACCGATCCCCGTATTATCGATACTGCCCGCCCCATACCTGAATTAAGCTTCGAAGAAGCGGCAGAAATGGCTACCTTTGGTGCAAAGGTATTGCACCCTGCCACCATGGAGCCAGCCCTGCGTAAAAATATTAAGGTCTTTGTTGGCTCTAGCAAGGAGCCGAATAAAGGGGGAACGTGGATTGTTCGGGATTGCCAAACACAGCCCTATTATCGGGCGATTACCCGGCGCAAGGATCAGGTGATGGTGACGGTGAAAACCGCGAAGATGATGTACGCTCAAGGTTTTTTGCAGAAGGTGTTTACCATCATTGCGGCTCACAAGCTCAGTGTGGATCTAGTGACTACCTCGGAGATTTCCGTATCTTTTACCCTGGATAATCCGCCCAACTCAGTACTTGAACGATTGAACCAAGAAACTCTGCAAGAATTGAGTCAAATTTGTGATGTCCTCGTCGAAGAAAATTACGACCTGGTTACAGTGGTCGGCAACAATATGCACAGCGCTGCCGGGGTATCCAGTCGAATTTTTGCAGCAATTGCCGATTATAACTTACGAATGATTTGTTACGGGGCAAACCCACATAATATGTCTTTCTTAGTCAGTGACAGTGATAGCACAGGCGTAGTTACGGCATTACACCGTTCCCTACTTGAAGCGTAAAGCCCTTAAAGTAGGGCGCTTAACCAAACTCTAGCATCAGTGTTATTTGCTTGAAAAGGCACTGAGCCGTTTTATCGCCTGACTGAGTAGGTTGGTATCCACCGCAGCAGAAATTTCCTCTCCAGACTCCAGACCGTATACTCTGGCATTGCCGTTGCTCATAACTTCAATGCGCTGGTCGTTATGCAATACTATGACCTTGCTTCCCTGAGTGCTGACCAGCCATGTCCTGTTGCGGGGTGCAAGCATATTTCGCCCGGTGCTATAGGTGTCAACCGGCGCAGAACAGCCCATCAGGTTGACAACAGTAGGGGCGAAATCCTCTGTACTATACAGCCCGTCTTTTAAGGTGATATTGCTTAGTTGCATAACATGACCTGAATCGCTCGGAGTTAAGCTGCTAACCACGACCTGATAGTTGGACAGTACCGCAGGAGTAAGTGTGTCGATGATTTGTTGTTGACTGACAAAGCCCACCGCAAGATTTAATTCAGCGTTTTGAAGTTGTGCCTCGAAGTTTTCCCAATCCATGCTAAAAGGCGCAATACCCGAATGCGCTATTTCTGTTTTCGAATACACAGCTACAGAGAGCCCTAGTTTACCCGGTAGGTTGAGCAACAATGGACGTTTACTGGCCAATGCCGGGTGATAAAGTTCGGGCAGACCGAATAAAGTTGATAATTGAGCCGCTGCAATGGAAGAATTTAGACCATAGTGTTGGTTAACCCTATTTAGAGACGGTAATTCTAAGGAGGTCTCCCCCTCAACTTGTAATAAGAGCAGTACCTTCTTGTTCTTTTCTACCGCACAGTAAATGGGCTCTAAGGGCAAACGTATGCCCTGAATACTCTGATCAAACTGCAGTTCTTTGCGCTGCTGATAATTTTCAAGATCCAGCAAGCTATATCTGGACATCAATGTTTTTGCCGTAGCCGGGTATGACAAAGGAAATATATTATCTTGCTGGACTATGGGCTGGTATAGCTTGGCATCTGCCCAAATATGCAAGGCATGGCTGGTGACAAAACACAGGACAAAGAAGATTGTGGTCGGTAGGCCGAGCTTTCTTTTTTGCAGACGAGCAATGCGCTGCCAAAGAGCATTGGCGACAATAAGTTGAAACCCAAGCCAGGCAACAAATAATAGCAGTAAAAATCCCCACTGCTGCCAGCCAAATTCAGCTATCGCGGTTTGCGCTTCATTGCGAATAAGTTCCGCGGTATTCAGACTTAGATGCACACCATATTTGTTGTACAAAAGCGCATCAAAAGCCAGTAAGGCAAGGGCCACAGCCGCTAAAATCGAACTGACGGCTTTGACAACTTTGGCATTGTTGACCAGATAACACAGGGGCAATACCAGTATAACAAAGCCGAAGAAGGTTAAAAAACCAATATGGCTGAACCAGTTGCTAAACAAATAAACGGTGCCGAGCAGGGTGCTCGGCGCGGGAGAGTTCAGGATGTAGACCGACGCAATGATAATGGCTATTACGATATTAAGCAGGGCAAACCAATGACCCCAATTCACCAGTTGCGTAACGAGTTTTCTACGTGGGGTTTCAGTAAGTATCATATAATTTTATTTTCCCTTGATACTTTTTAGCAGCACTTGTGTAAACTGTGCGGCCATTTCGCCACGCTGTTTTTCACCTACTTGCTGCTGGAAAATGTTAGTAATAACGTTGCCTAAGGCCATAAGTGATAGATCTCGGCTGGCTTGATTTTTTTCCAGGGCGAAGATGATGTCATGCATTAGTGCTTCAAATTGTGTATCCGAATATTTGGATTGTTGTGGCATGACTTTTTCTCGACGTTTTTCGGGGGAATACTAATAGCGTGATAATAACAATGGTCTACTAAAAATGCGAGCAAAGCTGGCATTCCGACTGTTATTCTTGATAAAGAACAACAGTCGGATAGACCCTATGATTAACCCTGTTGCTATAATTATTAATAGAAGGAATAAATGTGAGTGCTTTGATCCACCATTTTGTTGTGCATCAGTTTGCTGTTAATGAACAACAGGAACTGAAACTTATTCCCAAGCAAAGTTGTTTTGAGGTAAGTCTTGCTATTGAAGATTTAGCCCAGCAAATTAATCATGCGTTTAATACTAAGCCCAGTAAAGGGGTAGGCGGCTTTGTTGAACTCGCTGGCCAACGCTCGAATGAAGAAGCCTCTGACGAAGAGAGCCTCCCGGTGGTAAATCCGGGCCAATTTAAAGGCATATTGAACGAAATGCTGGACGAGCAGAGCGATTTTATCGATTTCAGTATCCATGCCAGTGAATTACTGAAAAAAACCATGCTTGATATGGCCAGTATTGAAACGGGTTTTGTGATTTTTAGCCATTACCAGTTTCTAGCAACAGATTATTTGATGATCGCCATCATCAATACCAAGCAGCACGTTGAAATTAATCGTGAGCTGGAGCTGACCAGCAGTGACCATCTGGATTTGGCCAAAATGCAATTGGCAGTGAGAATTGATCTGACTCAATTAACGACTACTCCTGAACAACAGCGCTATATCAGTTTCATTAAGGGCAGAATGGGCCGAAAGGTTTCTGATTTCTTTATGAGTTTTCTGGGTTGTGAAGAGCTGGTAGACATTAAGCAGCAAAACAAACAATTGCTCAGCTCCGTTGACGATTTTTTGGCATCTGAACAGTTGGATCCTCAGGAGAAGCATCAGTCACGGCAGATCGTCTCTGAGTACTACAAAGAAAAACTTGAACAGGGTGAAGATATTCACATTCGTGAATTGGCTGATAAACTACCCAAAGAAGATGAGAGCCAGGATTTTTACCAATTTGTAAAAGACGCTGAACAGCCAATCGAAGAGAAGTTCCAGGCGGATAGAAGTGTCCTTAAAACTCTGGCAAAATTCAGTGGTCAAGGTGGTGGAATTTCGCTTAGCTTCGAGCGCAAGTTATTGGGTGACAGGGTGAGCTACGATCCCGGCTCGGATACCTTGGTGATACGAGGTATTCCACCTAACTTAAAAGATCAGCTGCTGAAATCCCAAAGCTAAAAGATTGAAACAGAATAATTATACAACAAGGTATTGATTAGTATTTATGCAACTATTTGTTAATGATTTAACCGTTATGGACTTCTCCTACTTATGCCCAGAGCGAGGCATGGTCGGAGAAAGCTGGATAGTGGACGTGATCCTAAACGGTGACCTTAATGAAGAAAGCATGGTGCTGGACTTTGGTAAGGTTAAAAAGCAGCTTAAGTATTTAATCGACGAGTATGTTGATCACAAGTTGTTGGTGCCAGTCGAACATCACTATACCCAGCTTGAGCATGATGAGCAGACAGAGCGGGTGAAGGTGGATTTCAACCGACTGGCTGGCCGCTCTATTCATCTTAATTGTCCGGCAGAAGCCTATGCTTTCATCTATGCTGAGCAAGTAAGCATGCCTTCGGTGAGCCAATATTTGAAAGAAGTGATTGCAACCCACCTACCCGAGAACGTACAGGGTATGGAGCTTAATTTACGGGCAGAAGTGATTAGCACGCCCTATTATCACTACACCCATGGGCTAAAAAAGCATGATGGCAATTGTCAGCGCATCGCCCATGGTCATCGTTCTAAAGTCACGGTGTTCGAGGATCAAAAAGAGAGTCTTAGCTGGCAGCAATACTGGGCTGACAGATGGTGCGATATATATGTAGGCTCAGAAGAAGATCTAGTTACGGCCTCCGAGGTCAGCTTTGCCTGTCAGCAGACGGATTTTAACGGACATTATTTATTTGCCTACCAGTCTTCCCAGGGCTGGTTTGAATTGGCTATGCCGAAAGCTGAATCAGAGATTGTTAACACCGATACCACGGTGGAATGTCTGGCCCAATATATGGCCGATGAGCAAAAACGCCTGGCACCTAAAAGTGAATTTAGGGTGCTTGCTTTTGAAGGTGTCGGTAAAGGAGCGATTGCCCATGCTTAAATTGAGTAGTTATGTATTCCTTGTAGCGCTTATAAGCAGCTCATCGTTGCACGCCTTGGAATTACGAGGTGAGTTGACTCAAGGCAGCCTAATTCGTGGACAAGTCAAACCCGGTAGCCAGGTTTGGTTAAATGGCCAGGCGCTGAAAGTCGCAAATAGTGGGCACTTTGCCTTTGGTTTTGGCCGGGATGCAAAGTCTAACCATCAGCTAAAGTGGTTAGATGCCGTAGGTAATGAGCAAAGCCAAAATTTGACCCTAAGTGTTCGAGAATACGCGGAGCAAAAAATAGAAGGTATCGCCAGCAAGTATGTATCTCCTCCAAAAGAGGTGCTGGACCGGATCCGTAAAGACAATCAACAAGTTGCTCAAGCTCGCTTACTAAATGACAACAGAATAGATTTTGCTCAGGAGTTTATTTGGCCTGCTAAGGGGCCAATCAGCGGCGTATATGGCAGCCGACGGGTGTTTAACGGCGTACCCAAGCGGCCCCACTTTGGTCTTGACGTAGCCGGACCAACTGGCACACCAGTATATGCTCCGGCAGATGGTGTCGTTAGCTTGTTTGTGCCTGATATGTACTACTCTGGTGGCACTATGTTGATCGACCACGGCCACGGGGTGTCGTCTACTTTTTTACATTTAAGTAAAGGCCATGTTGCAACGGGCGCTGTGGTGAAACAAGGTCAGCTAGTGGCTGAAATTGGCGCCACGGGCCGTGTCACAGGAGCCCACCTAGACTGGCGTATCAACTGGTTTAAAGAAAGACTCGATCCCGCCTTACTCGTGCCTAAACGTTAAGCGAAGACTAGCACCTAAACGCTAACAGAAAACTAAAGCCCTAAACACTAATGGAATAGTTGTAATTTCCGATAACCAGTTAAGTATTGTTACCGGATCTTCCCTTGTCAGAACCAGTTAATCATAAGGCTCAAGACACCTACTCCCAGAGTAGGGTTGTTGATCGCGAGTTTACCGGTGAGATCAATCAAGCTACCGGGCAAGGTGCCAAGTTTGCCTTGTTACTGGCGATGCTCGAACAAGACCTATTGCAGCGTCCTAAGTTACTCGCAAGGGAAACTAACGATGAAGAAAGTGCCGCGAGCAAGAGCATTTCCGCTCTATCTCATTATCCGCCTATTCCACTTAAAGCAGAAGCTTGGCATTGGCAACAGGCTAAGTTCGCCAGCGATACCATCCATCAGGCTGATATTAAACGGGCCAATTTATGGTTAGCTATGCACCCTCAACCCCTGTCCCTATACAACGATCCGAAACGCCTTGATGATGAAGTTGTCGCCAATTGTGATATCCATGCTCAGCAAAGACTACAAGATTCAAACACTACAGATATAGTCGTCGATGAAACCATTTTATATGACACTTTGCAGGGCATGGAAGCGAAGATAGATACTGCGGCTTAATTTTCGTCCGTGCAGTAAGATACAATTCAGCCTTTATTTGTAGTCGCTTAGATTGATCCCATTGTGTTGTCTAATAAGTCCAAACCCGCCCTGACAGTCAACTAGGAGCGCAGGCTGTGTGAAAAATAGCATATTTGGCAGGTGGTGGTAAATCTGAGTGATAAATTAGTCCATTTAGTTGCTTTTGTGGGAAATTTTAACTGAATTTCGCTCTGTATTTCAGGTTTCGTATCTATTTATCCCAACTAGTTCAAAATTCAAAGGTTTTTCACACAGCCTGAGTGATCACCGGTCGTTCGACGATTATTCAGGTAGTGCTATTCGAAGCTGGTATTCACGCCAAAGGGGTTATGGATTAAATTTTTTTGTGTTTATTAAAATGTCATTTCTTTATATGATGTAAATTTTTCGGGTCTTTATTTGCTTTTAATGGGGATCATCAAAGTCGCGTTAAAGTCAGGGTGACCCCGTCAGGTCTCCTTGCCGCTTTATGCCTACCGAGGTTCCTGAATATTCATACTATCTTATTAATCTATCGGTTTTTCTTATTGATTCAGGCTGGTATGTGCTGGTGGCTACATTGTTGTCAACTTCAAAAGCGCAAAGATTATTCGGGAAATTCAAAAAACACGTTTGTAGAGTTGCTATTGGATTTAAGCTGCTTACTAGCCAAAAAAAGCATGTTGATCTGTGTTAATGTTATTGTCGTTCAATAGTGAAACCTACCCAGATTACCCAGATTTTACGTAGCAACACGTTTTTAGGGTCGGTTTTGGCCAATTTTTATATTGAATTTTAAGTTGAGGGATTTTCTGCATCCTCGTTATAACTTTCTCGAGTTTAGGTGTTTATAAATATGGATATTCAACCAATTCACAAGGCTTCATGTCACTGCGGTTCTGTGCAATTTGAATTATCATTGCCAAATGGTTTGGTAGATCCGCGTCGATGTGAT